>NZ_CP113162.1:742500-1058617 GCF_029030725.1 [Pseudomonas] carboxydohydrogena
GGTGACGAAATACTACGACAAGCTCAACGCGGTGATGCGGGACGAGGAATAGCGATCGCGGGATAAGCCTCACCGGTCGCGCGGCTGATCTGCCGCCGTGTTCCCGGCCGCGCCAGTCTCATAATCCCCGAAATAGGCCGGTTTGGCGTCGTAAAAGCGTAAAAAACACCGTCCCAGCCCTTTCCAAAGCGGAAGGCGGTTGATACATAGCAGTCGTCGCGGGCCTTTCGGCCCGGTCCCCTTTCTCAGGAGTTGGCGGGCGAGACGTTCGGCGCTTTAGCGTCGAGGCGTATCCCTGGTGTTCTCCTGAAACCGGATTGGCGCGGGGTGGAGCAGCCCGGTAGCTCGTCAGGCTCATAACCTGAAGGTCCCAGGTTCAAATCCTGGCCCCGCAACCAATCACCGGCCAGTCGTTTCTGCGATGGCAGATTTACGGAACCCCGATGTTCGAAAGAACATCGGGGTTTTTGTTTTTGGTCCGGTGTCAGCGCCGCAGCTTGAGCGCCATTCCGATCCAGCCGAATCCCGCGAACAATAGATCGATGCCGAGAAACAGTCCGAGCACATAGAGGCTTGAAACCGGCCACTGGCTGAGGATGATCGCACCCAGCAAAACGGTGATGGCGCCGGACAGGCAGATCCAGAATCGCGGCGCTGTGTCCGGCAGGCGGAAGGCGAGCATGATGCGCACCAGACCTGAAGCGATCAGGGCGATGCCGATCAGCAGCGTGAAGGCGCCGGCCGCGAGCAGCGGATTGACCCACACCAGAATTCCGGCTGCGGCATAGAGCGCACCCAGTGCGATCCACAGGAAGAAGCTGCTCCAGGTTTTCATCTGGAAGGCGCTGAAGATTTCGAAAATTCCCGACACGAACATCACGGCGCCGATGATGGCCACCGAGACGAAGGTGCTGAAAAGTTCATTGCCGAGCGCGATGACGCCGGCAACGACATACACGATACCGAGTGCGAGAACCCATCGCCACTTCGTGCGGAGGGAATGCAGGGCGCTGCCTAGACTGTGATGTGATCCGTCTGAAATGCTCATGGTCAGTCTCCCAGGTGAGAGACGTCATGTTACCGTTTGGTTGCGACGGAACAACATCGCATGTGCTCCCGCGAGATGCCTGAAGCATCGGCCGCGAAAGTTGCCGCTTCGATCAGGGAGATAAATCGCCAGCTATCGAGAGAATAATCTTCTGAATGGTCGTAATACGACTAAACATAGGGTCGCATGCGGCACCGGGGCGCATCATCCTTACGGATAAGCATGAGATGCGCGGTTTGCATTCAAGTTACGGAAAATTCTCTGAAGTCGGCTTTTTATGCTGCTTTCTCGAAGTTCACGCAGGCGCGCAAATATCCTTAACGGTGTCCGGCGCGGGCCCGTTCGACCAAAGTGACATTGACAGAATTGGGAGGAAAGGAATTCAAAGGAACCGGCATAAATATAAACGAGGGCTGCGGAATTTCATCTGCTTTCGCCAGCTCATCATAAGCCGCAACAATATTTGGGAGGTTACTGATGACGAAGATCAATGAAATTCTCTATTCTGGGTTGTCGCGCCGCGCATTGCTGCAAGGCAGCGCGGGGTTGATTGGCGGCGCTGCGCTGTCGGGCGGCCTGTCCATGCCGGCTTTCGCTGAGAATGCACCGATCGGTACTTATCCCGCCGGCTCCTCCGGCAGCACGATTACGTTCGGTGTCGCCGTGCCGCGCACCGGCACCTATGCCGTGCAGGGCGAAGACGAGTTGAAGGGCTGGGAGCTCGCGGTCGAGCACCTCAACACCGGCCATGATCTCGTCAAGAAATTGTCGCCGAAGACCAGCAAGGGCGTTCTCGGCAAGGAAGTGAAGCTGGTGGTCGCGGACAGCGGCGCCAAGCCGAACATCGCCGTGCAGGCCCAGCAGCGCTTCATCACCGAGAACAAGGTGGTGCTGATGACCGGTTCGACCTCGTCGGCGGTCGCGGTGGCACTGAACAAGCTCGCCCAGCGCGAGAAGGTGATGTACGTCGCCGGCATTTCCGGTTCGAACGACACCACCGGCAAGGATTGCGTCCGCTACGGTTTCCGTCAGTGCTTCTACGGCGAGATGGCGGCCAATGCGATCGGCCCGCAGATCGTCAAGACCTTCGGCAAGGGCAAGAAAGCCGCCTACATGACGCCGGACTACACTTACGGGCACACCACGACGGCCTCGGTCGAGAACTACCTGAAGGGTCAGGGCTGGACCACGGTCACCAACCAGGTGTCGCCGCTCGGCGCGCCCGACTATTCGTCCTACCTCCTGAACGTCGCCAACTCCGGCGCCGACGTGCTCATCAACGTCAACTGGGGTCATGACTGCGTGCTCTCGACCCAGCAGGCCAAGCAGTTCGGCATCTTCGACAAGATGAAACTTGTCGTGCCCTATCAGGTGCCGTTCCTTGCGCGCGAAGTCGGCGGCGGCCTGCTCGCCGGCGTCTATGCGGCCACCGACTACTGGTGGACCCTCGAGGACCAGTTCCCGCTCGCCAAGATGTTCAACGACTCCTTCGAGAAGAAGTACGGCTACAAGCCGGAGTGGGGCGCGGAGAACGCCTATATGGGCTTCGTGCACTGGGCCCGCATGGCCGAGGAAGCCAAGAGCTTCTATCCGCCGGATATCATCAAGGCCTACGAGAAGGGCGAGACCATTCCGTCGCTCGTCGGCGATGTGCACTATCGGCCCGAGGATCATCAGTGCGTCCGTCCGGTCATCATCGTCAGGGGCAAGAAGCCTTCCGACATGAAGAACAAGGAAGATTACTACGACATCGTGGAAATCATCCCCGGCGACAAGGTGATCCAGAAGCCGGATGCGTTCGGCTGCAAGCTCGGCGATTACACCTGATAGCTATCTCTCGTTGAACGCCGGCGCCTGATGCGACTTCGTGTCAGGTGCCGGCTTTAACGGTCGGGATGATACTCAACAGGCGTTGGGCCACGTCGCGAGACGAAGGCTTACAACGGTTGCAAAAAGAAATTTTGCGGGCTGGAAACAAGTGATCAATTGGCCAAATTTCGTTTCGCAGTTGTTCAACGGGCTTGTGCTCGGTGCGCTTCTGGCGCTGATTTCGTCGGGTCTCACGATCATCTACGGCACGCTCGGCGTTCTGAACCTTGCGCACGGCGCGATGTTCATGCTGGGCGGCTATGCCGGGTACGTGGCCTTCACCTACACCGGCTCCTTCATCATCGCGGTGCTGGCGGGTTCGCTGTTCGTCATGATTGCCGGCGTGGTGATGGAGAGAGTCATCATCCGGTATTTTTATGGCCGCCCGGACGAGGATCAGTTGCTGGTGACGTTCGGCATCGGCATCTGCATCGTTGAAATCGTGCGCTTCTTCTTCGGCAGCCTGTCGCTGACGGTGCCCGCGCCGAAGATATTCGCCGGCATCACATCCTTGGGCTTCATGTACTATCCGACCTATCGCCTGGCCCTCGTCGGCATCGTGGCGGTCGCGCTTCTGGCGCTTTATCTCGTGCTCTATCGCACGCGCCTCGGCATGATCGTTCGCGCCGGCATCGAGGACTCGATGATGGTGTCGACGCTCGGCATCAACGTCTTCCGCGTTTTCATGATCGTGTTCGGTATCGGCGCAATGGCCGCCGGCTTCGCGGGCATCATCAACGCTCCCGTGGTGTCGCTGACCCCCGACATGGGTGAGGCGATCCTGGTGCAGACCTTCGTGGTCATCGTCATCGGCGGTGTCGGCTCGTTCCCGGGCGCCATTCTCGGCGGCCTGATCGCGGGCGAGATCATCAGCATCACTTCAATGATCAATCCAGGCTACGCCTACGTCATGCTGTTCGCGGCAATGACGCTCGTGCTGGTGCTGCGGCCGCACGGGCTGTTTGGCTCGCAAAGCCGGGCATAGGAACGGTTCATTCATGATCAAGCAACGCCCTTTTCTGATTGAGACGCTGACGGCCATCGGCCTGATCATCGCTCCTTTCATTCTGCCGCACCTCGGATTCGCGCCGAACACCGTCAACCGCATTCTGGTGTGGGGACTGTTCGGTATCGGCTTCGACATCCTGTTCGGCTTCACCGGCCTGCTGTCGTTCGGCCAGTCGGCGCTTTACGGCACCGGCGGCTTCGTCGCGGCCTACCTTCTGACGATCACCGGTTTTCCCCATGTGGTGACGGCGCTGTTCATCGGCATGATCGCCGCGGCCGTGGTCGGCTATCTTGTCGGCCTCGTCGCGTTGCGCAGCACCGGCATCTACTTCGCGATGATCACGGTGGCTATCGCGGAGGTGTTCTTCTTCGTCGAGTTCAATCCGCTGTCGGAATGGACCGGCGGCGAGAACGGCCTGCCGGGCGTGCCGAGCCCGACGTTCGACCTCGGCTTCGCCTCGTTCCATTTCTCCAGCGGCTGGTCGCTCTATATCTTCCTGGCGTTCTGGTACTTCATCGGCATCGTGCTGGGCTTGCGGATCGTGCGTTCGCCGGTCGGCGCGGTGCTGCGGGCGATCCGCGACAATCCGCTGCGCGCGGCGGCGGTCGGTCACAACGTCCACGGCTATAAGCTCACGGCCTTCGTCGTCGCGGCGGCCTATGCGGGTTTCGCCGGTGGTCTGCTTGGCGTCATGCAGGCATTCATGCCGCCGGATGCCTTCATGTTCGACACGTCGGCGCAACTCGTGATGATGACGGCGATCGGCGGCACCGGCACGTTGTTCGGGCCGCTGCTCGGCGCGACGGTGTGGCTGTTCCTGCAAGACTTCCTGCAAGCGGCGCTCGGCCTTGGCGCGGCATGGAAGCTGGTGCTGGGCGTCGTCTTCGTGTTGCTGGTCTGCTTCCTTCGCCGCGGCCTGATCGGCGGCATCCACGATCTCTACAATCTGATCTTCGTGCGCCGCTCCGTGGAAGAGCCGAAAGAGGATGCGCCTGTTCCCGGCATGACGGCCGAACAGGAGCAGGAAATCGCGGAGGCCGAAATCGCGCATGAGCCGGTTGCCTCGCCGATGCCGCCGCGTCAGCGCGCCCTCGATGGTTACAGCGGGCCGATCTTGCAGGCGACGGGCCTGACCAAGCGGTATGGCGGTCTCGTTGCCAACAGCGACATCAACTTCACCGTCAACCACGGTGAATTGCGCGGCATCATCGGCCCCAACGGCGCAGGCAAGTCCACCTTCTTCAAGATGCTGACCTGCGAAGTGGCGCCGACCTCGGGCAACATCATCTTCGAGGGCCACGACATTACCGGCAAGACCGTGACCGATGTCTGCCAGCTCGGTCTGACCAAGAGCTATCAGGTCAATCAGTTGTTCACGCGTCTCACCGTTCGCGAGAATCTGATTATCGCGGTTCTCGGCGACCTGCGCGGCAAGTTCCGTCTCGACCTGTTGCGGCGGATCGACAGCGTCAAGGGATTGAACCAGCAGGTCGATCAAACGCTTTCCATGGTGAACCTGATCGACCGCGCCGATATTCCGGTATCCGAACTGGCCTATGGCGAGAAGCGGCGCCTTGAGATCGGTCTTGCGCTCGCCAACTCGCCGAGCCTGTTGTTGCTCGACGAGCCGCTCGCGGGCATGAGCCCGCGCGAGCGTGTGGAGACGGTCAAACTTCTGAAGTCGATCGCGAAGGGCCGAACCATGATCGTGATCGATCACGACATGGATGCGTTGTTCGAGCTGGCCCAGAAAATTACGGTTTTGCAGGAGGGTCGTGTGCTGGTCGAAGGCACGCCGGAGGAAATCAAGAACAATCCGAAAGTTCAGGAAGCCTATCTCGGGGGAGTTCTCGAATGAGCCTGCTCGAGGTCAAGGGTCTGAATTCGTACTACGGCGACTCGCACATTCTGTTCGATGTGTCGCTGAACGTGAACCGCAACGAGGTCGTCGCGCTGCTCGGCCGCAATGGCGCGGGCAAGAGCACGACGCTGAAAAGCCTGATGGGCGTGGTGACGCCGCGCTCCGGCAGCATCATGTTCGATGGCCAGGATCTGGCGGGCAAGAAGAGTCACATCATCGCGCAGGCCGGCATGCAGCTTGTGCACGAGGATCGCCGTATTTTCGGCAGCCTCAACGTCGAGGAAAACATCATCCTCGCGGGCATCACCGCGCCGAAGCGCTGGCCGCTCGATCGCGTCTACGAGATGTTCCCGCGGCTCAAGGAACGGCGCGACAACCGCGGCACCGATCTGTCGGGCGGCGAGCAGCAGATGCTGGCGATCGCGCGCGCACTGGTGCGTGATCCGGAGATCATCCTGCTCGATGAGCCGTTCGAGGGTCTTGCGCCGGTGATCGTGCGCGATCTCGTCAAGGCCTGCCGCGATCTGGCGGCCGCCGGGCAGACCATCGTGCTGGTGGAACAGAACCTCGCCGCGACGCTGGCGCTCGCGCAGCGCGTTTACATCATCAACAACGGCCATATCGTTCACGAGGGACCGGCGCTGGAAATCAAGAAACAGCCGGAATTGCTACAGCGCTACCTCGGCGTGTAAGCCGGAATTATCAAAGACAAAAAAGCGGGACGGTTTTCGCCGTCCCGCTTTTTGTTTGCCGCCTTGAGAAGCGCTTACGCCTTCAGCGCCGCAATTAGCTTCGCCGCGTGGTCTTCCAGCACCGCGGGATCTTCCTTGCGGCTTTGCGGCGGCAGCAGCGTAACGCCTTCCTTCACCGGCATGATGTGCATGTGCAGGTGGAAGACGACCTGACCGCTCGCGGGTTCGCTGAATTGCTGAATGATGATGCCATCGGCGGCAAACGCCTTCATTGCGGCGCGCGCGATGACCCGGGTGGTGCGGGCGACCTCCATGAAATCTTCCTCGCGGATGTCCAGCAGGTTACGCGCACCCGCGCGCGGGATCACGAGCGTGTGGCCCGGCGAGCGCGGCATGATGTCCAGGAAAGCGAAGGTGCGGTCGTTCTCGAACACTTTCAGGCAGGGCAGTTCGCCGCGCAGGATTTTCGCGAAGATGTTTTGATCGTTGTAAGCTGTCATCTGGATATCCCCCGGATTGACCATTGAAAGGTTAGTGCGGAATTTCGAATCCCTCATGCTGCCAGACGGCGCGGTTTTGGGGGAGGCCGAGAAAGCGGATCAATTCCAGCGCCGGTCCGGGAGCCTTGCTCGTGGCTGCCACCGCGCCGCCGTAAACCAGAGTGAGTTGCAGCGGTTCGGGCAGGGGGCCGAGCGAAGCCACGCCCTCGACATGGACGACTTCGCTCGCCGGATAAATCCCGATGGCGGCGCGGCCTTCGGCCACCATGCTGACGCCGCCCTCCAGCGCGGGGCGGTAGATCACCTTGCGCTCGACAATCTCGGAAATGCCGAGCCGGGAGACCATGCTGGCCATGTGCGCGCCGCTCGGCGTCGAAGCCGGCGTCGAATAGACCACCGATGGAGCATCCACCAGAGCGCGGCGAAAGGCGTCGATGCTTGAGATGTTCGGGCGAGGCGCGCCGTCCTTGACGATTGCGACAAGTTTAAGAATTCCGTATGCGGCACGATCCTCCGGCTGGATTTTGTGCATCGTCGCGAGATTGTCGAGAACCGAGGTCGGCATCAGCAGCACATCGGCATTTTCTCCGGCCAGAATTTTTTGCCGCAATGCAGAAACCAGGATGTGCTGTGTGATCACGCGATGGCCGGTCGCTTTTTCAAACTGCGGGATCAGTGTGATCAGCACGTCTTTCGGGGCGCCTCCGCTCATGAGCAGGATGTCCGTGGCACCTGCGGCCAGCGGAAACTGGAAAAGACAAACGACGAGTGCGGCCAAGACACGTTTCATGAGCGTTTTGTCGTCCCCGGGGGCCCGCCAACGCGGCGAAAAGAAGCTGTCTAAACAAGGCTATCGCATGATTTACGCGCGGCGTCATGCCCCGTGGGCGGAGCATTCCCGCGCCGGAAGGTTCTATGTTCCGGAGAGGAAACCTTCTATAGTCCGCGCCGTTAAGTTTCGTACTCTCTCTCACGATCGCGGATGTATCCTATGACCTTTACCCTTCCGGACCTGCCGTATGCTCATGATGCGCTCCAGCCTTACATGTCCAAGGAGACGCTTGAGTATCACCACGACAAGCATCATCAGGCCTACGTCACCAACGGCAACAACCTGCTCAAGGGCACCGAATTCGAGGGCAAGTCGCTCGAGGAGATCGTCAAGGGCTCGTTCGGCAAGAACGCAGGCTTGTTCAACAATGCCGCACAGCATTACAACCACACCCTTTTCTGGAAAATGATGAAGCCGAACGGCGGCGGCACCAAGCTGCCCGGCAAGCTCGCCAAGAAGATCGACGAGGATCTCGGCGGCTTCGAGAAGTTCAAGGCCGATTTCGCCGCCGCCGGCGCGGGCCAGTTCGGCTCCGGCTGGGCCTGGCTCTCGGTGAAGAACGGCAAGCTCGAAGTCACCAAGACGCCGAACGGCGAGAACCCGCTGGTCCACGGCGGAAACCCGATCCTCGGCGTCGATGTGTGGGAGCACTCCTACTACATCGACTATCGCAACCGCCGTCCCGACTATCTCAAGGCGTTCATCGAGAACCTTGTGAACTGGGAATACGTCGAGGAATTGCTCTCGAAGGCTTCGTAACAGTTGCAGCCGGTTTCAAATTCAATATGCAAAGGGGCGGCTTTCTGCCGCCCCTTTTTATGATGCGGCATTCTGTCTGGGGCCGGAGCCGCCGGCCGAAGCGGATATGAGGTTCGGATGAACTACCTGCTGGTGTTCATTGGCGGAGGGCTCGGCGCATCGTTGCGCCATGCCGTCAACCAGCTTTGCGTCCGGCTGTTCGGCACGGGCTTTCCCGTCGGCACCTTCGTGATCAACGTCACCGGCTCGCTGGTGATGGGGCTGATCGCGGGCTACCTCGCTTTCAAGGGGCAGGCGGCGCAGCCCTGGCGGCTGTTCGTCATGGTCGGCATCCTCGGCGGCTACACCACATTTTCCTCGTTCTCGCTCGATGCTGTGACGCTGTACGAGCGCGGCGCCGGGCTGGCGGCCTTGTCCTATGTCGTGGGATCGGTCCTGCTGGGCCTCGCGGGCCTCGTGGCGGGGCTTGCTCTCGTGCGTCATTTCTCCTGACGCGGGACAGGGCCGGGCCGCGGCCCTTGCTATTTGAAAATATGTTATAATATAACATTTTAACTGGCCAGCGGTGCTGCCGGATATGAGGCAATTTCCATGGTCCAGAGTTCGGCCCAAGGTTCAGTTCAAGGTTCAGTTCAAGGCTCGGTTCATGGTCCCTCACACGGCCATGCGTGCGGCCATGACCATGCCGGAACGCACCTGAGAGCGTCCCAGGCGGCCGCGGGACATCATCACGCGCCCTCCACGCCACATCCGGCGCAGGCCGTGCCGTGGTCGCTGCTGCGCATGGGGCTGGCTGCCCGGCTGGGTGGGTCGCTGCTGATCGTGGCGGCGCTCTGGATCTTCGTCATTGCCGCCATGGGGCCCCTGTGACCACCCGGATCACCTTTCGCGACCTCACGCTTGGCTATGAGCGCCATCCTGCCGTCCACCATCTCGATGGCACGGTCGAGGAGGGCGCGCTGCTGGCGGTGGTGGGGTCGAATGGCGCGGGCAAATCGACGCTGTTTCGCGGCATCGCCGGTCTCATCAAACCGCTCTCGGGCGCCGTCGATCTTGGCGGGCTCGATCCGCGCCACATCGCCTATCTGCCGCAGAGCGCCGACATCGACCGGGATTTTCCGATTTCGGTTTTTGACTTCGTCGGTCTGGGGTTATGGCGGCGCAAGGGGGCGTTCGGCGGCTTCCAGGCAGCCGACCGCAAGTCCATCGAGGCGGCGATCACGACCGTCGGCCTGAGCGGATTCGAACGCCGGCCGATCGGTACGCTGTCGGGCGGCCAGATGCAGCGGATGCTGTTCGCGCGCGTCATGCTGCAAAATGCGCGGCTGATTTTGCTCGACGAGCCGTTCAGCGCCATCGACGCCGGAACAGCCGCCGATCTCATGATGCTGGTGCGGGAATGGCACGGCGAGCGGCGCACCGTGCTGGCGGCGCTGCACGACCTTGGCGAGGTGCGGGCGAATTTTCCCGAAACGCTGCTGCTTGCGCGCACGCCGGTGGCGTGGGGTGCCACGCATGACGTGCTGACGGCCGAACACCTCTCCCGCGCGCGGCAGATGTGCGAGGCGTTCGACGACGCGGCCGCACCCTGCGCGGACCCGCACACATCGCAGGCCGCCTGATGACGCTCGATATTTTCGCGGCACCTTTCACCGATGAAACCATGCGCCGCGCGCTGGTCGCGATCGTCGTGCTGTCGTTCGGCAGCGCCCCGATCGGCGTGTTCCTGATGCTGCGGCGGATGAGCCTGATGGGCGATGCGATGTCGCACGCCATCTTGCCGGGCGTTGCGGTCGCGTTCCTGCTGTCGGGGATGAATCGCATCATGATGACGATCGGCGGACTGATCGCCGGTCTGGTCGTCGCCGTGCTTTCGGGGTTGATGACGCGCGTGACCGAGATGAAGGAGGATGCCTCGCTCGCGGTATTCTATCTCGTCTCGCTCGCGCTCGGCGTCATCCTCGTCGCGTCGCACGGATCGAGCCATGAGTTGATCGAAATTCTGTTCGGTGACGTGCAGACGATCGACGCGGGCGCTCTCTATCTCATCGCGTTCAACACCACGCTGACGCTGTGCGCCCTCGCCGTGATCTACCGGCCGCTCGTCATGGAATGCGTCGATCCCTTGTTCATCCGCGTCGCCGGACGCGCCGGGGCGCTGGCGCATCTCGTTTTCATGGCCTTTGTCGTGGTGAATCTCGTCAGCGCCTATAACGCGCTAGGTACCCTGCTCGCGGTCGGCATGATGATCCTTCCGGCGGGAATAGCGAAGTTCTGGTCGCGTGATATTTCGCGGATCATCCTCGTGGCCATCGTCAGCGCCATTGTCTCCGGCTATTTCGGTCTCGTTCTGGCGTCGGCCACCGATGCGCCCGCGGGGCCGTCCGTCGTGCTGGCGGCGGGCGCAATCTACTTCGTGTCGATGGTCGTGGGGCCTGCGGGCGGGCTGCTGCGCCGGTTCGTGCCGGGGTCGCATCTGGAAGCCTGAAACAGCCCAAATTTGTGCTGTTTTCCACTTACATTGGGGCCGCCCGGCACAATATAAAGGCTCTCACCGACACGCTGGTGTTTCCGGAGTTTTCATGTCCGACGCTGCTTCCAAAATCCCCGTCACCGTCCTCACCGGCTATCTCGGCGCGGGCAAGACCACGCTGCTCAACCGCATCCTGTCGGAGAACCACGGCCAGAAATACGCCGTGATCGTCAACGAATTCGGCGAGATCGGCATCGACAACGATCTCATCGTCGGTGCCGACGAGGAAGTGTTCGAGATGAACAATGGCTGCGTCTGCTGCACGGTGCGCGGCGATCTCGTTCGCATCATCGACGGGCTGATGAAGCGCAAGGGCAAGTTCGACGCCATTATTCTGGAGACGACGGGCCTCGCCGATCCGGCGCCCGTGGCGCAGACATTCTTCGTCGATGAGGAAGTAAGCCAGAAAACCGCGCTCGACGCGGTGGTGACGGTGGCGGACGCTAAATGGCTCAGCGAGCGGCTGAAGGATGCTCCGGAAGCCAAGAACCAGATCGCCTTCGCCGACGTTATCGTGCTCAACAAGACCGATCTGGTGAGCAAGGATGAACTCGCCGAGGTCGAGGGCCGCATCCGCGCGATCAATCCGTACGCCACGTTGCACAAGACCGAGCGCTGCGCGGTGAAGCTGACGGACGTGCTCGGGCGCGGTGCGTTCGATCTCGACCGCATTCTGGAGCTGGAGCCTGCCTTCCTCGAGGAAGACGAGCACGACCATCACCATCATCACGACCATGAGCATGGGCCGGATTGCGGCTGCGGCGAGCATGGTCATGGCCACGATCACGGCCATCATCATGACCACGACCACCATCACCATCACGGCCATGGCATGAAGCACTATCACGACGAGGACATGCAGTCCTTGTCGCTGCGCTCCGAAAAGCCGCTCGACCCGATGAAGTTCATGCCGTGGTTGCAGGAGCTTGTTGCCAATGACGGCGCGAAGATTTTGCGCTCCAAGGGTATTCTTGCCTTCAAGGGCGATGACGACCGCTACGTATTCCAGGGCGTGCACATGATGCTCGAAGGCGATCACCAGCGGAAATGGAAGCCGGACGAGAAACGCGAAAGCCGCGTGGTCTTCATCGGCCGCGAATTGCCCGAGCAGCGGATCCGCGAAGGCTTCGCCAAGACGATCGCGTGATGACGGCTGCATGATGTCGAGTTTTGAGTCTTCCGATGCGTCCGTCGTTTCCGTCACCGAGAAAGTTCTCAAGGTCACGCTGAAAGCGCCCGCCACCGCCGTGCATTTCATCGGTGAGGTGGCGGCGTTCGTGAACGGCGAGGAGACCGTGGTTCTCGCCGATAACGAGGGCGAAGCCACGCAACTGGGCGTGCATGGCGGCGGCATTCTGTGCGCGACGTCTGACGGCAGGCGTCTCGTCACCGGCGGCGACGACGGCAAGATCGTGTCGGTCGATGCCAGGGGCAAGATCGAAACGCTCGCGACGGACGCCCGCCACCGCTGGATCGACAACGTGGCGGTTCATGCGGATGGCACCGTCGCGTGGTCGGCGGGCAAGACCGCGTTCGTGAAAACCAAGGACGCGGAAAAGTCTTTCGACGCGCCCTCGACAGTCGGCGGCCTTGCGTTCGCGCCGAAAGGCCTGCGTCTGGCGATCGCCCATTACAACGGCGTGACGCTGTGGTTTCCGAACATGAAGGCGGCCCCGGAAGTGCTGGAATGGAAGGGCTCGCATCTCGGCGTCATGTTCAGCGCCGATAACCGCTTTCTCGTCACCGCGATGCACGAGCCCGCGCTGCATGGCTGGCGGCTCGCCGACGCCAAGCACATGCGCATGACCGGCTATCCCGGCCGCGTGCGGTCGATGTCGTGGAGCGTGGGCGGAAAACTTCTTGCCACCTCCGGCGCGGACACCGTGATCCTGTGGCCGTTCGGCAGCAAGGATGGGCCGATGGGCAAGGAGCCGGCCATGCTGGCGCCTTTACAGGCGAAGGTCACGGCGGTGGCCTGCCATCCGAAGAGCGACATCCTCGCGGCGGGCTACAGCGACGGCACCATCCTGATGGTGCGCATTCAGGACGGCGCGGAAATTCTGGTCCGCCGCAACGGCGGCGAACCGGTGTCGGCGCTGGCATGGAATGCCAGGGGCACGCTGCTCGCCCTTGCCACGGAAGATGGCGACGCCGGTCTCCTGCCGCTCTAGCGCGGTTGCGGTTCGCCGGTCCGCAAAATGGGCCTGCGGAGCATGATGCGGACTTGCAAGCCACCATGCGGGCCGGGTATGAGGCGGTCATGCGCTTCATGATGACCTTTCATATCGCCGACTTCTTCGACACGCTTGTCAGCCTGACGACGGCCTTCGTATTCGGCGCGTTGATCGGCGCCGAGCGTCAATTCCGGCTGCGCACGGCGGGCCTGCGAACCAACGTGCTGGTCGCCGTCGGAGCGGCCGCCTTTGTCGATCTTGCGATGGCCATTACCGATGCGGATGGCGCGGTCCGCGTCATTTCCTATGTGGTCTCCGGCATCGGCTTTCTCGGGGCCGGCGTGATCATGAAGGAAGGCATGAACGTGCGCGGCCTCAACACGGCCGCCACGCTCTGGGGATCGGCGGCAGTCGGCTGCTGCGCGGGCGCCGACATGATCGCGCAGGCGGGAGCGTTGACCGTGTTCGTGCTGGCGGGCAACACGTTGTTGCGGCCGCTGGTGAACGCTATCAACCGGATTCCGCTCGATGAGCGGTCGGCCGAGGCAACGTACCAGGTGGTGCTCACCGCCAACGCCGCCGCGCTCGGCGATTTGCGCGATGCGCTCACGGAATCGCTCGATAAGGCGCATTATCCGGTCGCCGAAATCGAGGTCGTCGCGCGCGCGGATAATGTGGTCGAGATCGTCGCGACGCTGGTGGCCAATACCGTCAGGGCCGGGGAGCTCGATGCGGTGACCGGCGACCTGGAACGTCTTCCCGGCGTCCGCCATGTGACGTGGGACGCCAGCACCTCCAACGACTGATGCCTTGCCGTTGATCGGCTTGCCGCCAATGGCCGCACGGATCGCAGGCTGGTGCCGCACGGTGGCGGGAACTTGACCATGCGCCAAGCCGTTATCCTTCCGCGTGAAAGGAAGCGGTCATGGATATGCGACAGAAAAATCCGTTCCGGCTCGACCTTGTGCTTGCCGCCTTCATGGTGGCGATGGGGCTGACGGTGGCCGGGCTGTCATGGTCGCAACTGGCGGCGCGCAAGGAGATTGCGCAGGCGACAGTGCCGAACTCCGAAACTCAGCCAGCGCCTGCCGGAAAGGCCGATGGTCCGGTGCTAGAGCCCGGAGCTGCGCGCCCGACCACGCCGCCGCCCGAGCCTGCGCGTCCCGATGCGGATGCTCAGAAGGCGGGTGCGAAGCCCGCGCTGCCTCCCGCGCCCGCCGAGAAGATCGGCGAGCCGGTGAGAAAATAGCATTTGAATAAAAAAGAGCCGGCTTTCACCGGCTCTTTCGTTTTGGATCGCGATCAGCGCACCAGAACATTCTTGAACTGCCACGGATCCGAGGTGTCGATGTCCTCCGGGAACAGGCCCGGACGATCCGTCAGCGGCGTCCAGTCGGTGTAGTAACCCTTCACCGGCCCGAGATAGGGCATCTGGATTTCCAGCAGGCGATCGAAATCCATCTCGTCGGTTTCGACGATGCCTCTGGTCGGGTTTTCCAGCGCCCACACCATGCCCCCGACCAGCGCCGAGGTGACCTGCAAGCCGGTGGCGTTCTGATAGGGCGCGAGCTTGCGCGTCTCCTCGATGGAGAGTTGCGAGCCGTACCAGTAGGCATTGTTGTCGTGGCCGTAGAGCAGCACGCCGAGTTCGTCGATGCCGTCGACGATCTCGTTTTCATCGAGGATATGATGTTTTTCCTGCGCCCTGGCGGCACGGCCGAACATTTCGTGCAGCGAGAGCACCGCATCATCCGCGGGGTGATAGGCATAGTGGCAGGTCGGCCGGTAGATGGCCGTGCCCGATGCGTCATGCACCGTGAAGTAATCGGAGATCGAGATGGATTCGTTGTGGGTGACGAGGAAGCCGTATTGCGCGCCGCGCGTCGGGCACCAGGTGCGCACGCGGGTGTCGGCGCCGGGCTGCATCAGGTAGATCGCGGCGCCGCAACCGGCTTGATGGGTGTGCGCATTCGCGGGCAT
This sequence comes from [Pseudomonas] carboxydohydrogena, assembly GCF_029030725.1. Lineage (NCBI taxonomy): Bacteria > Pseudomonadati > Pseudomonadota > Alphaproteobacteria > Hyphomicrobiales > Nitrobacteraceae > Afipia > Afipia carboxydohydrogena. The sequence goes on from NZ_CP113162.1 coordinate 757,758, forward strand.
CCATTTTTCGTGGGTGCCCCAGCCGAGTTCGGACGGCTGTACGCCCTCCGAGATGAAGCCTTCCACCGACCAGGTGTTGACGAACACGTCCGGCTCTTTCGGATTCTTCGAGCGCTGGGTGTCGCGCTCGGCGATGTGAATGCCCTTGATGCCGGCCTGACGCATCAGGTCCGCCCATTCGGCCCGGCTCTTCGGCTTCGGCGCATTGAGCTTGAGGTCGGCGGCGACATTCATCAGTGCCTGCTTGACGAAGAACGAGACCATGCCGGGGTTGGCGCCGCAGCAGGAGACGGCCGTCGTCGAGCCTGCGGGACGGGCTTTCTTGGCGGCCAGCGTGTTTTCGCGCAGCGCGTAGTTGGAGCGCGCTTCCGGGCCCTTCGACGCATCGAAATAGAATCCGAGCCATGGCTCGTTGACCGTGTCGATGTAAAGCGCGCCGAGTTCGTTGCAGAGTTCCATGATGTCGGTGGAGCCGGTATCGACCGAGACGTTGACGCAGAAGCCTTGCCCGCCGCCTTCGGTGAGCAGCGGCGTCAGCAGTTCGCGATAATTGGCTTTGGTCAGTCCCTGCTGGATGAATCGCACATTGTGCTTTTCGCAATGCGCCTTGCGGCCTTCGTCCTTGGGATCGATCACCGTGACGCGCGACTTGTCGTAGTCGAAATGCCGTTCGATCAGCGGCAGCAATCCCTTGCCGATCGAGCCGAAGCCGACCATGACGATGGGGCCTGTGATGCGCGCATGCACGGACGAAGCATTGGACGACATCATTGAATCTCCAGACTGTCAGGGGGGAACAAGCGGCGGCAGAGGCGCGCCAGCGAGAACCTTTCAAAACGACAAAACGCCGATGAAATCAAGGTCTAAACGACTTTTGTGACGTAATGGCGCGCCTGAATCCGTCATCCAGCCTTCATATGACATGATCGGGCGCAAGGGCGCAGTTGCCGTGTTCGGAAATCTCGATCTGGATCGTGGAGTGGCTGATCCGGAAGTGCTCCTGCAACTGTTGGCAGGTTTCGGTCAGAAAGCCGTCGCCGGGATGCCCGCCGGGCGTGACGAGATGCGCGGTGAGCGCCGTCTCCGTCGTGCTGATCGGCCAGATATGAAGATCGTGGATCGAGGAGACGCCGGGCCGTTTTTCAAGAAACGCCCGCACGGCCAAGGGATCGATGAAAGCGGGAACGGCATCGAGCGACATCGCCGTGCTTTCGCGCAGCAAGCCCCATGTACTCCAGACGATCACGCCGACCACGACAAGGCTGGTAAGCGGATCGACCCACAGCCAGCCGGTCTGCATGATGACAAGACCTGCGATGACCACGCCTGCCGAGACTGCCGCGTCGGCGATCATGTGCAGATACGCGCCACGGATGTTGATGTCGCCTTTCTGTCCGGAAGCGAACAGCCACGCGGTCGCGCCGTTGACGAGAATGCCGATCGTCGCCACGACGATGATGGTGACGCTTTTGACCGGCTCCGGTTCGATCAGACGCTGCGCCGCCTCCAGCAGGATCGCGCCGCACGCGATCAGCAGCAGCACGGCATTGGCGAGTGCCGCGAGAATGGATGTGTTGCGCAGGCCGTAAGTATAGCGTGCGGTGGGCGCGCGCTTCGACAGCACGGCCGCGATCCATGCGGTGACAAGGCCAAGCACGTCGGAGAGGTTGTGTCCGGCGTCAGCAAGCAGGGCGGTCGAATTCGCCAGATAGCCATAAAGACCTTCGATGAGGACGAAGGCGGTGTTGAGCGTGATGCCGATGAGAAACGCGCGCCCGAAATCGACGGGTGCATGATGATGGCCATGATGCGCATGGTCGTCGTGCGCATGGTCTTTATGCGCATGGCCATCATGTGCGTGGTCTGGGTGATCGTGGCTGTGACCATGATGGTCGTGAGAATGGCTGTGGCTCATTCCCCGTGTTTATCACGGCCCGCAGCATGGGCGATGAAAGATATCGCCCATGCTATTTTATAACGTCACACGAATGTGGATGTGGTCGTGCCTGAGTCAGGTGTGATGCACGACCTTGGTGACGGTCAGCGAGCGCCAGCCGCCCGCGGGCGTCTGGAATTCGATGGATTTTCCGACCGACATGCCGATCAATGCGGCGCCGATCGGTGTCAGGATCGAGATCCTGCCCGCTCCGACATCGGCATCCTCCGGATACACCAGCGTCACCGTGCGCGATTGTCCGCCGATGTCGTCCCGGAACGTGACCTCGGATTGCATGACGACGATGTCCTGCATCAACTGGTCGGCGGAACGAATTTCGGCGCGTTCGATTTCGCGCGCGAGGAATTCCGCCGTCTCCGGGTACTGATCCGCTGCAACCTCGGCGAGATGGCGCAACCGATCAGCATCGCGCGCGCTGAGGGCGATGGCGGGAAGCTGTGTCTGCAAATCGCTGTGCATGTCGTTCACCTTGGGTTGGCTGCGGCTCCATGCCCGCCGGGGGCAACGAAAACATGCTCGCGACACGTCGCGAGCATTTCAGTCAGGTTTCAGGTTGGAGTGGGGGAGATGTTAATGGAGAACCCGGACGGCGCGGACATGCGTCCGTCCGGGTCACTTTCCTGCTTGAAAGTGACCTGCGCGAAGCAACAGACGGTTGGGGCGCACGTTAAACATCATGAAGTCAAGTTAGGATGACTTGCCGCGAAGTCAACACGCGGCTTGCGACATCTTGGCGCGCCGGGAAACCGGCGCGGCTCAGGCCGAGCGGCGCTTCGCGGTGACTTCGATCTCGACCTTCATCTCGGGCTTGTAGAGCGCGGACACCGCGACGATGGTCGCCGCCGGACGGATGTCGCCGAGCGTTTCGCCGCACACCTTGAACACCGCGTCGAAGTCCTTTGCGTCGGTGACGTAATAAGTCGCGCGAACGAGGTCGGCCATTTCGAAGCCGCCGTCCTTCAGCGCGTTGGCGATCACCTTGAAGCAGTTGCGGGTCTGCTCGCCGACGTCGTCCGGCAGAATCTTGGTGACGGGATCGTAGCCCGTGGTCCCGGCGACGAAGCACATGTCGCCTTCCACAACGGCGCGGCTGTAGCCCGCGACCTTCTCGAAGGGCGAACCGGATGAAATCAGGCGGCGGGACATGGAGAACCTCATTGTTGAATGAGGCACGAAATGCCCCGTCCGTACACTTTAATCAAGCGGCAACGGCCGTCATCGCGCGAGTTTTAGCCGTGCGCGGCCGCCGCGTCTTGGCTCCGGTCGCCGCGATCATGCCGCGCGCGCCCATGAGCGCGCCTTCGCGCAATTCAACGGCCAGCAGCCGCTCGCGCTCGAACGGGCCGGGCAGTACCAGTTCGCTGGTCCTGGCGACGGAAAAGCCGAAGCGCTCGTAATAGGCCGGATCGCCGCGCAGGATCACGGCGTTGTGGCCGCGCGCTTGCGCTGCGGCCAGCGCGTGATTCATCAGCGCCGCGCCGACGCCGAGCGAGCGGCAGGAGGCGTCCACGGCCAGCGGTCCGAGAACCAGCGCCGGAACGCCTCCCGCGCTGACGTGCCAGAGCCGTACGGTGCCGACCAGCTTGCCCCGGCGCACGGCGGAGAAGGCGAGGCCTTCCGCGGGCGCGCGCCCGTCGCGCAGGCGCTGACAGGTGCGCGCATGGCGGTCTTCGCCAAAGCAGGCATCCAGCAGGTTTTCGCGCGCGGCGACGTCCGGGGCGCGTTCCGCACGGATCGCGAACGGAGCGGCATCGGCGAGGAGGGCAGCGGTGGTTTTGCGAACGGCAGTCATTGTACGAGCAGTCATGGCGCGTCAGTCCCCACGCCAATGGACCTGCGGTCCACCGCGTGTTGTCAGCAAATCGGTTGTGACGGGATGGACGCCGGCGAACCGGCGTCCGGTTATTCAGGCCTCAAAAAAGGCCGCGACCTCAGATGTGGTACGTCTTCAGCGGCGGAATGCCGTTGAAAGCCACCGACGAGTAGGTCGAGGTGTACGCGCCGGTGCCTTCGATCAGCACCTTGTCGCCGATCTCGAGCGTGACCGGCAGCGGATACGGCACCTTCTCGTACATCACGTCGGCCGAGTCGCAGGTCGGTCCCGCGAGAACGCACGGCGCCATCTCCGCGCCGTCGTGACGGGTGCGGATCTGGTAGCGGATCGACTCGTCCATCGTCTCGGCGAGGCCGCCGAACTTGCCGATGTCGAGATAGACCCAGCGGTTTTCGTCGTCGTCGCTCTTCTTCGAGATCAGCACGACTTCCGCCTCGATCACGCCGGCGTTGCCGACCATGCCGCGTCCCGGCTCGATGATGGTTTCCGGAATCTGGTTGCCGAAGTGCTTGCGCAGCGCGCGGAAGATCGACCGGCCGTACTGCACGACCGGAGGAACGTCCTTCAGGTACTTCGTCGGGAAGCCGCCGCCCATGTTGACCATGGTGAGGCTGATCCCGCGCTCGGCGCAGTCACGGAACACCTGCGAGGCCATCGCCAGCGCACGGTCCCATGCCTTCACCTTGCGCTGCTGCGAGCCGACATGGAACGAGATGCCCACGGGCTCCAGACGCAGGCGCTTGGCGTGATCGAGCACGTCCACCGCCATTTCCGGATCGCAGCCGAACTTGCGCGACAGCGGCCACTCGGCGCCGGCGCAATCGTACAGGATGCGGCAGAACACCTTCGCGCCGGGGGCGGCGCGGGAGATCTTCTCGACTTCGGCGACGCAGTCCACCGCGAACAGGCGGATGCCGAGCGCGTAGGCGCGCGCGATGTCGCGCTCCTTCTTGATGGTGTTGCCGAAGGAGATGCGGTCCGGGGTCGCACCGGCGGCCAGCGCCATTTCGATCTCGGCCACCGTCGCGGTGTCGAAGCACGAGCCGAGCGAGGCCAAAAGCGACAGCACTTCCGGCGCGGGATTCGCCTTCACGGCGTAGAACACGCGCGAGTCGGGGAGCGCCTTCGCGAAGGTCTGGTAGTTGTCGCGCACGACCTCGAGGTCGACGACGAGACACGGCTCGGTGTCGAGGCCCTCGCTGCGGCGGTTGCGCAGGAATTCCTGGATACGGTCGGTCATAGCACTTCTCCCAAACGGCCCCGCCAAACGATCTGGCGTCGAGTCGTCCAAAAAATTGCGTCTGAGCCGAGGACCTCAGCCATGTCGCACGATGGAGACGCGACGATGGCCGATCCTCAGATCGGACTGTGCTGCCGTGGATTGGTTGGGAATGCTCCCGCCCGCACACCTGGCAATGAAGGACAAGCCTCTTCGGTATTCGCGCTGGCTGGTGGAAAGCCAACAGAGACCAAAAAAGCCCGCTCCGTCGTTGCTTTAAGTCGCGTCCCCCGTTGAGAGCGGGGTGCGCCGGTTCGCCTCCGGCTGCCAGTCACGGTTGCAAGAGAAGAAGTCACCTTCAACGGCATCCCTTGAGAGAGATGCTGGCCTTCCAGCCTCGCGGCTAAACGACCCTCGGTTCTTCATCCCTTGGCGGCTGTCCGGCCTCTTGTCCGGATACCCACCGACTGACACACGACCACAGGCACGTGCGAAATTGGGCAGGCGTGAAATATGAGTTTTGACTCTGGGGTGCAAGGACTTTTTGCGCGGTGCGACAGATTTTTACAGGATGCATGCGCGATGTTGCCGTGAAGCCGCAAAATCGCCGCCGAACATGAACGGCTGTTAAAACTGCTTAACGAAATCACACTCTCGCCGCAGTTCGAATCGCCTCGGCGTCTCAGGCGCGCCGTGTGAACGGCTCGACCTGCCGCGCGCCACGGACGAAGCCGATCATGATCGCCACGCCGATGGCGAACAGGATGACCTGGAGGATGTGCGCGCCTGTCTCCTCGAGCCCGAACAGGATCGCCAGCGCCCAGCCGCCCGCGAAAGCCGCGCCGAACACCTCCGCCCCGATCAGGATCGCGGCGCTGATGACGGTGATGACGCTCGGCCACGCGATGGTCCTGGCTCCGGTCTCGGTCTTTTCGGCGCTCATGCAGGTCTCTTTCCGTTTGCGGCCGCAATGTCTGCGAAATCGGCGCCGCAATCAAGCGTTCAGGACCTAAAAAAGGCCCCGTGCGGTGCTATATGTTCCAGGCAGAAATCGCTGAAAACAGGGCTCCCATGACAAAATCGTCCGCTTCGCCGTCCGCCGCCACCCAAACCCCGAGCGGCGGCGGCAATCCGTTGCTCGAGGCCTGGCAGACGCCGTTCGAAACCCCGCCCTTTGCGCGAATCCTGCCGGATCACTTCCCGCCTGCCTATGCTGCGGCCTTCGCGGAGCACGATGCCGAGATCGCCGCCATCAAGGCGGATGCGGCCGAGCCGACTTTCGAGAACACCGTGGCGGCGCTTGAGCGTTCCGGCCGCCTGCTGACCCGTGTCGGCGCCGTGTTCGGCGATCTGGTCGGAGCCAACTCGTCGCCGGAATTGCTCGGGATCGAGAGCGAGATCGCGCTGGAGGAGGCGCGGCACTGGAATCCGATCATGATGGACGCCCGGATCTACACGCGATTGGCGAAGCTGCGCGAGAATGCCGCAACGCTGAAACTGACGCCGGAGCAGGCGCGGCTGCTGGAGCGGACCTATCTCGACTTCCACCGCGCGGGCGCGGGCCTGGGCGAGGCCGCCAAGGCCCGCATGGCCGTCATCAACGAGCAGTTGGCCCATCTCGCCACCACCTTCAGCCATAATCTGCTGGGCGACGAGCAGGACTGGTTCCTCGAACTTGGACCCAACGATCTCGACGGCCTGTCGGAGAGTTTCATCGCGGCGGCGCGGGCCGCAGCCGATGAGCGCGGCATGCCGGGCAAGGCGGTGGTGACGCTGTCGCGCTCCTCGGTCGAGCCGTTCCTGCAATCCTCCACCCGGCGCGACCTGCGCGAGAAGGTCCATAAGGCTTTCACCGCGCGCGGCGACAACGCCAACGACCACGACAACAACGCCACCATCCTCGAAATCCTGAAACTGCGCGAGGAGGCAGCCAAACTGCTCGGCGCGCCGAGCTTCGCCGCCTACAGCCTCGAGGATTCGATGGCGAAGACGCCGCAGAACGTCCGCGACCTGCTGGAGCGGGTGTGGAAGCCCGCCCGCGCGCAGGCGCTTCGGGATCGCGATGCGTTGCAGGCCCTGATCGCGGAGGAGGGCGGCAACTTCAAGCTGGCCGCGTGGGACTGGCGCTATTATGCCGAGAAGCTGCGCCAGCGCCGCGCCAATTTCGACGACGCGGCGATCAAGTCCTATCTCGCGCTCGACAACATGATCGACGCCGCCTTCGACGTCGCCCATCGCCTGTTCGGTCTCACCTTCAATGAGCGCAAGGACGTGCCGGTGTGGCACCCCGACGTGCGCGTCTGGGAGGTGAAGGATGCGCAGGGCCGCCACAAGGCGCTGTTCTATGGCGACTACTTCGCGCGGCCCTCGAAACGGTCCGGCGCGTGGATGACCTCGCTGCGCGATCAGGAACGGCTGGACGGCGAGGTCTATCCGGTGATCCTCAACATCATGAACTTCTCGCGTGGCGCTGAGAACCAGCCGTGCCTGCTGTCGCCGGACGACGCGCGCACGCTGTTCCACGAATTCGGGCACGCGCTGCACGGCATGCTCTCGAACGTGACCTATCCGTCGCTGTCGGGCACCAGCGTGTTCACCGATTTCGTCGAACTGCCGTCACAGCTTTACGAGCACTGGCAGGAGCAGCCGCAGGTGCTGCAAAAGTTCGCCCGCCACTATCAGACCAGCGAGCCGCTCCCGGAGGATTTGCTGAAGCGCTTCCTCGCCGCGCGGAAGTTCAATCAGGGGTTCGCCACGGTGGAGTTCGTCTCCTCGGCGCTCCTCGACCTCGAATTCCACACCCAGCCTGCTTCCTCGATCGCCGACGTCCATGCGTTCGAGAAGCGCGAGCTGGAAAAAATCGGGATGCCCGCCGAGATCGCGATGCGTCACCGCCCGCAGCAGTTCGGACACATCTTCTCCGGCGATCATTACGCGGCGGGCTATTACAGCTACATGTGGTCCGAGGTGATGGACGCCGATGCGTTCGGTGCGTTCGAGGAAGCGGGCGACATCTTCGATCCGAAGGTCGCCAAGCGGTTGCATGACGATATCTATTCGTCGGGGGGCTCGCGCGATCCCGAAGAAGCCTACATCGCCTTCCGTGGCCGCAAGCCTGAGCCGGAGGCGCTGCTGCGCGGGCGCGGGCTGCTGGACGAGCCCGAGGCGGCGTAACGATGGCGCGCAGATCTGTCCCGATATCGATGCGCGGATTTTTAAGGCTGCTTTCGGTTGCGGTCGCTGCCCTGTTCGGGGCGTCGGCCGCGCAGGCCCATCCCCATGTCTGGATTACGGCCACGAGCCAGCTTGTGTTCGCGCCGGACGGCACCGTCACCGGCGTGCGTCATGCATGGACATTCGACGAGATGTTCGCAGCCTATGCGGTGCAGGGCCTACCGCAGCAGACCAAGGGCGTGTACACCCGCGAGGAGTTGTCGGCGCTGGCGCAGACAAATATCGAGTCCCTGAAGGAATATGCCTACTTTACTTTCGCCAGGGAAGGCGAGGTCGGCGGTCAGAAGAAGCAGAAATTCGGCGAGCCGGTCGATTATTATCTCGACTATAAAGACGGCAGCCTGACGCTGCACTTCACCCTGCCGTTCCGCGCGCCCTTCAAGGTGACGAAGCTCGCGCTCGAGGTGTTCGACCCGAGCTATTTCATTGATTTCCAGATGGCGAAGGACAATCCGGTGCAACTCGCCGGTGCGCCGGCGGGGTGCAGGATGAATCTGGTGCGTCCTGCGGACTCCGCCCCGCAGCAGACGCTGAGCGAGGCGGATTTCATGTCCGGCCAGAATGCGAATTACGGCGCGATGTTCGCCAACAAGATCACGGTGGAATGCCCATGATGCGCAAGCATGCCGCGCGCCTCCTCGCCGTCAGTGTCGTGGGGGTTGCCGCTGTCGCTTTCATCGTTGCAATCATTGATCCGGCTTTCGCGCAAAATCCTTTCGGCGCACCCAAAGCCGCCGTGCCGGATTCGCAGGTCGGCGGCATCATCGGCTGGCTGCTTGTCAAGCAGTCGGAGTTCTATCGGCAGATATCGGCGGCGATCCGCACGGCCAAGACCGACGGTTCGGCGGTGTGGACGTTGCTCGGGCTTTCGTTCGCTTACGGCATCTTTCACGCGGCCGGGCCGGGGCACGGCAAGGCGGTGATTTCCTCCTACATTGTGGCCAATGAAGAGACCGCGCGGCGCGGCATCGCGCTCTCGTTCGCGTCCGCGCTGATGCAGGCGCTGGTGGCGATTGCGATCGTCGGCGTCGGCGCGGCGATCCTCAACGTCACGGCGGGCCAGATGTGCCGTACCGAGAGGGTCGTCGAGGTTGCGAGTTACGGGCTGATCGCGGCGTTTGGCGCGCGGCTGGCGTGGAGCAAGGGCGGCGGCTTTCTGCGCGCGTTGCGGGACTGGTATCGCCCCGCGCCCGCGCTGACGCCGGCCTTTGCCGAAAGCGATGCGCCGGTCGTGCACCATCATGTCCATAATGAGAATGAGCATGCCCATCATCATAAGCATGACGGTAGGTGCTGCGGCCATGATCACGGGCACGCCCATGCGCCTGCTGCGATCGCTGGCGCGCATGTGCACGACGAACATTGCGGCTGCTCGCACGGGCCTGACCCGGCGGCGCTCGCGGGGCCGGGTGGCTGGGCGCGGGGCATCGGCGCGGTGCTGACGGTCGGCATTCGGCCGTGCTCGGGCGCGATCCTTGTGATGGTGTTTGCGCTGGCGCAGGGGCTGTTCTGGGCAGGCGTCGCCGCGACGTTCTTGATGGGACTTGGAACCGCGATCACGGTCGCGACGATCGCGACCCTCGTCGTGTCGGCCAAGGGCGCCGCGAGTCGCCTTGTGTCGGCTTCGGAGGGCGGCGGGGCGCTGGCGTTGCGCGGCATCGAGTTCGGCGCGGCCGCGCTCGTCATGCTATTCGGTCTGGGTCTTCTGCTCGGCTATGTTGCCGCCGAGCGTGTGACGTGCTTTTGATGGCCCGTCCTTTCTGGAAAGTCTGATGTCGAGTCTCGAATCCGCTTCGCCCCAAATTGCTCCCGGTCGCGTCGGCGTGCTGCTGGTCAATCTCGGCACGCCCGATACCGCCGATGCGCGGGGCCTTCGGGTGTACCTGAAGGAATTCCTGTCCGATCCGCGCGTGATCGAGGATCAGGGCCTGTTCTGGAAGCTGGTGCTCAACGGCGTCATCCTGCGCGTGCGTCCAGCGCGGAAGGCGAAGGACTACCTCAAGATATGGAACAACGAGCTGAATGAGTCCCCGCTCAAGACCATCACCCGAGGGCAGTCCGACAAGCTCGCCGCCGCGATCGCGGACCACGATCATGTCGAGGTCGACTGGGCGATGCGTTACGGCAATCCGTCGATCCAGTCCGGCTTCGATGCGCTGATGGCCAAGGGCTGCGACCGCATTCTGGTGGTGCCGCTGTATCCGCAATATGCCGCCGCGACCACCGCGACGGTGTTCGACAAGGTGGCCGAGGTGCTGCTGGCGATGCGCGTGCAGCCGACCGTGCGATTCGTGCCGCCTTATTATGAGGAGCCCGCCTATATCGAGGCGCTGGCGAATTCGATCGAGGCGCAGCTTGCGACGCTGCCGTTCAAGCCGGAGGTGATCGTCGCCTCGTTCCACGGCATGCCGCAGAAATATGTCGACAAGGGCGATCCCTACCAGACGCAATGCGTCGCCACGGTCGCGGCGCTGCGCAGGCGCCTCAACCTCGACGACAAGGAACTGATCCTGACCTTCCAGTCGCGCTTCGGTTACGATCCGTGGTTACAGCCCTATACCGACAAGACCATGGAGCGTCTGGCGGCCGAAGGGGTCAAACGGATCGCCGTTATCACGCCCGGCTTCTCGGCCGATTGCCTGGAAACGCTGGAGGAAATCGCGCAGGAGAACGCGGAAATCTTCCGCCATGCCGGCGGCGAGCAGTTTTCCTTCATCCCGTGCCTGAACGACAGCGACGGCGGCATGGATGTGATCCGGCAACTGGTGCTGCGCGAATTGCAGGGCTGGATCTAGTCTCCCTCTATTCTTGCCGGACGGATCGAACCGGACACCCTGCCGCAAAGACAATGTGATAGGCTGCGTGCGATGATATTCCCGCGCCGCTCATGGGATGTGTCACATGTTTGGTTTTGGAGGGACGATGTCCGGATTCGATATTTTCGCCATTGCGCTGTTGCTGCTCGTGGTGATCACGCTGTTCGCGGGCGTGAAGACCGTCAATCAGGGATATGACTGGACCGTGGAGCGGTTCGGCAAGTACACCCGCACGCTCGAGCCCGGCCTCAACATCATCGTTCCGTATTTCGACCGGATCGGCCGCAGGGTGAACATGATGGAGCAGGTGATCGACATTCCCGAGCAGGAGGTCATCACCAAGGACAACGCCACGGTCACGGTGGACGGCGTCGCGTTCTTTCAGGTGTTCGATGCCGCCAAGGCGAGCTACGAGGTCGCCAACCTCAATCAGGCGATTGTCACGCTGACCATGACCAACATCCGCTCGGTGATGGGCGCGATGGATCTCGATCAGGTGCTGTCGCATCGCGACGAGATCAACGAGCGGTTGTTGCGCGTGGTCGATGCGGCGGTGTCGCCGTGGGGCCTCAAGGTCAACCGCATCGAGATCAAGGACATTGTTCCGCCCGCCGATCTCGTCGAGGCGATGGGCCGCCAGATGAAGGCTGAGCGCGTCAAGCGCGCCGAGATTTTGCAGGCCGAAGGCCAGCGGCAGTCCGAGATCCTTCGTGCCGAAGGCGCCAAGCAGGCGCAGATCCTGCAAGCCGAGGGTCGCCGCGAGGCGGCGTTCCGCGACGCGGAAGGGCGCGAGCGCGCGGCGGAAGCCGAAGCCAAGGCGACGCAGATGGTCAGCGACGCCATCGCCAAGGGCGACGTCGCCTCGCTGAATTATTTTATCGCCGATAAATACATCAAGGCATTTGGTCAGTTCGCGGAATCCTCCAACCAGAAGGTGATCATGCTGCCGATGGAGGCGACCAGCCTGTTGAGTTCGCTCGCGGGCATCGGCGAGATCGCCAAGGCGACGTTCGGCGAAAGCGCGGCGTCCGCGGCGGCGAAGCGATCAAGCGTGCCGAACACCGGCACGACACCGCCCGCCAAGCCGTTCGGCTGAGGAATTCACGATGTTCGATACTCTTGTTGCACTCGGGAAATGGAATTGGCTCATTCTCGGCGTCGTGCTGATGGGCGTCGAGGCCCTTGTGCCGGGCGTTTTCATGTTCTGGCTCGGTCTCGCCGCGCTGATCATGGGCGTGCTGTCGTTCGGCGTTGCCATCTCATGGCAGATGCAGCTTGTCGGGTTCGCATTGCTTGCGATTTCGATGGTGCCGCTGTGGCGCCATTTCGCCGCGCGCGCCTCGGAGCGTGAGGACAATCAATTCCTCAATCGCCGGACGCAGGAACTGGTCGGGCAGGTGGCGACGCTCGAAACTCCGATCGTCAATGGTTTTGGGACGATCAGGCTCGGCGATACGGTCTGGCGCGTCGAGGGTCCGGCGCTCGAGGCCGGAACGCGGGTGAAGATCGAACAGGCGGACGGCGCGCGGCTGCGCGTCGGCCCTGCGTAAGCGTCAGGCGACGCCCGCCCGCAGCAGATCGTGCAAATGCAGGATGCCGACCGGCGTCTTGCCCCTGGTGACGATCAACGCGGTGATCTTCGAGGCATTGAGAATTTCCAGCGCCTCGCTGGCCAGAAGGTCGCCGCCGATGGTTTTCGGATTGGCCGTCATCACCTGATCGACCGTCGCGGTCATCAGATCGGGCCGCATGTGGCGGCGCAGATCGCCGTCGGTGACGATGCCAGCGATCTCGCCACGGCCGTCGACGATGGCGACGCACCCGAAGCCCTTCGAAGTCATTTCAAACAGCGCTTCCGACATCGGCGTGCCGAGCGGCTTCACCGGGACGGACGCCTCCTTGTGCATCAGGTCGCGGACGAATTTCAGCATCGCACCCAGTTTGCCGGACGGATGCAGCACGCTGAAATCGGTGGCGGAGAAGCCGCGGCTTTCCAGGAGCGCGATCGCGAGCGCATCGCCGATCGCGAGCTGCATCAGCGCCGAGGTGGTCGGCGCCAGATTGTTCGGGCAGGCCTCGCGCGCCTTCGGCAGCGCCAGCACCACGTCGGCGGCGGCGCCGAGGGTGGATTCGCTTTCCGAGGTCACCGCGATCAACTGGATGCGGAAGCGGCGGGAATAATTGATGAGGCTGCGCAGTTCGGCGGTCTCGCCGGACCATGACAGTGCGATGATCACGTCATCCGGCGTGATCATGCCGAGATCGCCGTGGCTCGCTTCCGCCGCATGGACGAAGAACGCCGGTGTGCCGGTCGAGGCCATCGTCGCCGCGATCTTGCGGCCGATATGCCCCGACTTGCCGAGACCGGTGACGATGACACGGCCACTGGCGTTGCGGATCAGCTCGGTCGCTGCGGCGAACGGCGCGCCGAGGCCGTTCTGTAGCGTGGCGATCAGCGCGGCGACGCCATCGGCCTCCGCCGCCAGCGTGCGCAGCGCGGATTCGATAGCGGGAGAGAGAGGAGCCACTGACACGGAAGTTGTCCGCGGTTTGGAAGAAGCCATGCACGATGTCCGAAAGGGCAGGCGGCGATGGTCGCCTGCTGCGTATTTTCTTTAGCACGCTCAATCACATCCGGCGATCCGGAACAGGCCCTCCTCAACCGCTCATTAACCATAGTTGTTTTAACTCTGTTAACGGCGTTCCGCACCGGAGCGCCGTGCCTTTTGTGCTGCAAGCAATTGTAGTTGTTGCGTTTTCGGCTCTGCCGGAAAGGTATTGAAGATGCCCTTTGGGCATGGAGTGAGGGAGTGGCGAGGCCACCGCGCGCGGCATTCGTGCGGGGTGTTGGCGTGCGCCCTGCTGGGCGCGGCCTTTCTGTCCAGCCCCTGTCTTGCCCAGGCGCTGACCTCCTCGATGCTGGTGCCCTCGATCGGCGGGTTCGCGCCGGTCCAGAATTCGCCGCTGCGTCCGGTCGACGACCGCGATGTGACCGGGAGCGCGCCGGGAGCTTATGGCAATCCGGCTGCGTCGGGCGCGGCGGGCACAGGTTATGACTCGCTGAACCGCAGACGCAGGACGAAGCCCTATCCGGGCACGCCGAAGCCGAGATTCGTCGGGCCCGGCAATCCGCAAAATCCTCCTCCGTTGCAGGCGCCGCGCGTGACGGCGCCGGTATCGCCCTCGTTTGCGGGCACCGCCGATGGCGCGCCGCCGCGTCGCCGCCTGAAAATCGACGACGACCCGTTCGGGCAGGTCGGCAATTACGTCGGCGGCTTTCTGGTGAAGGAGGCGGTCGAAGTCTCGGGCGGCTACGACAGCAATCCCGGCCGTTTCTCGCAGCCGCGCGGCTCGGCGATCTACAGGGTCGCGCCGGAATTGCAGGCGACATCGGACTGGTCGCGCCACGCACTGAGCCTCGACCTGCGCGGTTCGTTCACCGGCTACGGCACGGAATTCCCCGGTCAGACCAGTTCGCCGCTCAATCTGGATCGCCCGAACGTGGACGGCAAACTCGCGGGCCGCATCGATGTGACCCGCGACACCCGTATCAATTCCGCGCTGCGGTTGCGGGTCGCGACCGACAATCCCGGTTCGCCCGACGTGCAGGTAGGCTTGTCAAAATACCCGGTTTACACCAATTTCGGAGGCACGGTCGGTGTCGAGCAGGACTTCAATCGCTTGCAGCTTCAGGTCAACGGCAATGCTGACCGGACCGTGTATCAGTATTCCAAACTGACCGACGGCCGATCGTCGAGCAACGACGATCGCAACTTCAATCAGTATGGCGCGCAGGCGCGGTTCAGCTACGACTGGATGCCAGGCGTGAAGCCGTTCGCGGAAGTCGAAGGCGATACCCGCGTGCACGATCTGCAATTCGACCGCAACGGCTATCAGCGCGATTCCAACGGTGCCTACGTCAAGGCGGGAACGAGCTTCGAGTTCTCGCGGCTGCTCACCGGCGAGATCGCGGCCGGGTATTCGTGGCGCGACTATCAGGACCCGCGCCTGAAGCAGCTCTCCGGTCTGCTCACGAGTGCTTCGCTGGTATGGACCGCGACGGGACTCACCACGGTGAAATTCGATGCCACTTCGTCGATCAACGAGACGACTTTGGAAGGCGTCTCAGGTTCCCTGTCGCGCGACTACAGCGTTCAGGTCGATCATGCCTTCCGTCGCTGGCTGATCGGCACGGCCAGGTTCGGTTATGGAACCACGGATTATGAAGGGACGCGGTTCGACCGCCGTTACTTCGCGGAAGCCGATCTGGTCTACAAGCTTTCCCGCACCCTTGCGATCAAGGGAACCCTGCGCCGTGATTGGCTGAAGAGCGATGCTCCAGGTGTCAATTCGGCCGAGACGGTTGTGATGCTGGGCGTTCGCGTGCAGCGCTAGCGTCTCATTCAGCGGTCCCGCGCGGGTTCCTGCTGAATAAACCCCATATCCTGAAACCCGGCATTAACCCCCTCCAACAGTGGTGGATCAAGTAAGGATTCCGGCAAGAGTTCACAGCGTACCACTGCTTTTCAACGCTGGAGCAGGCGCGCGTAATGTATCGATCGGGTCTAAAGTTATGGCAGGCTTCGCCGCGCGCTCTGACGATCGTGTCCGTGCTTGCGACGCTGGCCTTCATGACGATCTGCGCCAGCGTTTTGCTCGACATCCGCTCCGGCAAGGAGGAACTTGCCAGACAGTCCTCCGAGAATCTGGCCGCGACCATCGACGCCGATCTCAGCCGCAACATCGAGATTTATGATCTGTCGCTGCGCAACGTCGTCAATAACATGCTGGAGCTCGATACCCAGCATATCAGCCTGCCGATCCTGCATCTGATCCTGTTCGATCATGCGGCGACCGCAAAGTATTACGGCCCGATCCGGGTGTTCGATGCCGACGGTAATCTGAAGCTCGACTCCAGCACGCTGCACCCGGCGCAGGAAAATCGCGCCGACGAGGAATATTTCAAGGTCCATCGCGACAATCGCGATGCCGGCCTCTATATCGGCGATCCCTCGGTCTACCGGAATACATTCGCGGTGGTGTTGAGCCGCCGCATCACCGGATATGACGGGAAATTCCTCGGCGTCGTCGTCGGCTCGCTGCGCTACAGTTATTTTCATGACCTGTTCGGCAAGCTGACATTCAACCCGGAAGACAGCGTCACCATTTTCCGGCGCGACGGTGTCGTGATGATGCGCCAGCCGTTCGACATAGCGGTGATCGGCAAGAGTCTCAGCGACAGTGGCACCGTCCGCCACATTCTCGAAACGCCGAGCGGATCGACGAAGACACGCAGCGAAATCGATTCCATCGAGCGAATGTATGTCTGGCGGAACAGCGAGCGCCCGCTTGTCGTGGTGGTTGGAAAATCGCTGGATAGTATCTACGGCACATGGTGGACGCAAACGCTGATCATCGGCGGCCTGATGTTCGTTCTCTCGATCTTCGCCATCGGCACGACGCTCTTTCTCACTCGCGAGATTTCGCGGCGTGCGGCCGCCGAGAAACGTCTGTCGCAACTTGCGACCACCGACGCGCTGACCGGCATCGACAACCGCCGCAGGTTCGACGAGCGAATTCTCGATGAATGGCGGCGCGGCTGGCAGAAATTGCCCTTGTCGCTCCTGATGATCGATGCCGATCATTTCAAGGCGTTCAACGATCTGTTCGGTCATCAGGCCGGAGATCAACTGCTGGCGCGGATCGCGGCATGCGTCGCGGAATCCGCCAAGCGTCCCGCAGACTGCGCCGCGCGTTATGGCGGCGAGGAGTTCGTGCTGCTGCTGCCGAATACCGATCTTGCCGGCGCGCTCAAGCTCGCCGAGGAAGTGCGCGATCGCGTCGTGCGCCTGTCGGCCGATAAATGGGCGACAACGGTTTCGGTCGGGGTCGCCTGCCTCGTTCCCGATATGGCGGGTTCACCGAAGGATCTGATCGAGGCGGCGGACAAGGCGCTGTATGAAGCCAAGGAGCAGGGCCGCAACCGCTGCGTGGCGAGCGACGCGGAGAGGGCGACGGAAGCCGCCTGACCGATCCCGCATCCGCTGCTACACTGCGCGGATGAAACTTTCCGCCCGATTCCCGAAAATTCTTGCCTGCTGCGCCGCGCTCGCCGTCTCGTCCGCCGCGAGCGAGGCCCGCGATCTGTCGCCCGCCGAAACATGCATTGCGGTGAACGACGGGCTGTCGCTCGGCGCGCCGCTGCCGCACACAGCCGAAGCCCTCAAGGCGCACAGGCCCTTGAGGATCGTCGCCATCGGCTCTTCGTCCACCGTGGGGCTGTGGATGGTGCGCAAGGAGAAAACCTATCCCGGCGTGATGTACCGCGAATTGTTGCGGCTCGACCCCGCGATGCAGATCGAGATCGTCAATTCCGGGCGCAACGGCGACACCATCCCCGGCAACATCGCGCGGTTTCAGCGCGACGTGTTCGCCCATCGGCCGGACCTCGTGATCTGGCAGATCGGCGGCAACGATTTCACCTGGGGCGAGGGGATCGAAAGCCTCGGGCACAGGATCGCCGAAGGCGTCGCGATGCTGCGCGCGCAGGATGCCGACGTCATCCTGATGGACCAGCAATACACCCCGGTCATTCTCGCCACGCATTACGCCAAGATGCAGGCGGCGATCGCGTCCGTCGCGCGCGAACAGCAGGTGGCGTATCTGCCGCGTTTCGATATGCTGCATAAAACGGTGGAGGCGGGCGTCTCCATCGTCAGCCTGTCGGCGTTCGACGGACTGCACATGTCGGGCGACGCCTATGACTGCACCGGCCGCGTGCTCGCCCGCGCGATCATGGCGGCGGTGCGGTAAAACGAGGAGGATTTCCGATGAGCTTTGTCTGCTGCCGTTCCTTCATGGCCGCGCTGGCCGTTGTCTTTGCCGCGACGTGGACGGCGGCGCCCGCGCGCGCCGAAGTCTCCGAGATCAGCATCTCGAAAGGCTACGGCATCCTCTATCTGCCGCTGATCGTGATGGAGGACCAGAAGCTCCTCGAGAAGCAGGCGGAGAAGGCTGGCCTCGGCAAGGTGAGCGTGAAATGGCGCGTGCTCGACGGCGGCAACGTCATCAACGACGCCATGATGGCAGGCTCGCTCGATTTCGCGGGCACCGGCGCGCCGGCCTTTGTCGCGCTGTGGTCGAAGGCGAAGGGCATTCCGAACACCGCGGTGATCGGCATCAGCGCCCTGAGCGCGACCTCGCTGTATCTGAATTCCAGCAATCCGCAGATCAAGGGCCTCGCCGATTTCAAGAGCGGCGACAAGATCGCGCTGCCCGGCATCAAGACCTCGCTGTCGGCGGTGGTGTTGCAGATGATGGCGGCGAAGCAGTTCGGCATCGAGAATTACGCAAAGCTCGATCCGCTCACTGTCGGCCTGCCGCATCCGGAGGGGTTGATCGCGTTGACCTCAGGGCGTTCGGATGTGAGCGCGCATTTCACCTCGCCGCCGTTCTCCTATCTCGAACTCAAGGACCCGAAGGTGCACAAGGTGGCGAGTTCGGTGGATTACATCGGCAACATCACGCTCGATGTGGTGTACGCGCCGAAGAAATTCGTCGATGCCAACCCGAAGACCACCGAGGCGATGCTGGCGGCGCTCGACGAGGCCGATGCCTTCATCAAGAACCACCGCGACGAGGCGGCGGACATTTTCGTGCGCAGCTCCAAGACCAGGGTGTCGAAGGAGGACGTGCTGGCCATTCTTGGCGACCCGGACACGCGGTTCTCGACCACGCCGGACAAGGTCAAGAGTTTCGCCGACTTCATGAAGGCCGCCGGCACCATCAAGACCGCGCCGGAGAAATGGTCCGACATGTTCATCCCGCAGTTGTCCGGCCGGGACGGGAGTTGAGGGGGCAACCTCAGCGTCCCGGGTGGCTCGTGTGCGTCACGAGCCGCGCGGCGCTGGGCTGCCGCCGAACGGCTACAGTGTCCAACCTTCATTTTGCCAAAACTCTCGAGGCAGGCGCGGTCGTCAAGTGGGGAGTTCGCTACCCCTCACACGTACTTCTTCATCTCGCTGAGCAAATCCCCGCGTAATTCCTCGCGGTCCATCGCGTAGGCGATGTTGGCGGCCAAGAAGCCTGACTTCGAGCCGCAATCGTAGCTCTTGCCCTTGAACTTGAATCCATAGAACGGCTGCTTGCCCGCGAGCGCGAGCATTGCGTCGGTCAACTGGATTTCGCCGCCCGCGCCGCGTTCCTGCGTTTCCAGAATGTTGAAGATCTCCGGCTGCAAAATGTAGCGGCCGGTGATCGAGAGGTTGGAGGGCGCGACCTCCTTCTTCGGCTTCTCGACCATGCCGTTCAATTCAAACAGGTCGCCCTTGCTTTTGCCGACGCCGACCACGCCGTACATGTGGACCTGCTCCATCGGCACTTCTTCCACCGCGATGATGTTAGCCTTGTCCGCGCCGGCCGCGTTGGCGGCGTCGATCATCTGCTTGAGGCCACTCGGTCTGTTCTTCACCAGCACGTCCGGCAGCAGAACCGCGAACGGCTCGTTGCCGACGATGTCGCGCGCGCACCACACCGCATGGCCGAGGCCGAGCGGCGCCTGCTGGCGCGTGAACGAGGTGGTGCCCGCTTCCGGCTGGTCGCGCTCGAGGATCGCAAGTTCCTTCTTCTTCTCGCGGCTCTCCAGCGTGTCTTCCAGCTCGTAGGGGCGGTCGAAATGATCCTCGATCACGCCCTTGTTGCGGCCGGTGACGAACACGAGGTGTTCGATGCCCGCTTCCAGCGCCTCGTCCACCACATGCTGGATCAGCGGGCGATCCACCACGGTCAGCATCTCCTTCGGCATCGCCTTGGTGGCGGGCAGGAAACGGGTGCCGAGACCGGCGACGGGGAATACGGCTTTGCGGATTTTCATGTGGTGCTTCGGGCTCTTTGATGGACGCGATGAAAAGGCGGCGGCGCGAGGGCTCGCGCCGGGAACAATCGATCCGCCTCACTATCCTGTTTGCAGCCGATAACAAAGGCAGCAAATGGGCAAGTGCCTCAGGCGGATCGGCTTTCGCGCATGCGGGTTAATGGCGCAGCGCCCCTGAAACATCATGAAATCGGCCCTATGTTAAGGGTGTGGAAACCCTCTGCGGGCCTGATAGCCTTTCGGGACGGGAAGGACATTCATGGCATTGCCGGTGAGAATGAAGCGCGGTTTGGCGGGTGGTCTGGCGTTGGGCGCGCTGGCGCTGCCGCTGTCCGCCTGCATTCCGGATGGCCCGCGCGGGCCGCGCCCCGAACTCACCGGCTCGATCCCCTCATCCGCGCCATCCATGCGCCGCGCCTCCTCGAAGGAATGGAGCGGGGAGGACGGCGCCTCCGGCTCGCCCGAGATGACGGCCTCCGCGATCCGCGCCGCCGCCGCCAATTTCAAATCCTGCGTCGCCGCGATGGGCCCGGAGGCTGCGCGCCGTGGCGTCACGCAGGCCAACTTCCAGCGCCTCACCGCGAACCTTGAGCCCGATCTGAAGATCATGGACTTCATGGATTCGCAGCCCGAATTCACCAAGGCGGTGTGGGATTATCTCGACGTGCTGGTGACCGATGCGCGGATCGCGCGCGGCCGCGAAATCCTCGCTCAGTACAAGGCGCAGTTCGATGCGGTGGAGCGCGCCTATGGCGTCGACCGCTACATCATCGCCTCCATCTGGGGCGTGGAGTCGAACTACTCGACGCAGGGCGGCGACCGCAGCGTGCTCAATTCCACCGCGACGCTCGCCTGCATTGGGCGGCGGCAGAATTATTTCCGCGGCGAGTTTCTGGCGGCGCTGGAAATCCTCAATCGCGGCGACCTCACGCCGGACGAGATGGTCGGCTCGTGGGCGGGGGCGTTCGGGCCGACGCAGTTCATGCCCACGGTGTACAAGCGGTTCGCGGTCGATTTCGACGGCGACGGGCGGCGCGACGCGGTCAAGGATGTCGCCGACCTGATCGCTTCCACCGCCAACAAGCTCAAGACCGACGGCTGGCAGGCGGGGCAGGGCTGGGGCTACGAGGTCTCGGTGCCGCGCGGCTTCGATTACATGATGGCCGACCGCTCGAAGATGCTGTCGCTCGCGCAATGGGAACGGCTCGGCGTGCGCCGCGCGAACGGTCAGGCGTTTCCGCGGCCCGGCGATCACGCGTTTCTCCTGATGCCCGCGGGCGCGCAGGGGCCGGGCTTCCTGATGTTGCAAAACTTCCGCGCCATCCTGCGCTACAACCCGGCGGAATCCTACGCGCTCGCGATCGGCCATTTCGCCGACCGGCTGCGCGGGGGCGGGCCGTTCGTCCAGAACTGGCCGCGTTCGGAGCGGGTGCTGAGCCGCGCCGAGCGGCTTGAGTTGCAGCAATTGCTGGCGCGGCGCGGCTTCTATCAGGGCGAGCCGGATGGCCAGTTGGGGAGCGCGACCCGTCAGGCGCTGCGTTCCTATCAGGCCTCGGTCGGCACGCCCGCCGACGGCTTCGCCTCCTCCGACGCGCTCGCCCGGCTGCGGGCGAACTGAGGCGAATAACGCCGCAATCGCCCCTTTTCGGGCCGGATTCAGCTAGTATAACGGGGGTCAAAATCGAAACCCGGCTGAGACCCTGATGCGATTCTGGAGGCGATACATCCGGCGCGAAAGCGCGGTGCTGGCGGCGTTCGCGGTCGCGGGCCTCCTGGCGTTCGGCATGGCCCAGCCTGCCTCCGCGCAACTGTTCGATTTCGGGTTCGGCAACCGCAGGCCGGTGCCTCCGCGCGGCGTGCCTCAGGGCGGCGGCGGGTTCTTCCCCTCGTTCCGCGACGGCTTCTTCGGCGACCGGCCGCAGCAGGCTCAGCCGCAACAGCCGCGCGTGGATTATTCGCGCCCGCCCGCGCCGGACAAGCGCGACACGCCCGCCGAGCAGAACGTGCTGGTGATCGGCGACGCGATGGCCGACTGGCTCGCCTACGGCCTCGAGGATGCGCTCGCCGAGACGCCGGAGCTTGGCGTCATCCGCAAAGCCAAGACGGTGTCCGGCCTGATCCGCTACCAGCCCAAGGGCGAGCCGTCGGACTGGGCGGCGGCCGCGAAGGAGATTCTCGCCAGCGAGCATCCCGACGTGATCGTGGTGATGCTCGGCCTGCACGACCGCATTCCGATCCACGAGAAGGTCGAGAAGACCGAGAAGGACAAGAAGAAGGGCAAGAAAGGCGCGAAGGAGAAGGACGACAAATCGGATCAGAACAAGGCCGACGCGAACAAGCCGGGCGAGGGCGAAGCCGCGCCGCCGGATACGGCCAACTCCGACGACGAGGAAGACGCGGCCCCCCCAGAGAAGACCGCGCCCGCCGCCAACGGCATCGCCAATTTCCGCGATCCGCGCTGGGTCGAGCTTTACAACCGGAAGATCGAGGAATTGATCGGCATCCTGAAAGCCAGGGGCGTGCCGGTGCTGTGGGTCGGCCTGCCGGCCATACGCGGCACCAAGTCGACCTCCGACATGCTGTTCCTCGATGCGTTGTATCGCGACGCCGCCGGCAAGGCGGGCATCACCTATGTCGATGTCTGGGACGGCTTCGTCGATGACGGGGGACGCTATTTGCAGCAGGGCCCGGACTTCGAGGGCCAGATCCGCCGCCTGCGTTCCTATGATGGCGTGTTCTTCACCAAGGCGGGCGCGCGCAAGCTCGCCCATTACACCGAGCGCGAGATTCGCCGCGTGCTGGCCGCGCGCTCCTCGCCGCTGTCGCTGCCGAGCGAAGCGCCGGACAACAGCGTCAACGTCAAGCCGGGCGTGGCCGGTCCGCGTCCGATGGCGGGGCCGGTGGTGCCGCTGGTGGCGCCGTCCGTCAGCGCGGACCAGTTGCTCGGCGGTGCGGGCTCGCGGCCCGCGGCGGTCGATGCGTTGGCTGCGCGCACGCTGGTGAAGGGCGAACCACTCTCGCCGCCGGCCGGGCGCGCCGATGATTTCAGTTGGCCGCGCCAGGAGATCGGCCGGCTCGAAGCGCCGCCGACGCCGCCGGGCAAGGACGCCATCGCCACGCTCGATGGCGACAAGCCCGCCGCGCCGAAGCCGAAGCGGCGCGCGCCGCCGGCGACGTCGAGCAACGGCTTCTTCGATCCCGGCCGGATGCTGCCGCAGCGGCAGCGTCCGATCGCGCCCTCGGCCGCGAGCTCCGGATTCTTTTTCTTCCGCTAAAAATATATCGCTTTTCGACGGAACTTGCGGGTGACTGCGCGAAGGGCATTGACGGACAGGCGTATTTCAACTTGTGCCTTGTTTCCGGCATGTTTTTCACATTTTCGCCGCGCGATTGAAAATATCGTTTCCGGAACGCCCGCTCTCCTTGCCGGTTAACCTGCGTCAATCGATCAAGGGAGACAGGTCATGAAGATGAAGACAATGCTCGCGGTCACGGCTCTGGTGTTGGCGCCTGCCTTGGCTCAAGCGCAGGACGTGGTTCGCGACAGCGCGCGCGGCGGCGCGGAAGCGGGTGGCGCGGTGCTCGGCGCGCCGGGCGCGATTGTCGGCGGCACGGTCGGCGCCGCCGTCGGAACCGCCGTGGCGATCCCGGATGCCGTGATCACCTCGGTGCGCGGCGAGCGCGTGCCGTCGGTCGTGGTGCATGAGCGGATCGCGGTGGGCGAGCCGCTGCCGGAGATGGTGGTGCTGCATGAGGTGCCGCGTTATCGCGAGTATCGCTATGCCGTGGTCAACGACCAGCGCGTGATCGTCGATCCGCGCACCCGCCGGATCATTCGCGTCATCGAGTAAGCCTGCGGTTGCGTAACCGGACGCAAGCAAAAACCCCGCCGTTTGCACGGCGGGGTTTTTGTTGTGAGTATGTGATTGGGGCTTAACGCGGCAGCGTGGTCGATCCCATCAAATGCTGGTCGATCGAGGCGGCGCACTGGCGGCCTTCGCGGATCGCCCACACCACGAGCGATTGGCCACGGCGCATGTCGCCCGAGGCGAACACTTTCGCCACCGAGGTCTTGTAGTCGCTGGTCGCGGCGCGGACGTTGCCGCGCTGATCGAGATCGACGCCGAGCGACTTCAAAAGCCCCTCGTGCACCGGATGCACGAAACCCATCGCCAGCAGCACGAGGTCGGCGGGGAGCTCGAATTCGGTGCCGGGCACCGGCTGGAATTTGGCATCGACATGGATGCCGTGCAGCTTCGCCACCTTGCCGTTCTCGCCGGAGAATTTCTGCGTCATCACGGCGTAGTCGCGCACGGCGCCTTCCGCCTGGCTCGACGAGATGCGCAGCTTCAATGGCCAGTAAGGCCAGACCAGCGGCTTGTTCTCGCGCGCGGGCGGCTCGGGCAGGATTTCAAGCTGCGTCACCGACGCAGCACCTTGACGCACCGAGGTGCCGATGCAGTCCGAGCCGGTGTCGCCGCCGCCGATGACGATGACATGCTTGCCGGTGGCGAGGATTTCGCTCACGCCGTCGAGCGGCTCCTTGCCGACGCGGCGGTTCTGCTGCGGCAGGAAATCCATCGCATAGTGGATGCCGGCGAGATCGCGGCCGGGCACCGGCAGGTCGCGCGGAGCTTCGGCGCCGCCGGTCAGCGCGATGGCGTCATAGGTCTTGAGCAGTTCCTTCGGATCGATCGCGCCGGGCGAGGAGCCGCCCACCGCCTTGCCGTAGTGAAACACCACGCCTTCCGCCTCCATCTGCTTGATGCGGCGGTCGATGGTCCACTTCTCCATCTTGAAGTCGGGAATGCCGTAGCGGAGAAGACCGCCCGCCTTGGCGTGCTTCTCGAACACATGCACCTCGTGGCCGGCACGTGCGAGTTGCTGCGCGCAGGCGAGGCCGGCCGGGCCGGAGCCGACCACGGCGACCTTCTTGCCGGTTTTCTCGGCGGCGATTTCCGGCGGCAGCCAGCCGTTGTCCCATGCGCGCTCGACGATGGCGTGCTCGATGCTCTTGATGGTGACGGGGCTGTCGAAAATGTTCAGCGTGCAGGATGCCTCGCAGGGCGCGGGGCAGATGCGGCCGGTGAATTCGGGGAAGTTGTTGGTCGAGTGCAGGTTGCGCGCGGCCTCCTGCCAGTTGCCCTTGTAGACGAGATCGTTCCAGTCCGGGATCTGGTTGTTGACCGGACAGCCGGGCGTGCCGGGCGCGACAGAACCGGTGCCATGGCAAAACGGCACGCCGCAGTTCATGCAGCGCGCGGCCTGATCGCGTAGTTCTTTATCCGACAGCGGAACGACGAATTCGTTGAAATTCTTCACACGCTCCGCGACCGGCGCATAGCTGCGGTCGTGACGCTCGAATTCGAGAAACCCTGTGATCTTACCCATGGTAACCTGACGCCCCTGCATCCCGTTTCGTCGTCATCCTGAGGTGCGAGCCGTTTTCGGCGAGCCTCGAAGGATGAATATCGTGTTCCGTCCCCCTTCGAGGCCCTCGCTACGCTTGGGCACCTCAGGGTGACGGAATTTTCAGTCTACGCCCCGATTGCGATGGGACGCTCGGCTTCCTTCTTTGTCTTGATCTCGCGCAGGGCGCGGCGGTACTCGACCGGCATCACCTTGCGGAACATCGGCAGATACTTCTTCCAGTTCGCCAGAATCTCTGCGGCGCGCTTCGATCCGGCGTATTTCGCATGGCGCGCGATCAGCACGCGCAGGCGCTTGATGTCGTCGGCGAGCAGATCCTCGAACACATCGACGCGGCCGTGCGCTTCGAGATCCTCGTGCATGTGGTACTCGTTCTCGGCGATCATCTCCTCGGAGAGCACCGGCTCGAGCTCGACCATTGCCATGTTGCAGCGCCTGGCGAAGGAATTGTCCTCGTCGAGCACATAGGCGACGCCGCCGGACATACCCGCCGCGAAATTGCGGCCGGTCTTGCCCAGCACGACGACGATGCCGCCGGTCATGTATTCGCAGCCGTGGTCGCCCACGCCCTCGACCACCGCGACCGCGCCGGAGTTGCGCACGGCGAAGCGCTCGCCGGCGATGCCGCGCATGTAGGCTTCGCCCTGAATTGCGCCGTACAGCACGGTGTTGCCGACGATGATCGACTCTTCCGGAACGATGGCGGAGTTCTGCGGCGGGCGCACGATGAGGCGGCCGCCCGACAGGCCCTTGCCGACATAGTCGTTGCCTTCGCCTTCGAGATCGAAGGTGATGCCGTGGCTAAGCCACGCGCCGAACGCCTGACCGGCGGTGCCCTTGAGGTGCACGTGCACGGTGTCGTGCGGCAGGCCGGCATGGCCGTAACGCTTGGCGAGCGCGCCCGCGAGCATCGCGCCCGCGCTGCGGTCGGTGTTGTGGATATCGGTCTCGATCTCGACTTTCGCGCCACGGTCGAGGGCCGCCTGCGCTTCCTTGATGAGCTTGCGGTCCAGCACCTCTTCGAGGTGATGGTTCTGCGGCTCGTTGTGATAGATGACCTGACCCTTTTCCTCCTTCTGCTTGTAGAACAGCTTGGAGAAGTCGAGGCCCTTGGCCTTCCAGTGCGCGACGAGGCGGGTCTGGTCGAGCATCTGGCTCTGGCCGACCATCTCGTTGAAGGTGCGGTAGCCGAGGCCCGCCATGATCTCGCGCACTTCTTCCGCGACGAAGAAGAAGAAGTTGATGACGTGTTCGGGCTGGCCGGTGAAGCGCTTGCGCAGCACCGGGTCCTGCGTCGCGACGCCGACCGGGCAGGTGTTGAGGTGGCACTTGCGCATCATGATGCAGCCCGCCGCGATCAATGGTGCGGTCGCGAAGCCGAATTCGTCGGCACCTAACAACGCGCCGATCACGACGTCGCGGCCGGTGCGGAAGCCGCCATCGACCTGCACGGCGATGCGCGAGCGCAGCCGTTCGCGCACCAGCGTCTGGTGGGTTTCGGCGATGCCGACTTCCCACGGCGAGCCTGCGTGCTTGATCGAGGTCAGCGGCGACGCGCCGGTGCCGCCCTCGAAGCCCGAAATCGTCACATGGTCGGCGCGCGCCTTGGCGACGCCCGCGGCGACCGTGCCGACGCCGATCTCGGAGACGAGCTTGACCGAGACCTGACCGTCGGGATTGACGTTCTTCAGGTCGTAGATGAGCTGCGCGAGGTCTTCGATCGAATAGATGTCGTGATGCGGCGGCGGCGAGATCAGGCCGACGCCCGGCGTCGAGTGGCGCACCTTGGCGATCGTCGCATCGACCTTGTGGCCGGGCAACTGGCCGCCTTCGCCGGGTTTTGCGCCCTGCGCCATCTTGATCTGCATCATGTCGGAGTTGACGAGGTATTCCGTCGTCACGCCGAAACGGCCCGAAGCGACCTGCTTGATCGCCGAGCGCATCGAGTCGCCGTTCGGCATCGGCTTGAAGCGGTCGGATTCCTCGCCGCCTTCGCCGGTGTTCGACTTGCCGCCGATCCGGTTCATCGCGATCGCAAGCGTGGTGTGCGCCTCGCGCGAAATCGAGCCGTACGACATCGCGCCGGTGGCGAAGCGCTTGACGATTTCCTTGGCGGGCTCGACTTCGTCGAGCGGGACGGGCTTGCGCTTGTCGTCTTCGGCGGTCTTGAGGCGGAACAGGCCGCGCAGCGTCAGCAGCCGCTCGGCCTGCTCGTTGATCTGCTTGGCGAAGGCGCGGTAGCGGTCCTGCGAATTGCCGCGCACCGCATGTTGCAGCGTGGCGACCGAATCCGCGGTCCATGCATGGTCCTCGCCGCGGGTGCGCAGCGCATACTCGCCGCCGAAATCGAGGAAGTCCTTGTAGATCTGGTCCTCGCCGAACGCCATGGTGTGGCGGCGCACGGTTTCCTCGGCGATCTCGGCGAGGCCCACGCCCTCGATGCGGGAGTGGGTGCCGGTGAAGTATTTGGCGATGAAGTCGGTCTTCAGGCCGATGGCGTCGAAGATCTGCGCGCCGCAATAGGACTGATAGGTCGAGATGCCCATCTTCGACATGACCTTGAGAAGGCCCTTGCCGATCGCCTTGATGTAACGCTTGACGGCTTCCTTGCCGTCCGGCGTGCCGGGCAACTGGTCCCGCATCGCGACGATGCTCTCGAACGCGAGGTAGGGGTTGATGGCTTCGGCGCCGTAGCCTGCGAGACAGGCGAAGTGGTGCACTTCGCGCGGCTCGCCCGATTGCACGACGAGACCGACCGAGGTGCGCAGGCCGGTGCGGATCAGGTGGTGATGCACGGCGGCGCAGGCGAGCAGCGACGGAATCGGAATCCGGTCCGATCCGGTGGCGCGGTCGGACAGGATGATGATGTTGTGGCCTTCGCGCACGGCGGCTTCGGCGCGCGCGCAAAGCTCGTCGAGCACCTGCTCCATTCCGGCGGCGCCGAGGCCCGCATGGAAGGTGGTGTCCAGCGTGCGCGACTTGAACTGCGATTCCGCGATCTCGGAGATCGAGCAGATCTTCTCGAGGTCCTCGTTGGTGAGGATCGGCTGGCGCACTTCGAGGCGCTTGTTCTTCGACAGGCCTTCGAGATCGAACAGGTTCGGGCGCGGACCGATGATGGAGACGAGGCTCATCACCGCTTCCTCGCGGATCGGGTCGATCGGCGGGTTCGTCACCTGCGCGAAGTTCTGCTTGAAATAGGTGAACAGCGGCTTCGGCTTGTCGGACAGCGCCGACAGCGGCGTGTCGGTGCCCATCGCGCCGATCGCTTCCTCGCCCAATGTCGCCATCGGCGTCATCAGCACCGCGAGGTCTTCCTGGGTATAGCCGAACGCCTGCTGGCGATCGAGCAGCGACATGTTCGATTTTTGCGCGCTCTTGGTGGCGGGCGGCTGCAATTCCTCAAGCACGATCTGGGTGTTGTCGAGCCACGCGCGATAGGGATGGCTCGCCGCGAGCTGCGCCTTGATCTCGTCGTCGGGAATGAGACGGCCCTGTTCGAGATCGACCAGCAGCATCTTGCCCGGTTGCAATCGCCATTTGGTGACGATCTGGTCTTCCGGAATCGGCAGCACGCCCATTTCGGACGCCATCAGGATGCGGTCGTCCTTGGTGACGAGATAGCGAGCGGGGCGCAGGCCGTTGCGGTCGAGCGTCGCGCCGATCTGGCGGCCGTCGGTGAAGGCGAGCGCGGCGGGGCCGTCCCACGGCTCCATCAGGGCTGCATGATATTCGTAGAAGGCGCGGCGCTCTTCATCCATCAGCGGATTGCCGGCCCATGCCTCCGGGACGAGCATCATCATGGCGTGCGCCATCGAGTAGCCGCCCTGCACGAGGAATTCGAGCGCGTTGTCGAAGCAGGCGGTGTCGGACTGGCCTTCATAGGAGATCGGCCACAGCCGCTCGATGTCCTTGCCGAACAGGTCGGACTTCACCGAGGCCTGACGCGCGGCCATCCAGTTGACGTTGCCGCGCAGCGTGTTGATTTCGCCGTTGTGGGCGATCATGCGGTAGGGGTGCGCGAGCGACCAGGTCGGGAAGGTGTTGGTCGAGAAGCGCTGATGCACCAGCGCCAGCGCGCTGATGAAATCGTCCTCGTGCAGGTCGGGATAGTATTTGCCGAGCTGGTCGGCGAGGAACATGCCCTTGTAGACGACGGTGCGGGTCGAGATCGACACCGGATAGTAGCCGGAAAGGCCCCGCTCGCGGCGCTGATAGATCGCGTTCGAGATCGACTTGCGAACGATGTAGAGCCTGCGCTCGAATTCTTCCTCGGTGCCGGCGAAGCTGCCGCGGCCGATGAACACCTGCATGTGCGCGGGTTCGGTCGGCTTCACGGTGACGCCGAGCGATGAGTTATCGGTCGGCACCTTGCGCCAGCCGAGCAGCTTCATGCCCTCGGCGGCAATCTGATCGGCGAAGATGCTCTGGATGACGGTGCGCCAGGAATCGTCGCGCGGCATGAACAGCGCGCCGACGGCGTAATCGCCGGGCTTCGGCAGGGAGAAGCCAAGTTCCTTGGTCTTGCGAACGAAGAAATCGTGCGGGATCTGCACCAGGATGCCCGCGCCGTCGCCGGCGCGCGGATCGGCGCCTACGGCGCCACGGTGTTCGAGATTGCACAGGATGCTGATCGCGTCGGTGACGATCTGGTGGGACTTCTTGCCCTTGATGTTGGCGATGAAGCCGACGCCGCAGGAGTCCTTTTCAAGGGAGAGGTCATAGAGACCTTCGGCCGGCGGACGCCAGGTATGCTCGGGGGCATGTTCGGCGGCGTGTGCACTGGCGCCATGTTGTGTTCGTTCAGGCCGGCCATCGCCAACCTGAACCATCCCTGGTGCTTGGGCACCGCCTGAATATCTCACGAACCTGGTCATCCTGTGCCTCAAACCCTTTCGGGGCGTTCCTTGCTCATCAGTCAGGCGCACCCGGGGCGTTCGCGGTTGCTCGGGCCACCATGAGCCGAGGCCCTGAGCCGGAGCTCCGAGCCGAGAAACCGCCCGCCAGCAGACGAGCCTTGTGTCAAAAGTGCTGGCTCGCGGGCGCTTGTCGGCGCGAGCGAGCGGTCTTTGCGGGCAGGAGCCGGACTGCGGACCCGTCATCCTGCCTGAAATCCCGGCAAAATATGGGACAGTATTACTGTCCTACCTGCCAGATTGCCAAACTTTTTTCTATCACACAAGCACAACGGAGTCCCCGGCGGGATGCATGACTCACAACCGGAGTTGTCGCCTCATCTGCCCGGTGCCGTTGGCCGCAAAGAATCTCGTTCCGGCCCAAGCGCGGCCCATTCCTCGCCGGAATCCCCGGCAAGATAGATCCCGAACCTGAGGTGTTCAGGGCTGTGGATGACGAGGAGGCGGTCGATGAAGCTGTTCGCTTCGATTTGCGCGGGAACGGTGATGGCGGCGGGCGCCGCCACCGTGCCTGCGCGCGCTCAGGTCATTCAAATGGTGCAGGCCAGGATTATTCAGGTCGCCGACGTCCTGAGAAGCGATGATGGCGGATATGGCCGCGGCGCGTATGCCGGGCCGCCGGAGCCGGTGCCGATGGGAGACGACTCCGTTATTCTCGCTCCCGAGGAAATTCCGGGAATCCTGCGCCAGCAGGGCTTTTCCCAACTCGGCCCGGTGTTCCGGCGCGGCTGGGTCTACACCGTCGCGGTGCTGAACCAGAACGGCGACGATGGACGCCTGATCGTGGACGCGCGCACCGGCGAGCCGATCCGCTTCATCCCTGCGATGCGGATGGATTCGCGGCTGCGCGACGAACTCGACCGCATGTATGGGCCGCCGGGTCCGCCGCCCGCACGGTTCGCGCGCGATCCTCGCGATTCCTATGGCGCGGTGCCGCCGCGCGGAGAATATCCGCCACGCACGGCAAGCCATGACGCGCCGGTTGCCTCGCCGCATCATGCCGCATCGCTCAAGCGCGCGGCGAAGACGATCGCGAAGACGGCTCCGAAGCCCGCTCCGGCGAGCGTCGCGGCGGTACCAGCCACACCGCCGGCAGCACCGGCCGCGGCGCAGACGGCGCAATTGTCCGGCGCGGCCCCCAAGGATATGCCCAAGCCTGAGGCGAAGGTTGAGGCCAAACCCACGCCCGCCGCGGACACGATCGAGCTGAAGCCGACCGAACCGATGCCGCCGGTGCAGCCGATGGATTGAAGCATCAAAAAGGGCGACCGATAGACCGGCCGCCCTTTTTGCTTCAGGGCTTCCAGAAGCCCGCCTGCTGTTTCGTCGCGATATTCAGCCTGTTCCAGACATTGATGCTGGCGATGGTGAGAAGCAGGGAGACGATATCGGTCTCGTTGTAATGGCGTATCAGTTCGTCCCAGATTTTGTCGGGAACGGGATCGGCCCTGTCGCTGAGCCGCGTCATGGCCTCGGTGAGGGTGAGTGCTGCGCGTTCGGCGGCCGTGAAGTAGGGCGTGTCGCGCCAAGCGGCGACGGCAAAGAGCCGCTCATCGGTTTCGCCGGCCTTCTTCGCGATCCGCCAGTGCCCGTCGATGCAGACGCTGCATCCATTGATCTGGCTGGCGCGCAGGCACATCAGTTCATGGAATGTCGCGGGGATATTGCCTTTCTTCGCCGATTCATTCAGGGCGCCGAGCGCCTTCATGGCGTCGGGATTGAGCAGGGCCGGATTGTTCATGCGTGCTTGCATCGGAAATCTCCTTCAGGCTGGTTGGACGCTGCGGTTCCCGCCGATGTCACATTCGGCCGGATCGGTTCGTCAGAGGGGTGACGAGGCAGGCTGCGGAGATGTGACCGATGAGCGAACAAAATTTTTTGGCAGAGAGGTTCGAGGCGAACCGCGCGCATTTGCGGGCCGTCGCTTACCGGATGCTGGGCTCGCGCAGCGCGGCGGAGGACGCGGTTCAGGAAGCCTGGCTGCGTCTCAACCGCGCCGGCACCGACGAGATCAAAAACCTCGGCGGCTGGCTGACGACCGTGGTGGCGCGGATCTGTCTCGACATGCTGCGCGTGCGGAAATCGCGGCGTGAGGAGCAACTGGGACCGCATGTCCCGGAACCCGCCGCCGATAATGAAAACGGCGAAGAGGAGATCGCGGATTCGGTCGGTGCCGCGTTGCTGATTGTGCTCGACACTCTCACGCCCGCCGAACGGCTGGCCTTCGTGCTGCATGACATGTTCGCGGTGCCGTTCGAGGAGATCGCGCCGATCGTCGGCCGTCAGCCTGCCGCCGCGCGGCAACTGGCGAGCCGCGCCCGCCGCCGGGTGCAGGGCGCTTCAGTAAAATCCGATGTCGGGACGCCCGAGGCCGACCTCAGCCGCCAGCGCGTGATCGTTGATGCATTCCTTGCGGCCTCCAGGAACGGTGACTTTGAGGCGCTGCTGGCGGTGCTCGGTCCGGAGGTCGTGTTCAGGTCGGATGCGGTGGCGGCGAAAATGGGCGGCGCGGTCGAATTGCGCGGCGCGGAGGCGGTGGCCAACACCTTCAAGGGGCGTGCGCAGGCGGCGCAGCCCGCGATGGTCGATGGCGCGATGGCGATCGCGGTGGTGTTCGGCGGGCGGCTGCGGATCGTGCTGGAGCTTCGCTTCGCGGGAGAGCGGATCGCGGGCATTCAGGCCGTCGCCGACCCGGATCGCATCAAGGGGTTCGACGTCGCGATCCTCAACACATGAAAAACGCCCCGGGGCACCGGGGCGTTTCTTGTTCAGAGCAAGATGACGGCTGTCTTTAAGCCGCCTGCTTGCCGTCCGTTCCGACGGGTTTCGGCGCGGCGCTGCCGGTCGTGATCGGAATCTGGCGCGGCTTGGCGGCTTCCGGGATCTCGCGGACGAGATCGACATGAAGCAAACCGTTCTCGAGCGAGGCGTTCTTCACCTGCACGAAATCGGCAAGCTGGAAGCTGCGCTCGAAGGCGCGCGAGGCGATGCCGCGATACAGCACTTCGTTCTGGCTGTTCTCGTTCGCGACCTTCTCGCCCTTGATCGTCAGCGTGTTTTCCTTCGCGACGATGGAGATTTCATTCTGCGAGAAGCCGGAGACGGCGACCGTAATCCGGAAGTCGTTCTCGCCGGTCCGCTCGATGTTGTAGGGCGGATAGCCGTTGCCGCCGTCGCCAGCCGCCTGGTCGAGCAGCGAGAACAGACGGTCGAAACCGACGGTGGAACGATAGAAGGGGGTGAGATCGAAAGTACGCATGTTAGTCCTCCATTGAGCGACCGGCGCGTATGACACGAGAGGGAGTCCGGCTATCGGCCGGGAGGTTCGTCTCGCAAGCACAACGCGCGGCTCTTTTTTCCAAAGAGCAGACAACCCGCCGGATTGGCCGGGTTTTCGTTCTGCGTGCAGCCTTAACTGGCCTGCACGAAGCTGATATGGAGATGTCCCCGGGACGTTCAAGAGGGTGCGGCACCCTTGCGAATGTCTGTATTTTCCCGCCATCGCCTGTCTTCGGCACCCGCATGACACTCGTTTCCATTCCCGCCAATCCGGTCCCGGACGATGTTGTTTCCGGAGCCATCAAGTCCCGCGATGGCGTGGAGCTGCGCTTCGCGCGCTGGGCGCCGCCAGCCGGGCGCAAGGGCACGGTCTGCGTCTTCACCGGGCGCGGCGAGTGCATCGAGAAATATTTCGAGACGGTGCGCGATCTGCGCGCGCGCGGCTTCGCGGTGGCGATGATCGACTGGCGCGGGCAGGGGCACTCGGCGCGGCAGTT
Source organism: [Pseudomonas] carboxydohydrogena (assembly GCF_029030725.1). Taxonomy (NCBI): domain Bacteria; kingdom Pseudomonadati; phylum Pseudomonadota; class Alphaproteobacteria; order Hyphomicrobiales; family Nitrobacteraceae; genus Afipia; species Afipia carboxydohydrogena. Next base: position 791,812 of record NZ_CP113162.1, read on the forward strand.
GAGCGATTATCGCAAGGGCTACGTCCGCAATTTCAGGGACTACGAAGCCGACGTCGCCGCCTTCGTGCAGCAGGTGGTGATGCCGGACTGTCCGCCGCCTTATTACGCGCTGGCACATTCAATGGGCGGCGCGATCCTGTTGCGGGTGCTGCATGGCGGCTCGCGCTGGTTCGACCGCATTGTGATGACCGCGCCGATGATCGATCTGCCGGGCCGCACGACCGGCTGGCCGATCCGCACTTTGATCCGCACCATGCGCTTCGCCGGGATGGGTGGAAACTACATTCCGGGCGGCAGCAACAGGCTGGTCGGCACCGGGCCGTTCGCGGAGAATCCGGTGACGAGCGATCCGGTTCGCTACGCGCGCAATGCTTCCATTCTGGAGGAAGACCCGACGCTCGGCATCGCCTCGCCAACGGTCGGCTGGACCGATGCCGCGTTCCGCACCATCCTCGGATTCCGCGCGACGACCTATCCCTCGCGCATCCGCCAGCCTTTACTGTTACTGGCGGCGGGCCACGACACCGTGGTGTCCACGGCGGCGATCGAGGAATTCGCCTATCATCTGCGCACCGGATCGCATCTCGTCATCGCGGGCGCGAAACACGAAATCTTGCAGGAGCAGGACCGCTACCGCGCCCAGTTCTGGGCGGCATTCGACGCCTTCGTGCCCGGCACGTCTTCGTTCTAGATCAGGTTCAACTGCACGATCTTGTCGATGGCGAGATAGGCGCCGAGTGCGATCATCGAATACAGGAACCAGCGGCGGAAGGTTTCCGGCGGCATCCGCAGGCGCAGCACCTGTCCAAGATACATCCCGATCAGCGCGGCGATCAGGCCGAGCGTCGCGGGCAGCGCAATGTCTGCGGTGAGAAAGCCGCCGCTTCTCAGGTTGAAGAGCATCGCCACGGTGGATGTGGTGAAGAACACGCCGAGCGCCTGGATGAATTCGTCGCGCTCCATGCCGAGCGCGTGGATGAACGGCATCGCCGGGATCACCTGCACGCCGGTGGCGGCCGCGATCAGGCCGGACAGATACCCGCAGATCGCCCCGATCCATCCTTCCTTCCCCTTCGCGACGTGAAACTGCGGCCGCCGCAGCGAGATGACGGAATAGACGATCAGCAGAAGGCCGAGCAGGATGGTGCCGTAAGGCGCGAACGGTCCGGACAGGAAATCGGCGCCGGACCATACGCCGAGGCAGCAGGCGAGCAATAGCGGCCACAGCCGCCGCACGATGCGGAAGAAATACGGGCCGCCGAACGTCTGCCAGAGATTGGTGATGATGGCAGGGCCGATCACGATGGCGATGGCGTGGGCGGGCGGCATCCGCGTTGCAAGCAGGCCGATGGCGACGGTCGGCAGGCCCATGCCGATTACGCCCTTCACGAAACCGGCCAGCATGAACACCAAAGCGATGGCAATGAGAATCGGGTCGATCATGGCGCGCACATTGACCGCTGCGGGAGCCGGATACAATGTGGAGGTTACGGACACAGCCTCCGGAATATCCGAAGGCTAGAGAAAAGGTGTTTGCCGGTGCGGCTCTTCGATCTTGTCGATCTCAATCTGTTCGTCGCGGTGGCGGAAACCGGGAACATCACGCGCGCCGCGAGCCGCGCAGGTCTGGCGCTCGCCTCCGCCAGCGCGCGGATCCGGCATCTGGAGGAGGCGCTGGGGGTGACGCTGCTGGAACGCCAGCGGCTCGGCGTCAAACTGACGCCGGCGGGCGAAAAACTGCTCGATCACGCGCGGCTGGTGCTGCATCAGGTCTCCGAGATGCGCAGCGAGGCCGCGTCCTACAGCGGCGGCGTGCGGGGCCATATCCACATTCTCTCCAACACCTCGGCCGCGAGCGAACATCTGCCGCGCTCGCTCGCGTCATTTCTGGCGAAGCATCCCGCGATCAGCATCGATGTGGAAGAGCGCAAGAGCGCGGACATCGCGCTGGCGCTGGCCTCGGGCACCGGCGACATCGGCATCGCGGTCGAAAGCGCGATGGGGGAGGGGCTCGATCACTTCCGTTTCTGCGACGACCGGCTGGTGCTGATCTGCGCCCGCGCCGACGAGCTGGCGCGGCGGCGGGTGGTCCGCTTCGCCGAGGTGGCGGGTCGCGCTTTCGTCGGCCTCTCGGAAGGCTCGGCGTTGCAGGATCATCTTGCCGCCCATGCGGCTCGGCTCGGGCGCAGACTTAATCTGCGCGCGCGGATCAAGACGCTCGACGCGGTGGGCCGTCTGGTGGAGGCGGGTGTCGGCGTGGCGATCATTCCCGAGACCGCCGCGCGGCGCTGCGCGCAGACGATGAAGCTCAAGGCGGTGCGGATCGGCGATCCGTGGGCGCATCGCCATCTGGTGATTGCGACCCGCGCGCGCCACGCTCTGCCGAAAGCGGCGCGGCAGCTTGTCGATCATTTGAAAGCGGTGGCGAAGGCGTAGGCTTCACGCTTGCAGCATCTTCAACACCGTCTCATGCAGCCGCTTGTCGCCGGAGGCGACGATGCGGCCGCCGTTCTCTGCGCCTTCGCCTTCCCATGTGGTCATGACGCCGCCCGCGCCGTGCACGATCGGGATCAGCGCCGCGACATCGTGCGGCTTCAGTTCGGTCTCGATGACGATGTCGAGATGCCCGGCCGCGAGCATGCAATAGGAGTAGCAATCGCCGCCATAACGCGACAGCCGCACCTCCTGCTCGACATGCGCGAACTGCGCGCGGTCGGCGTCGTTCATCAGGCGGGGGCTCGTTGTGAACAATGTCGCTTCCGCCAGCGAGGCGCAGCGGCGGGTGGAGAGTTTGCGTTTGCCGTTGCGGCCCTGATAGAGCGCAGCGCCGTTGTCGCCGGAAAACCGCTCGCCGATATAGGGCTGGTGCATCATGCCATAGGCGGGCTGGCCGCGATGGGTGAGTGCGATCAGCGTGCCCCAGATCGGCATTCCGGAAATGAACGACTTGGTGCCGTCGATCGGGTCCAGCACCCAGACATATTCGGCGTCGGAGCGCTCGGTGCCGAATTCCTCGCCGATGATGCCGTGCTGGGGAAAGCTCTCCTTGATCATCCGCCGCATCACCGCCTCGGCGCCGCGGTCCGCTTCGGTGACGGGGTCGAGGTCGCGGCCGGTGTTCTTGTTGTCGATGCCGAGAGAGGTGCGGAAGAACGGCAGGATGGTGTCGCCGGAGGCCGAAGCCAGGCGTTCGATGAAGGCAGTAAAATCGATGACCGTCACGGAGAACCTTTTGTTGTTTGCTGCTTTGGGCCTGCGCGCCGCGTCGCTGCCTTGTCTGGAAGTCGTGTTTCGGCGTCGTGGAGTTCGACGCCCTGAAAGGAGTGTAGCCCGGAGCAAATGCCGGACAGCAAAAGAATCCGCCCGCGAGCTAATTTCTGATCGGGGATTCTATTGAAGCACTGCAACATGCAATCCTGTCATAAAGCGAACTTCATGATTCATATCTTGGTCTAGAATTTTATCGTTATGCCAGAGGCTTAACCTTTTAAGCGATTGAAATCACAGAGTCGTTATTACCACCCGTCGTGCAGTTTTGCCGTTTCAGCATGTTGTGAACGCATAGCTAATTGAACGATTAGACTTGAATTTGGGTGCGGTGCAATGCATATTGGTGCAACGCGATAGCGCGATGTGCTGTTGCTGCCCTCCTTGGGCGTTTCCTCCCTAGACTTAGGCCACTCGCTTGCGGGTGGCCTTTTTTCTTGCCCGCATGTTTTTGATCGGTCCGCTGCTGGCCACGCACAATCATGCGTTTCGCGCCGCGCCGAATGTCGGGATGAAGCGTGGTTATTCCGCCGCCGCCTCGAACGGGCCGGACGCATCGAAACGTAGCGCCGTCAGTTCTTCCGCCAATGCGGAGAAATCGGCAGCCACTTTACGGAATTGCGGGCCGCGCTCGCGCCTGCGCTCGTCCATGTAGATCGCGCGGTTCAGTTCGATCTGGATCGCATGCAGGCCGCTTGCGGGATTGCCGTAATGCTCGGTGATGAAGCCGCCGGCATAGGGCTTGTTGCGCCCGACGCTGTAGCCGAGGTTCGTGAAGATGTCTTCGACCGTATCGGCCAGCGCCGCCGCGCATGAGGTGCCGTAGCGATCGCCGAGCACGACGTCAGGACGGCGCTTGTCCTCGCGCGACACGCCGATGGACGGCATCGAGTGGCAATCCGCGACGATGGCGTAGCCGAACAACTGCTGCGCCTTGGTCGCGAGCCGCCGCAATGCGCGGTGATAGGGCTTGTAGAGCAGGTCGATTCGCGCCAGCGCGTCATTCACCGACAGCCGCTCGCGATAGATTTCCTGCCCGTCGCCGATGACGCGCGGAATGGTCCCGAGTCCGCCCGCGACCCGCATCGAACGGGTGTTGGCGAAACTTGGCAGCCGGTCGTCGAACATCCGGGGGTCGAGTTCGTAGGGCTCGCGGTTGACGTCGACATAGCAGCGCGGAAAGTGCACCCGCATCACCGGGAAGCCCTCGTCGGCGAGGTGGCCGACGATCTCGTCCATGAACGAATCCTCCGACCGGCGCAGCATGTCGTGGTCGATGCGGGTCGCGGCGAGGAATTCCGCCGGGTAGACCGAGCCCGAATGGGGCGAGTTGAAGATGATCGGGGCGCGCCACGTTTCCGGTTCGTGAATTTCGAACGGAGGAGAAATTGCGTCGTCAAACTCGTCGATCATTGGGCTCCTTCGGGTAGCCACGTCCCGGCGCGGTGGCCGGATGTGACACCCTTTTCTACAGCATCCCGATTGTCCATAAAGGCTTCCATTCGGGCAAGAGCGAGGGCACCTTCACCCGAAATTTACCCTCTGTCGGTCAGATGGGGGAACCAACTGAAATTCCCAAACCCGGATTCCCGACTGCCATGAATATCCAGCATAAAATTCTCCTGGCCGAAGACGATAACGACATGCGCCGCTTTCTGGTGAAAGCGCTGGAGAACGCCGGTTTTCAGGTCTCGTCCTACGACAACGGACTGTCAGCCTACCAGAGGTTGCGGGAAGAGCCCTTTGAAATGCTTCTAACCGATATCGTGATGCCGGAAATGGACGGTATCGAGCTGGCCCGCCGCGCCTCCGAGTTGGACCCCGACATCAAGATCATGTTCATCACCGGTTTTGCCGCGGTGGCCCTGAATTCCGATTCGGAAGCCCCCAAGAACGCCAAGGTGCTGGCCAAGCCCGTGCACCTGCGCGAATTGGTCAGCGAAGTGAACAAGATGCTGGCCGCCTGAGTTCAGGCCCGGATCAGCACCACCCCGAGGATCAGCAGGGCGCAACCGGTCAGCCGCGGCAGGTCGATGCTGTGCTGGGGCACGCCCAGAATGCCGTAATGGTCGAGCGCGACCGACATCACCATCTGGCCGGTGACGAACAGCGCCAGCAGCGTGGCCGCGCCGAGCCGCGGCAAAAGCAGGATCGCGGCCACCACATAGACCGCGCCGAACAAGCCGCCGAACCATGACAGCCACGAGGTTTTGGCGAGATCGGCGCCTGTCAGCCATGACGAGCCGCTGATGAAAACGTACACCGCCATCGCGATCGCGCCGCCGACATAGCTGATGAAAGCCGCCCATGAGGCCGAGTTGAGGGCCGCGCGCAGGTCGGCATTGACGGCGGCCTGGAAAACGATCGACGCCCCGGCGACGACGGCGAACGCCGCCAGAGTGAGAAATTCGACAATTCCCATAGTAATAATGTCCCCGCAGATTCCGCCCGATGGCCATACTGGGCCCCCGTGGCGGCCGGGGGCTAGGCGACTTTCGGACATCGCGGCTTGCGCCATGGGGACCAAATCGATATAGGGTCGGCTTCCCGAACAGATGGACCGGGTTTGGACCGGGCGCGTAGCTCAGCGGGAGAGCACTTCCTTGACATGGAAGGGGTCACAGGTTCGATCCCTGTCGCGCCCACCACCCAGCCTCACCGGATTAAACTCCACGGCCGCTGGCTTGCGATTTCACCCGTGCGGTAATTGCACGCGTGGCCCTGGTTTCGGCCCATCGTTCAGGTGGTCTCCGGAAGGCGTCCGACTTTCCCGCCGGGAGCGGCTTCGATCCGCCGGGCTTTAGTCATTTGCGTTCGCCGCTCGCCCCTTGGACATGCGGATGTGATAGTTCGGGAAGGATTCCCCGGTTTCGTATCCCTTGTCTCGCACCCAGTGAAACAGGTCGAGGAAGGTCCCTTTCTTGAAAGCGCCCGGCATCGTCGCGACGGCGGCATCTCTGACGGTCGTATTCTTGGGAGCGGTCTCGGGGAGAAACACGATCGTCGGCGTAAAAATAAAGCCCCATTTCCGGGCAGCCGTCTTTTCGGTGAGCTTGGTGCCGTCAAGATCGGTCACTTCCTCATCGCCGAACAGATTGTATTCAACCACCATGAAATTCTTCTGGAGGTAGTCTCGGACTTCCGGATCGGACAGCACCTTTTCGTGCATTTCCTTGCAGTAGATGCAGCCGCGCTGTTCATAGATAATGACCAGACGCTTTCCCTCCGCGGCCGCGGACCTGATGTCTTCGCCGACATCCTTGAATGTGACGGCAAACCACGGTTCCCGATGTAACCCATCTTCGCCGACCTCGCCGGCACGAACTGCACTCAGCCCGAATAAAACCAGGCTGGCGGCAATCATCGAGATTCTCAGCATCTTCATGTCCTATCCAAGAGTTTGGAACGCTGGAAACATCTTTATCAGCAAGTTTGAAATCTCGGACATCTTTCCTGTCACGAAAAGTATGCCGGTCAGGACGAGGAGGCCACCGGCAACTTTCTCGACCTTATCGAGATGGGTTTTGAATTTGGCGAATAGATGCATGAACTGTCCCATGAAGACGGCAGCGAGAATAAAGGGGATGCCGATCCCGAGGGAATACGCCATGAGAAGAAGAGCGCCGTGCATCGCGGAGCCCGCGCTGCTTGCGATGAGAAGAATGGCTGCCAGTATCGGTCCGACGCAGGGCGTCCAGCCGAAGGCGAAAGCCAGGCCAACAACATAGGCGCCGACTAAACCGGCGGGCTTGCGGTCGACGTTCAGGCGAAGCTGTCGATAGAGAAACTCGATACGAAAGACGCCCAGAAAATGTAGCCCCATCACAATGATGATCAGGCCGGCGATGACGGACAGGGTGTCGAAATATTGAGCGACGGTCTTTCCGATAAGGCTCGCCGTCGCGCCCAGCGCGACGAAGACCGTCGTAAAGCCAAGAACAAATGCAACCGCGACCGCAGCCAGACGCAACCGCGAGCGATCGGCTCTCGTATCGCGTAGATCGTCAAAACTAATGCCCGCCATCCAGGCGAAATAAGGAGGAACGATCGGCAAAACACAGGGCGAAATAAATGAGAGCAGGCCAGCCAGCAAAGCGCTGCTCAAAGAGATGTCCAGCATTTCCTGTCGCGGCTCCCTGCCGTTGCTTGTGTCAAATATAACTGATTTCAGATTCGCGTGAATGTGGATTATCCGGCATTATATCCATAATCATCGCGATTTACATCGTAGCCTGACGGCCACGCATTTTTTCAAACAGTATTTAGGTGGCTGGCGTCCCTGACAGCGGGCGGTCGGCGAAGGCGACGATCGATTTGCGCAATATGCGGCCTTCCAGATCCGTGCTCAGGCGCGCGCGGCGATTGCTGTAAAAGAAGCTGAGGCGGAATTCTCCCGCGTGTTCTTCGAACCCGCGCTCGCAGACGCTGGTGATTTCTCCCTGACGCATCAGGAGCGGCACGCGTGAGGCGGAAAGACCCAGCAGTTCGCCGATCAGCGCTGCATCCACCATGAATGTATCGTCGCTGATATCGACCGCGCCCTGGCGGGTAGTTGCCGGGCTGTTCTCCCTGGGACATTTGACCATTGCATTTCTCCTTGCCGAAACACCGTAAAAGATATATACAAAATATATCTTTTAGACGGGAGATCAATCGTGACCCTTCAGATGGAAATGCAGGCGGGTTCGCGTCCCGCGCATGGCCCGGCTCTCTGTCAGGCGCTGCCGCCGCCGCCGCCAATGGATCGCGGCGTTGCGACGCCGGTCCGGCTTTCAACGGCGGAGCTTGCGTTCCGAATCTTTGCTATCTTTCGCGGGCATCCGCACATCAGCAACGTGCTGACGCACATTTCGCGCGCGAACTGGACCCAGGTGGAGCGTGAGCTGAACGTCATTCTGAACCCGGCGGCGACGGCCGACCGGCTTTCGCCGCTGGCGCGCAACATCGTCGATTTGATGTGCGCCGAGCGCGGCGTGACCGGGAAGATTCTCAAACCATACTTCCATGCCGCCTTGCAGAGGTTGCTTGGACCGGAGGAGGCGGAGTCGCTGATCCGCCATGTCGATGCGCTGTTTCTTGAGATCGAATGGAAGGCCGATCATCCCGGGCCGGCTCTCTCTGCCAAGGAGGGCGGCCATGACCGAACCGCGCACTGACGAGCGGGTGATCGACGTTCTCGACATCGAGCCTCAACACCGCCACGCGATCCTGTTTCGCCTGTTCGAACACCTGACGCCGGATCAATCGTTGCAGCTTGTCGTCGATCACGACCCAAGGCGGCTCCGCATGCAACTGGAGGCGTCTCATGGCTCGCGATGCGGCTGGTCCTATCTGGAGCAAGGTCCCGATCGCTGGCGGGTCCGCCTGCGTCTGCTTGCGCACGAAGGTGCGCGTCAGGATGGGAGGCCGGAATGTTAAGCAACTCGCATCGTTACGTGCTGCCGCAGAGCGAGGCGGAATGGAGATCGCTGGAGGCGATGATCGGCGAGGACTTCGCAAGGTGTCACCCGGGCGAGACGCTGGAGGATATCAGGCGCCGGGCCGCGTTCTCGAAGGAGGACAGGGGTCTGCTCCGGGACTGGGTGGCGGCCGCATCCGGGCATAAAATATATCGTGCCGTTTGATCTAGCTCATGCCGCCGCCGCCCCGGGCAGTTATCGTTGAGCAACCAGACCCGCTGAATACGGGAGGCTGCCGTGAGCTACAAATCGATTGGCGCGAGCATGGCGCTCGGCACCTCGAACAGGGCGTGTCTGACGATCGCGGCCGAACTCGCGGAGCGTTTCCATGCGCGCGTGATCGGGATGGCGGCAACGACATTGCCCGCGCCACTCTATTATACCGATGGTTCGTATGGAGCCGAATTTCTGGAACGCGAGGGGGCGGGCCTTCGCCAGAGCCTTGTGCATGCGGAAGCGGAATTCCACCACGCATTGGATGGGCGCATCAAAACTGCCGAGTGGCGCGATAGCCTGACCATCGCCAAGGATTTCATTCCGGCGCAAGCCCGTAGTGTCGATATCGTTGTCACCGCCGCACAGGGGGAGGGCGACAGCGATCCTTACGCCATGGCCAGCCCATCCGATCTGGTGATGGGGGCCGGACGCCCGGTCCTGATCGTGCCGCCGTCGGCGACATGGCTGGATTTGCGCCGGATTCTCGTGGCGTGGAAAGACACCCGGGAATCGCGCCGCGCGGTTGCCGACGCGCTGCCGCTCCTTCAAAAGGCGGAAGAAGTCACCGTCGCGGAAGTCTGCGATGCGCTCAGCGAACCGGCGGCGAGCGAGCGGGCCAATGATGTGGCGGCATGGCTGGCCCGGCATGGCGTGGCTGCCTCGGCGATCACGAAGGAAGACACCAATACGCCGGAGAACCTGGAGACCATCGCATCCGATATGGGTGCGGGTGTGATCGTTGCCGGCGCCTACGGCCACTCACGGTTGCGGCAGTGGGTCCTTGGCGGGGTGACGCAGCATTTCATCACCCGCCCGTCGCGATGTGTACTTTTGTCGCGCTGAGGCATCGCTGACAGGAGCAGGCGCGGCGATCGCTTTCCGCGTCATGACATCCCCGCTCTCGATTTTGTGAAGCAGAAACTCTCGGCCGAAAAAGCATCGGCGGCCTTTGCCGTTCGCATGGATGCCCGCGCGATCAGGACGCCGCGGATAGCGCGGACGAAACCGTCTTAAAACATATATTGACAATGTATCTTTTAGGGACGATGCTTCTCCCATCTGAAGACGGCAGGCCGCAGACATCGAACGACGCAGCGGTCTTCGGGAGACGACGTTCCGCGCGTTCGCGGACGCGGTGCGGCGCAAGCGCCGGCCGATCGAGATCAATCCCATGGTAGGAGCCTGACTATGTCCGATGCCACCAACACTTCGAACGTCAACAAGGTCGATGTGCGCAGCCTGATCCCGGCGCAGCGCCACGCGAAAATCTTCGAACTCGTAAACAAGCTGACGCCCGGCGGAAGTTTCATCCTGGTCAACGATCACGATCCGAAGCCGCTGTACTATCAGCTCGAGGCTGAATATCCGAAGCAGTTCTCCTGGACCTATGTCGAGCGTGGACCGGAGGTCTGGCAGGTGGAGATCGGCAAGCTCGCAAAGGCTGCCTGAGTCTTTCCCGCGAGGCTCGCGCCGGAATTCCATGCACCGGCGCGGGCTTCGATAAGGAGGTGCGCATGGTCGGCGTTTCACTGTCGCGATGGTCGATGTCCTATTTTGCCGCGGCGCTCGTTGCGTTGCTCGCGGCCGAAATCATGATGGCGACGGGCTTCGGCTTTCCGGCCGTGGCGATCGCATCGCCCGATACGCTGATCCTCGTGCATGTCGTCGCCATCGGCTGGCTCAGCCTTTTGATGTGCGGCGCGCTTCTCCAGTTTCTGCCGGTTCTCGTGGCGCAACCGCTCCATAGCAATGCGCTTGCGGTGCCTGCGCTGGCTTCGCTGATCGGAGGTCTTGCAGCCTTGATTCTCGCGTTCCTGCAATTCGGAGGACGCATCGATGTGGGCATTCCTTTCTTCACGGCGGCCGCCATCCTGTTGAGCATTGGTTTCGCGCTGGTGCTGTATAATCTCGTGCGGACGATGATCGCGTCGAAGACCGTGCCGCTGCCGGCGTGGTTCGTCGCGGCGGGGCTCGCGAGCGTCGTCGCGACGGTAACGCTCGGGGTGATTTTCTCTCTCGTACTGGGAGGCGTGATCGAATCCGGGCCGCTCTTTGCGCTGGTCGGAGCAGGGCTTCCCATTCACGCGGTCGCGGGTCTCGGCGGCTGGCTCACCTTTACGGCGGTCGGCGTGAGCTATCGGCTGCTCGCGATGTTCATGCTGGCACCGGAGCTTGAGGGCGCGCGCCCGAAAAGTGCGTTCTATTTGGGTACGGCGGCGCTCACGATCGTGATCGTCGGCGGAGTTGTCACGATTCTTCTCGAAGGCAACCTGTCGCTGACATTTCTTGCCGCGCTGGCCGTGGCGCTTCCGGCATGCGCATTTTACGGCCTCGATGCCGTCCATCTCTATCGTGCGCGCAAGCGCCGGAATATCGAACTCAACAGCCGAACGGCCGGGATCGCTCTCGGTTATCTTGCTGTGTCGGTCGCGCTGATCCTGGTTCTTCTGGCGTTGGGGCGCCTGGGCGATCACATCGGCGTCGTGGTCTTTCTGGTCGCATTCGGCTGGCTCACGGGGCTTGGGCTCTCCCAGCTCTACAAGATCGTGGCATTTCTCACCTGGCTTGAATGCTACGGACCGGTGCTCGGCAAGATCCAGACGCCGCGCGTGCAGGACCTCGTGGTGGAGGCGCGCGCGATCAAGTGGTTCGTCCTCTATTTCGCAGCGGTCGGGATCGGTGCTGTGGCGCTGCTTGCGGATGCGCCGACGGCCTTCCGGCTTGCCGCCGTTGCGATGGCCGCCGGGACCACAGGCATTGTCGCGCAACTGATACGCACCCGCCGTCTGGCGGATGTGAAGGCGGAGGCGCGCCTGCCGCAGGGCGTCCATCTCCCGCACCTTCTGCTGTCGTGCCACACCTGATCGAAAGAGGAGATTATGCGATGACAACATCGTTCGTTGAACTGGATGTCCGGCCGATCCTCCGCGATGGCGGAGAACCTTTCGGAGAAATCATGGGCGCGGTGACCAGGCTCCAGCCGGGGCAGGGGTTGAAATTGCTCGCGACCTTCAAGCCCACGCCGCTGTTCAGCGTGCTCGGCTCGAAGGGTTTCAGCCATGAAGCGCGCGAGATCGGCGGCGGGGATTGGGAGGTTCTTTTCAGCCCGGCGGACGGGGTGCCAAACTCGGAACCGCCTGTGGCCGCGCCCGCGCGGGACACGGCGGAGTGGCCCGATCCCGCCCAACATCTCGATAACCGCGATCTCGATCCGCCGGAACCGATGGTGCGCATTCTCGCGGCCACGGAAGAATTGAAGAAGGGCGAGGTGCTGTCCGCTCTGTTGTGCCGCGAGCCGATCTTCCTGCTTCCGGAGCTTGCGAAGCGCGGTCATGCCTGGCGTGGCGGCTTCGAGAGTGACGGCAAGACCTACAAGATTCTGGTGCGGATCGGCGCGGCCGATATGGCTGCTGTCTGAGCATGCAGTTTCGTGGCCGCCGTTTCATCGCGGCCGCGAGGTCTGACGCAGGAGGTGTGCAATGTTCATTCAGACGGAAGAAACGCAGGATTCCGAACGGCTGAGATTTCTCCCGGGCCGTGAGGTGCTGCCCGAGGGGACGCTTAACCTCAAGACAAAGGAGCAGGCCGCTTCGTCGCCGCTCGCTGAGCAGCTTTTCGCGATTCCCGGCGTCGCCGGCGTGCTGCTCAACAAGGATTCGATCGTGGTGACGCGGTCGGGCTCGGACTGGCAGCATCTCAAGCCTCCGATTCTAGGCGCGATCATGGAGCACTTCATGTCCGGCGCGCCGGTGGTGCGAACGCCGCCCGGCGTTTCCGCTCCCGCCGTCGCATCGGGCGGGGAGGGCGATGCGAGCGCCACCGGACAGATCCGCGAGGCATTGCGGCGGGTGATCGATCCTGAGCTTGGCTACAACATCGTCGATCTCGGCCTTGTTTACGATGTCACGGTCGAGGATGGCGGCGTCACCATCGTGACGATGACGACGACCACGCCGGGATGCCCGGCGACGAATTATCTGAAGACAGGCGCGGGCGAGGCGGCGAGTTCGGTCGATGGGGTGGAGTTTGTCGATGTCAGGCTGACCTATGAGCCGCGCTGGACGCCGGACATGATGACGCCCGAGGCGAAAGCGCATCTGGGTATCGGGAGCCAATGGTGAGCGAAGCCGTCGCGCCAGTGCGTCGTCCGGGCGAGGATAAGGTGATCGCAGGGGCCATGCGCCTGCCTGAAATTCTGCTGGCGAGCCTGACGGCCCTCGCCGCCGCCGGAGAAGTCGAGCAGGCTTGCCGTCTCGCCGGTCAAGCCTGCGTGATGCTGCGCGCCAGCGATCCTGCCGCGTCACGCCGTTTCGACGTTCTTCTTCACCGGCTGACGCGCAAGCTCGATTGGTGAGAGCATTGTCTCCGTTAGTGGCGCAGCCCGCGCGCCAGCGCGCGCAGCATGCCGACGAACGTGATCGTCCATGCCACCAGTGCGACGTACAGAAATATGCGCGGCAGCCCGGCCAGAAAGCCGAACTCCATGGCGCGATCCATTTGCCAGGTGCAGGCCGCATACATGCCGAGCGGAAACACCGCGCCCCAATACAGCGGATCGTATTCGAATGGAAATCTCTCGTAGCCGTAGCGCCAGATGCCGAGCAGAAGCAGCATCGGTATCCACCACGTCCCGGTCGCCCAGTAGAACACCGTGAAGCCTTTCAGGAACGGCAGCAGCGACGCCAGATAGGGCGCATGCGGCGCGTTCTGGATGAGCAGGGAGCCGGCCAGCGTCGAGATCGCCATCGCACCCATGTTGATCCAGTAGGGTGGCGCGAGGTCTCCGGGCGAGAACTGAAAGAACGCGTAGCGATAGAAGATCAGCGACATCATCCAGATGTAAAGCATGCCGCCCCATAGCCACATCGACAGGGCCATCAGGTTGAGTTCGAGCCGGTAGGGCTGTCCGATGCGCGCAGCGAGCAATGCGCTGGATACGGAAAGAGCCTGTGTCGCGACGACCGCGAGCAGCCAGCCGCCATTGATGCCCTTGTCGAGCGTCGGCTTGCTGCGCTTCACGGTGAAGGCCGTGAAGATCGTGTAGGTCAAGCCGACCCAGAGCAGGATGGCGAACATCCATAATCCCGCGCCGGCCGCGACGTTTTCGTGCAGCACCATGAACTGGCTGGCCAGAATGCCGGTGCCTGCCACCGTGGTGAAATAGCCGGGCCCGCGCAGATGGGCGATCATGTCGCCGAAGAATCGTTGCGGGTAATACCAGGCCCGCAAGCCGTAGAGCAGGCACAGGACGGCGTACTGCACGATGTTCAGATAGAACAATGCAATCGCGATGTCCGGATGCTCCATCATGAAGGCGGCCAGCGATACGATGCCGGTGGCCATCACCAGACCGAAATAGGCTGGCGACAGATCTTCGAGATTGAAGGCGGGGCTCCCTTCGCGAGGGTTGACGGTCATCGATGGTCTCCCTGCGTTCGGCGCGCGCCTCCGCGCGCGCCGTCGCCCCGTACTCTGGCGGACTATCTCTATACGGCAACCGCATCAATGCAAATTTGCGCCGAAGCAAAGAATCGCCTCGCAGCGCCGGATAGGATCGGGGTACCGGATGATCGCGCGGCGATTTCATCGCGCCGCGGCCGGAAAGATTGGGCGAGCCGATGAACAAGCCTGCTATTCCCCTCAATGTGCCGGGTCGCGGCCGCGTCTATGGTTCGATCACGGAGACGATCGGCAATACGCCGATGGTGCGGCTGGATAAATTCGCCAGGGAAAGGGGCGTTGCCGCCAATCTCATCGCCAAGCTTGAGTTCTTCAATCCTGTCGCCTCGGTGAAGGATCGTATCGGGGTGGCGATGATCGAGGCGTTGGAGGCGGCCGGTCGCATCGCGCCGGGCAAGACCACGCTGATCGAATCGACATCCGGCAACACCGGCATCGCGCTGGCCTTCGCGGCGGCGGCGAAAGGCTACAGGCTGATCCTGACCATGCCCGAGACCATGTCGGTGGAGCGCAGGAAGATGCTGGTGTTCATGGGCGCGCAATTGGTGCTGACCGATGGCGCCAAGGGCATCAAGGGCGCGATCGCGAGAGCCGAGGAGCTTGCCGCCACGCTGCCCGACGCGGTGATCGTGCGGCAGTTCGAGAATCCGGCCAATCCGGAAATCCATCGCATCACCACCGCCGAGGAGATCTGGAACGATACCAGCGGCGGTGTCGATATTTTCGTGGCGGGCGTCGGCACGGGCGGCACCATCACCGGCGTCGGGCAGGTGCTAAAGCGCCGCAAGCCATCGGTTCAGGTCATCGCGGTGGAGCCGGAGACTTCGGCGGTGCTGTCGGGCGGCGAGCCCGGCCCGCACAAGATTCAGGGTCTGGGCGCGGGCTTCAGGCCGGAAGTGCTCGATACCGCGATTTACGACGAGGTGGTCAGGGTCTCGGATGAAAATGCGATCGCCAATGCGCGGCTTGTCGCGCGGCTGGAAGGGGTGCCGGTCGGCATCTCGTCCGGTGCGGCGTTGCAGGCAGCCGCCGAGATCGGTTCGCGGCGGGAGAACGCGGGCAAGAACCTTGTCGTGCTGCTTCCGTCCTTCGCCGAGCGTTATCTGTCGACGTTGCTGTTCGATGCGCTGGAGCCATGGAAGATCGCCAATACAACGAAGCGGAGGCGATAATCGGCGCATCCGGTTCGGGACAGGGATGATGTTGAGAGAGCCGCCTTCTCCGAAGGGAGCATCTTCCGTCACGGTCATTGGCGCCGGTGTCGCGGGAAGCTGGCAGGCGCTGCTGTTTGCATGCGCGGGTTATGACGTCACGCTGCTTGATCGTGACGACATCAGGATGACCTATGCGACCAGTCACTGGGCGGGGGGAATGCTGGCGCCATGGTGCGAAGGCGAAGTCTCCGAGCCACTGATCACGCATCTCGGAACGCGTTCGCTCGAACTGTGGCGTCAGCATCTTCCCGGCACGTCGTTTAACGGCTCCCTTGTCGTGGCCCAACCGCGCGACCGTTCCGACTTCGAGCGCTTCGCGCGGCTGACGGCGGGCCATGATCGCCTCGACGCGGAGGGGGTCGGAGAGCTTGAACCGGCGCTGTATGGACGGTTTCACGCAGGGTTGTTCTTTGCGGGAGAAGGGCATGTCGAGCCGCGCGCGGTGTTGCCGCAACTGCATGCGAGGTTCGTCGCCGCCGGCGGTATCATCAAGTTTCAGTCGGACTGCGATCTCGACAGGCTCGCGCTTGAAACCGATGGCATCGTGATCGATTGCCGCGGCCTTGCTGCCAGAGACAAGTTTTCAGATCTGCGTGGCGTCAAGGGCGAGATGGTTGTCGTCGAGGTGCAGGACTTCAAACTGTCGCGCCCGGTCCGCCTGCTGCATCCGCGCTGGCCGATTTATGTCATTCCGCGCGAGGACAATTGCTTCATGATCGGGGCGACGAGCATTGAAAGCGAGGACACCGCCGTCAGCGTGCGCTCGACCATTGAATTGCTGACTGCGGCTTACGTCATTCATCCGGCTTTCAGGGATGCCTATATCCTTGAGGTCGGCGCGGGGCTCAGGCCCGCGTTCCCGGATCATCTGCCGCGCATCGTTGTCAGCAGGAAAAAGATATCGGTCAACGGCCTTTATCGCCACGGCTTCCTGCTCGCGCCCGTACTCGCCGAGATGACGCTCGCTTATGTCCAGCGCGGATTCATCCATAACGAAGTGATGCGATCGTCCTTCGAGGTGATGTCCTGACGGACTATCGTTGGACCGCATCCCGGACGTGGTCTTCGCCTTCCCATTCATGCGCGGGAAGATGAAGATCGAGGTCGAGAAGGTCGATGGCCCGGCGCGCGGTCTGGTCGATCACTTCGGTCATTGACGCGGGCTTGTGATAGAAGGCTGGCACCGGCGGCGCAATGATAGCCCCGATTTCGGTGGCGGCGGTCATCGCCCGCAGATGACCGAGATGCAGCGGCGTTTCCCGGACCAGAAGCACGAGCCTGCGCCGCTCCTTGAGCTGGACGTCCGCCGCGCGCACCAGAAGGTTGCTCGCGGCGCTGGTTGCGATCGCGGACAAAGTGCGGATCGAGCAGGGCGCGACGATCATGCCCGCCGTGCGGAAAGAGCCGCTGGCGATGCTTGCGCCGATGTCTTCATCCGCATGATGACGCGTGGCCATTGAGGCGAGCGCCGACAGCGCATTGCGCCCCACCTCGTGAAGCAGCGTTCGTTCGGCATGATGCGTGACGACCAGATGGATGTCGCATTGGTCGGTCTCAGTCAGCAATTCGACGACGCGCACGCCGAGCGCCGCGCCCGACGCGCCGCTGATGCCGACCACGATTCGCAAGCGGCCGCTCATTGTTGTCTCTCCGTGGGCTTGATGTCTGATGGAAGACCGAGCCGCTGCCAAAGCCCGTTCACGCGCGCGACCACGGCGTCGTCCATGTCGAGGACACGGCCCCATTCGCGATCCGTTTCAGGCGGCAGCTTCGTGGTCGCGTCGATGCCGACCTTGCCGCCGAGGCCGGGCTTCGGTGACGCGAAGTCGAGATAGTCGATCGGCGTATCGGTCAGCGTGACGAGATCGCGCGATGGATCGGAGCGCGTGGAAACCGCCCACATCACATCGGACCAGTTGCGGACGTCGATATCCGGATCGACGAGGATCAGGAATTTCGTGTAGGTGAGTTGCGGCAGCATCGACCACAGTGCGAGCATCACCCGCCGCGCCTGTCCCGGATAGCGTTTTGAGATCGACGCGACGGCGATCCGGTACGAACAGGCTTCGGGAGGCAGCCACAGATCGACGACTTCCGGAATCCGTTTTTTCACCAGCGGCACAAGAAGTTCGTTGAAGACTTCGCCGATGCGGGACGGCTCATCCGGCGGGCGTCCGGTGAAAGTTGAAAAATAGGTCGGCTTCCACCGCATGGTGATGGCGGACACGCGCATCACCGGAAAATTCTCGACGGCATTGTAATAACCGGTGTGATCGCCGAACGGTCCTTCGGGAGCCGTTTCATCGGGAGAGACGGTGCCTTCGATGACGATCTCGGCTTCCGCGGGCACCATCAGCGGAACGCTGACGCAGCGCGCGAGCGGCAGGCGCGCCCCGCGCAGAAGACCGGCGAAGCGGAACTCCGAAAGCGTTTCCGGCAGCGGAAGTGCCGCCGTGAGCATCGTCGCCGGATCAGCGCCGATCGCGATCGCGACCGGCATGTCGAGACCGCGCGCCTTCCACAGATGATGATGGCGCGCGCCGCCGCGATGGGCGAGCCAGCGCAGGATCAGGCGATTGCGATCCAGTACCTGCATGCGGTAGACGCCGACATTGACGTTGGCGTCCGTCGCGTCGTCGGGCGAGCGGGTGACGACCATCGGCCATGTAACGAGCGGAGCCGGTTCGCGCGGCCAGCAGACCTGCACCGGCAGCCGCGCGAGGTCGATCGAGTCGTCTCGCCAGACGATGTCGTGCACGGGCGGCGTATCGATGTACTTCGGGCGCATCGCCATGATCCCGCGCGCGAGCGGCAGTTTTGCCATCGCGTCCGCGAGGCTGTGCGGCGGCTCCGGCTCGCTCAGCTCCGCCAGCGCCCGGCCGAGGTCCGGCAAATGCTCAGGATCGACGCCAAGTCCCCAGGCAACGCGCTCGCGCGTGCCGAACAGATTGACGAGAACGGGCATCTCGGAGGCCGCGCCGTCGGCCTTGATGGGCTGCTCAAACAGCAGTGCGGGACCGTTGCGCTGAAGCACGCGCCTGTGAATCTCGGTCATCTCGTGGACGACCGAGACCGGCTCGCGGATGCGGACAAGTTGGCCCTGGGTCTCGAGGTAAGAGAGAAAGCTGCGCAGGCTTTTGAAAAGAGGCTGGTCGCGACGCAACAGAGGCGTGGTCTCCGGAAAAGATTTCCCGTGTCTTTCCTGAAGCAGAAGGCATCAACATTCATTGTCCCCGAACAAGGAATTCGCCTAAGGCCGATGATATGACCGCCACAGAGGAGACTCTGATGCCGGCGTCCGGCCCGTTCATTTCGAGAGTGCCGCCGGTGTTGGCGTTTGTCGGGCAATACCTGCCGCTGTTGCCGTTGCAGCCGGTGCTTGGCGCATGCCTGCATGGAATCCAGAGGCGACATCCGCAAATCTTCGATCGCCTCGGTACGCACGCCGCGAAACGGTTTGGACTCGACCCGACGGACCTGCCTTTCGTCTTCGTGCTGGAGCCCGCGCGCGTGAATCCGAAAGTTGTCGCGGTTAGGTCGATGCCGCAGGTCGACGTCAAGGTGACGGGGAGCATCGCGGCGTTGATCGGCCTCGTGGATGGCTCCTGCGATGGCGATGCGCTGTTTTTCTCTCGGGATATACGGGTCGAGGGCGACATGGAGGCTGCGGTCGCGTTGCGCAATGCCATCGATGAAGCCGGGATCGACATCGTCGCGGAATCCATCGCCTGGCTGGGGCCGTTGTCGCCCATTGCCGCGCAGATTCTGCGCGGCGTCATCGGCAATCCGCCCGGCCAGCAGCAAAGCGGGCTGGCGCCAGAGGGGCGCCCATGGAATTGATCTGCCCTGCCGGGACGCCTGCCGCGCTCAGGGCCGCCGTCGATGCGGGCGCGGATGCGGTGTATTGCGGGTTTCGCGATGAAACCAACGCGCGCAATTTCCCGGGCCTGAATTTCAGCCCCGAGGAATTGAGGGCCGGAATTGCCTACGCCCACAACCATGGCGTCAGGGTTCTCGTCGCCATCAACACATTCGCGCGAGCAGGATCGCTCGACGTGTGGGAGCGCGCGGTGGACGCCGCCACCGACGCCGGGGCGGATGCGCTGATCGTCGCGGATGTCGGAGTCCTCGACTACGCCGCCCGGCATCATCCGTATCAGCGCCTGCATCTGTCGGTTCAGGCGGCGGCGGCCAATCCGGATGCGATCGATTATTATGTGAAGGCGTTCGGCGTGCGCCGGGTCGTTCTGCCGCGCGTGCTGAGCGTGCCCGAGATCGCGGCGATCACGCGGGAGGTCGATTGCGAGACGGAAGTCTTCGTCTTCGGCGGCCTTTGCGTGATGGAGGAGGGGCGCTGCTCGCTCTCCTCCTACGCCACGGGAGAATCCCCGAACATGAATGGCGTTTGCTCGCCCGCGAGCCATGTTCATTATCGCGAGCAGGATGGACAACTGATCTCGCGCCTCGGCGCGTTCACCGTCAACAAGTTCGCCGCGGGAGAGCCTGCCGGATACCCGACGCTTTGCAAGGGGCGTTTCCAGACCGAGCACGGCGCTGGCTACCTTTTCGAGGACCCGGTCAGTCTCGATGCGACATCCATGCTGCCGGACTTGCGAAGGGCCGGCGTGACGGCGCTCAAGATCGAGGGCCGGCAACGCGGCCGCGCCTATATCGAGCGCGTGGTCCGCAGCTTCCGCCAGATCCTCGCGGGGCTGGAGAGCGACCTTGCAGGTCCGTCCGGTGATCTTGTCGCCCTCACCGAAGGCCAGTCAACAACGGCGGGAGCCTATCGCAAGAGCTGGCGATGATGTCATTCCCGCCCGCCATTGACGGCGCATTTCATATGAGGTTGCGTTGATGCAGTTGACCCTTGGGCCTGTGCTCTACAACTGGGCTCCCGATCGGTGGCGGGACTTTTATTTTCGCATCGCCGAGGAGGCCCCTGTGGATGTGGCCGTCATCGGCGAAATCGTCTGCTCGAAACGTTCGCCGTTTTTCGCCGAGCACATGCCCGCGGTGATTGAGCGGCTCGCGGCCTGCGGCAAGCAGGTCGTTCTCGGGTCCCTGATTCTGGTGTCGCTGAAGCGGGAGCGCCAGCAGATGGCGGAGCTGGCCGCGAACACCGATTTCATGGTGGAGGCGAACGACCTCACTTGCCTTGGCTCGCTTGCGGATCGTCCGCACGCGATCGGGCCGTTCGTCAACATCTACAACGAGGCGACGGCATCCTATTTCGCGCGCCGGGGCGCGCAGCGGATTTGCCTGCCGCCGGAACTGCCGATGGATTCGATCCGCGCCATCGCGACGGGCTTGCCTGACGTGACGACGGAGGTCTTCGCGTTCGGCCGCGTGCCGCTTGCGATTTCCGCGCGCTGTTATCATGCCCGCCTTCACAAGCTGTCGAAGGACAATTGCCGTTTCGTCTGCGAGAAAGATCCCGATGGATTGGCTGTCGCTACGCTCGACGGTGAGCCGTTCCTCGCCATGAACGGCGTGCAGACCATGTCCCATGCCTGCGCCAATTTGCTCGGTGAGGTGGACGATCTCGCGATGGCCGGTGTCGGGGCGCTTCGGCTGTCGCCGCAGCAATGCGACATGGTTGCGGTGGCTCGGGTCTTCCGGGACGTGATCGATGGTAGGCGGGCCTATGAGGACGGCATGCATGAATTGTCGCGCATCTATCCTGACGTGCCTTTCGCGAATGGCTTTGTGCACGGACAGCCGGGTGCGGCGTTCGTTGCCAGCGAAGCGGGCGCGGAGCCGCGAATGCGGGACGCCGTTCAGTGAAGCGCAACGACATGGCGCGATGTGGTGAGGAGGCTGTGATGGGTGAGAAGGGACGTACCTGTGAAGCGCTGGATTTGATCGGGCGACTGGAGACAGTGCTGACGCGCATGGATCTCGACTGTAGTTGCCGCGAGATTCTGAGCGATGCTCTGGAACGATTCTCCAATCTTGAGGAGCAGCGCCTGTCGCGGCGGTCGCTGCTGCGCGCGCGCGACCACAAGGATCGTATCGACGCCATTCTCATGCTTCTTTCCGAACTCGATCAACTGACGGAGAACGAGAAGGACCGCACGGTTTTCACGGAAATGGCGCTTCTGTTCGACGAGATCGGCCGATCGGCAGAGGCCGGTGCGGCGGCCTTGCGCGACATCGAGCCGCCGACCCTGAATTGCCCGCGCAACGAGTTGCCGCGCGCGGTCATCGTTCTCAAGCGATAGCTGGCGGCGTCACACCGCGCGGCTATAGACCGGGCCGGAGGTTCCGAGATAGGCGTCGAATGCGGCGGCGACGCTGCGCACGAGGTGACGTGTGTCGTCCGCGACCGAAAGCACAGGTCCTTCAAGCCGGACGATGCCATCGGCGATCAGCATGTCCAGGCGGTCGGCCGATCGCAGCACTGTCTCCGGCCTTGTGCCGTGTCTTGCGCAGGCCTGCTGCAAGTCGACGTGAAAATCGCACATGATCCGTTCGATGATGTCCGCGCGCAGGCGGTCGTCGTCGCTCAGCGCATAACCCTTCCGTGTCGGAAGGTTGCCGTTGCCGATCTGCGTCCGGTAGGTCAGGGGCGCGACTTCGTTCTGAACGTAACCCTGTTCCAGCCGCCCGATGGCGCTGGCGCCGAAGCCGATCAGGATGTCGCTGTCGTCGGTGGTGTAGCCCTGAAAGTTGCGGTGCAGGTGTCCTGCCGCCTGTGCCGTCGTCAGGCTGTCGGCGGGAAGGGCGAAATGATCGAGGCCGATCTGCCGGTAGCCTGCATTGGTCAGGCAATGGGCGATCATGTTGGTCTGAAGGTGGCGCTGCTCGCCATCCGGAAGCGCTGTCTCCTCGATCTTGCGCTGATGCTTCTTGAATGTCGGGATATGAGCGTAGCCGAAAACCGCGAAGCGGTCGGGGCGAAGCTGCATGCATTTCTGAACGGTATCGAAACACGACGCCACCGTCTGGTGTGGCAGGCCGTAGATCAGGTCGAAATTGATGCTGTTGATACCTGCCGCCCGCAGTCCTTCGGTCACGGCGGCGGTGTCTTCAAAACTCTGAATGCGGTTGACGGCCTGCTGGACGGCGGGATCGAAACTCTGCACGCCGAGGCTTGCCCGCGTGACGCCGTTGGCGCCGAGTGCGCGCGCCATCTCGGGTGTCAGCCTGCGCGGGTCGATCTCGATGGCGATTTCGGCGCCGGGCAGAAAATCGAATTTTCGTCTCAGGACGGTCATGAGGTCCGAGAACTGGTCCGGCGTCATGATCGTCGGCGTGCCTCCACCGAAATGCACCGCGCCGACCTTGAGCCGCTGCCCAATATGGTCCGTCACCATCTCGATCTCTTGGCTCAATGCTGCGAGATATTCGGCGACGGGCTCGTGACGCCGGACGATGGTGGTGTTGCAGCCGCAATACCAGCACATGGATTGGCAGAACGGAATGTGCAGATAAAGCGACACCGTTTTGTCTCGCGGAATTCCCGCAAGCCATTGGCGGTACGTATGCTGTGTGATCGATTCGGAAAAGTAAGGCGCGGTCGGATAGCTGGTGTAGCGCGGCAGACGTTCTTCGCCATACCGGCGGTTAAGGCCGGATCGCATCTGAAGAAGTCGTGGAACTGTCATGCGCGATCTTCCGAATATCAGGATCGCGAAGCAGCATTCAGCAAATCCGCCCCGTCCGCCTTGCGTTAGCGCAATATCGGGGGGTGCGGTGTTCTTTGTGATGGCGGGGAGTGCGGTTTCAGGACGCGGGGTCGTCGATCAACCGCTGGGGCCGCGCGAACAGGGTGAGCTGATTCTTGTCGTCGATGACGATTTCCCGCCCGCGAATCCGCACGCCGTGGTCCGTCAGATACGCAAGGTTGCGCGACAGGTTTTCCCGCGTGGTGCCGATATGCGATGCCAGCGTGCCCCGGTCGAATGGGATGACGACGTTTCCCTGATGGGTATCCTTCTGGGCTTCGGCCAGTATCCAGTTGGCCAGCCGTTCGACGCTCGATCTGGCCATGTACCCTTTGAGTTTCTTGACCGAGCCGCGATACGCGCGCGCAAGCTCTTTCGCGATCACGCGGGCGAAGACGATGTCCTGGGCGAATACCTCGCGGACCCGCTCGGCGGGAATCAGCAGAACGCGCGATTCGAGCAGCGTTCGCGCCGAACTCAGATAGGGCTGGTGGCTGATGATGGCCGCGGGAATGAAAGCGGAGACCGGATTAACCAGCGAGATGCCCCATTCTCCGCCATCCTGCTCGGTATAGATTTCGGCAAGGCCGTCGATCAGGACATGCAGAAAATCGGCCTGGGTGTTTTCATGGATCAGAACGACGCCTGCCGGAAATTTCTGTAACAATGCTGCGTCAAAAAGACGTCCGAGATTTTCCGGACTCATTCCGGAGAACATCGGCAGTTCCTGTAACTGTTTGATATCGTCAGTGCGCAAGGCCGGCCCTCCACTTACGGTGGCGGTCGAGGTGTGATTTTTATCAAATCCGAATTTAGCAAATGTCACTTTGCGGTGCACATAAGATCATTCGGAAATGTGTACTTTCATATAATTCGAGGCTGAAAATACTATCTTGATCCACCGCAAATCAATTGTGCCATGCAGCACTCAATTTCCTCTCGCAACAGATTTGGAGAGGTGCTGTGGACGAATCATCTCAAACCGGTGCCGCGCGTGGCAGAGCACTCTGGCTGTCGACGATTTCGTTCACGATCTGCTTTGCAGTCTGGACGATCTTCTCCATCATCGGCATCAGCATCAAGCAGAAGCTCGGCCTCAATGAGACCGAGTTCGGCCTGCTGGTCGGCTTGCCGATCCTCAGCGGGTCGCTGATCCGCCTCGTCCTCGGCGCGTGGACCGATCAGTATGGCGGGCGTCGCGTCAACACCATTGTGATGCTGGCGGCCGCAGTCGCGACCTATTTCCTCACCTGGGCGCACACCTATCCGCAATTCCTGGTCGCGGCGTTCTTTGTCGGCGTTGCCGGCGGCTCGTTCGCGGTCGGCGTCGCCTACGTCTCGAGATTCTATCCGGCGGGCAAGCAGGGCACCGCACTCGGCATCTTCGGAGCGGGTAATGTCGGCGCCGCGGTGACGAAGCTCCTCGCTCCGTTCGTCATGGTCGCGTTCGGCTGGGAAATGGTCGCGCAGGTCTGGGCGGCTGTGCTCGCGGTGATGGCGGTCATCTTCTGGGTCTTCTCGGAAGAGGACCCGGTGATGCGCGCGCGGCGCGCGCGCGGCGAGAAGCCGAAGAGCATGTGGCTCGAATTCGCCCCGCTCAAGAATATTCAGGTCTGGCGTTTCTCGCTCTATTATTTCTTCGTGTTCGGCGCGTTCGTGGCGCTCGCGCTGTGGCTGCCGCAATATCTCATCAACGTCTACGGCGTCGATCTCAAGGCCGCCGGCATGATCGCGGCGATGTTCTCCATCCCGGCGTCGATCTTCCGCGCCTATGGCGGGCATCTCTCCGATCGCTACGGCGCGCGGCGGGTGATGTACTGGTCTTTGCTGGTCGGTGTCGCCTGTACCTTCATCCTGTCCTATCCGCCGACGGATTATGTCGTGCGGACCGTGACCGGCTCGGTCGGCTTCCATCTTGAAATGGGCGTGGTGCCGTTCACGATAACGGTGTTCGTGCTCGGCTTCTTCATGGCGCTGGGCAAGGCGGCGGTGTTCCGGCATATCCCGGTTTACTACCCCGACAATGTCGGCGTGGTCGGCGGCCTTGTCGGCATGATCGGCGGCCTCGGCGGTTTCGTGCTGCCGATCGCCTTCGGTGCGCTGAACGACCTCACCGGGCTGTGGACCAGTTGCTTCATGCTGCTGTTCCTGATCGTCACGGTGTCGCTGCTCTGGATGCATCTGGCGGTGCGCCAGATGGAGCGCGGTCTCGCCGGCGAGGCGCTGCGGAAGCTGCCGCAGTTCCCCGAAATGGAGGAGATCCACAAGCCCGAGCATATTGGCGCGCTGGCTGGCGTCGTGCTCACCGACTGGCGGCCGGAGGATCGCGAGTTCTGGGAAACCAAGGGGCGCGCCGTCGCGCGGCGCAATCTGTGGATTTCAATTCCGTCGCTGCTGCTGTCGTTCGCGATCTGGCAGGTCTGGTCGGTGGTGGTGGCGAAGCTGCCCTCGGTCGGGTTCAAGTTCACCACGGCTGAACTGTTCTGGCTGGCGGCTTTACCGGGTATTTCCGGCGCGGTGCTGCGCGTATTCTACTCGTTCATGGTGCCGATCTTCGGCGGACGGCTGTGGACGACGCTCGCGACATGGTCGCTGATGATCCCGGCGGTCGGCATCGGTTATGCCGTGCAGACGCCCTCGACGCCTTACGTTGTGTTCCTGGGGCTGGCGCTGCTGTGCGGCTTCGGCGGTGGCAACTTCGCCTCCTCGATGGCCAACATCTCCTTCTTCTTCCCGCGCTCGGAGAAGGGAAACGCGCTGGCGCTCAATGCAGGTCTCGGCAATCTCGGCGTCAGCACCGTGCAGTTCGTGGTTCCGCTCGTCATTACCGCCGGTGTGCTCGGCTGGTTCGGCGGCGATCCGGTGATGGTCGCGGATGGGCCGCGTGAGGTGCCGATGTGGTTGCAGAATGCGGGCTTCGTCTGGGTGCCCTTCATCGCCGCTAGCGCCTTCGCCGCGTGGTTCGGCATGAACGACATCGCTTCGGCGAAGGCGTCGTTCGCCGATCAGGCGGTGATCTTCCAGCGCAAGCACAACTGGGTGATGTGCTGGCTCTACACCGGCACGTTCGGCTCCTTCATCGGCTACTCGGCGGGCTTCCCGCTGCTGGCGAAGATCCTGTTCCCGAACATCAACGTGCTCCCCTTCGTCTTCCTCGGCCCGCTGGTCGGCGCGCTGTCGCGCTCGGCGACCGGCTGGATCGCGGACAGATGGGGCGGCGGGCGTGTCACGCTCTGGGTGTTCGTGCTGATGATGGCGGGCGTGCTCGGCATTCTCTACTTCATCGGCATCAAGGAGCAGCCGGGTGCGTTCTGGGGCTTCTTCGCGATGTTCCTTCTGCTGTTCTTCGCCACCGGCGTCGGTAACGCGTCCACCTTCCAGATGATCCCGAACATCATGCGCAAGGAAATGGACCGCCTGATGCCGGGTAGCGATGTCGCGGAGCGTACGCGTCAGGCGGAGAAGGAATCGGCCGCGATCACGGGCTTCACCTCCGCGATCGCAGCGTTCGGCGCGTTCTTCATCCCCAAGTCGTTCGGCACGTCGATCGACATGACCGGCGGCGTGGAAGCGGCGCTGTGGGGTTTCTTCATCTTCTACATCACCTGCGTGGTGATTACCTGGGCCGTCTACACCCGCAAGGGCGGCCTGCTTCATGATGTCGAGCGGCGTGGCGCAACGGCGGTTGCCCAGCCGGCGCAGTAAGGAGAGGCTGATGAGCCATTTTCTAGACAGGCTTTCGTTCTTCACGAAAACCAGAACCGAGTTCGCCGGCGGTCACGGCATCACCACGACGGAAGACAGGTCGTGGGAGGACGGTTACCGCAAGCGCTGGCAGCACGACAAGATCGTGCGCTCCACGCATGGCGTGAACTGCACGGGCTCCTGTTCGTGGAAGGTCTATGTCAAGGGCGGCATCGTCACCTGGGAAACCCAGCAGACCGACTATCCGCGCACGCGGCCGGATCTGCCGAACCATGAACCGCGCGGCTGCCCGCGCGGCGCGAGCTATAGCTGGTATCTGTATTCCGGCAACCGCGTGAAGTATCCGCTGGTGCGCTCAAAGCTGCTGAAGCTGTGGCGCGCGGCGCGCGCGACGCTGACGCCGGTCGCCGCATGGAAGTCGATCGTCGAGAACCCCGAGAAGCGCGCCGCCTACACCAGGCGTCGTGGCCTCGGCGGTTTCGTGCGGGCGAACTGGGACGAGGTCAACGAGATCATCGGCGCGGCGAACGCGTACACGGTGAAGGCTCACGGCCCCGACCGCGTGTTCGGCTTCTCGCCGATCCCGGCGATGTCGATGGTGAGCTACGCCTCGGGCGCGCGTTATCTGTCGCTGCTCGGCGGCGTCTGCATGTCGTTCTACGATTGGTACTGCGACCTGCCGCCGGCCTCGCCGCAGACCTGGGGCGAGCAGACCGACGTTCCGGAAAGCGCCGACTGGTACAACGCGGGATTCCTGATCCTGTGGGGCTCCAACGTGCCGCAGACGCGCACGCCGGACGCGCACTTCTACACCGAGGCGCGCTACAAGGGCGCCAAGAGCGTGGTGATCTGCCCGGACTATTCGGAAGCATCGAAATTCGCCGACATGTGGATGTCGCCGAAGCAGGGCACCGACGCGGCGGTGGCGATGGCGATGGGCCACGTCATCCTGCGCGAATTCCATATCGACAAGAAGACCGAGTACTTCGACGACTACATGCGCCGCTACAGTGACATGCCGATGCTGGTGCGTCTGGTGAAGCAGGGCGATCACTACATTCCGGATCGCTTCGTGCGCGCGTCGGATTTCGTCGGCGGCCTCAACGAGGCCAACAACCCGGAATGGAAAACCGTCGCCTATGACGAGGTCAGCGGCGGCATCGTCGCTCCGAACGGTTCGATCGGCTTCCGCTGGGGCGAAAAGGGCAACTGGAATCTCGAGGAGAAGGCGGCGGGCGGCGACACCAGGCTGCGGATGTCGCTGATGGACATTCAGGACGATGTCGCCAAGGTCGGATTTCCGTATTTCGGCAATCGCGAGCATGACCATTTCCGTGGCACCGATCATCCGGGCGTGCTGACGCGCAACATTCCGGTGAAGACGCTTCAGCTTGCCGATGGCGAGACGCTGGTGGCCTCGGTGTTCGATCTGTTCGTCGCCAATTACGGCATCGATCGCGGCCTCGGCGGCGAGAATATCGCCAAGGGTTACGACGAGATCGAGCCTTACACCCCGGCGTGGGCGGAGCAGATCAGCGGCGTGCCGCGCGATCAGATCATCACGGTGGCGCGCGAGTTCGCGCGTAACGCCGAAAAGACCAATGGCCGTTCGATGGTGATCGTCGGCGCCGGTCTCAATCACTGGTACCACATGGACATGAACTACCGCGGCATCATCAACATGCTGGTGATGTGCGGTTGCGTCGGCCAGTCCGGTGGCGGCTGGTCGCATTATGTCGGGCAGGAAAAGCTGCGGCCGCAATCGGGCTGGGTGCCGCTCGCTTTCGGTCTCGACTGGAGCAGGCCGCCGCGCCAGATGAACTCGACCTCGGCGTTCTATGCGCACACCGACCAGTGGCGTTACGAGACGCTCGACGTCAAGGACGTGCTGTCGCCGACCGCACCGATGGGGCCGTGGGACGGCGCGCTGATCGACTACAACGTGCGCGCCGAACGCATGGGCTGGTTGCCGTCCGCGCCGCAGTTGCAGGCCAATCCACTCGACATCTCGAAGCAGGCGGCGGCATCGGGCATGGAAGCCAAGGACTACGTCGCCAAGGCGCTGAAGTCCGGCGAACTGAAGATGTCCTGTGAGGACCCGGACAATCCGAAGAACTGGCCGCGCAATCTGTTCGTGTGGCGCTCCAATTTGCTGGGCGCGTCCGGCAAGGGCCACGAATATTTCCTCAAGCATCTGCTCGGCACCAGCCACGGCGTGCTCGGCAAGGATCTCGGTGATGTCGGCGGCCGCAAGCCGTCCGAGGTGGTCTGGCACGAGGAAGCGCCGGAAGGAAAGCTCGACCTTCTCGTCACGCTCGACTTCCGCATGTCCACCACCTGCATGTATTCGGACATCGTGCTGCCGACCGCGACCTGGTACGAGAAGAACGATCTCAACACCTCGGACATGCATCCCTTCATCCACCCGCTGACCGCCGCGGTCGATCCGGTGTGGGAGTCGCGCAGCGACTGGGAGATCTACAAGGGCATCGCGAAATCGTTCTCGAAGGTCGCGCCGGAAGTGCTCGGCGTCGAAAAGGACGTGGTGCTGACGCCGATCATGCACGACTCGGCGGGCGAGATAGCGCAGCCGTTCGACGTCAAGGACTGGAAGAAAGGCGAGATCGAGCCGATCCCCGGCAAGACCATGCCGTCTGTCGCCGTGGTCGAGCGCGACTATCCGAACATCTACAAGCAGTTCACCTCGCTCGGCCCGCTGATGAGCAAGCTCGGCAACAACGGCAAGGGCATGAGCTGGAATACCGATCACGAGATCGCGCTGCTCAAGCGGCTCAACGGCGTCGTCACCGAGGAGGGACCGAGCAAGGGCTTGCCGCGCATCGACACCGACATCGACGCCTGCGAGGTGCTGCTCTCGCTTGCGCCGGAAACCAATGGCGAAGTCGCGGTCAAGGCATGGAGTTCGCTCGGCACCTTCACCGGCCGCGATCACACCCATCTCGCGATCCCGAAGGAGGACGAGAAGATCCGCTTCCGCGACGTGATCGCGCAACCGCGCAAGATCATCTCCTCGCCGATCTGGTCCGGGCTTGAATCGGAAAGCGTCTGCTACAACGCCTGCTATACCAACGTCCACGAACTGATCCCGTGGCGCACGCTGACCGGCCGTCAGCAACTCTATCAGGACCATCTGTGGATGCGGGCATTCGGCGAGGGCTTCTGCGTCTATCGGCCGCCGATCGACACCAAGTCGGTCAATCCGGTCATCGACCGCAAGCCGAACGGCAACAAGACGATCGTCCTGAACTTCCTCACGCCGCACCAGAAATGGGGCATCCACTCGACCTACACCGACAACCTTCTGATGCTCACCCTGTCGCGCGGCGGGCCGATCGTGTGGATCAGCGAGGCTGATGCGAAGAACGCGGGGCTGGTCGATAACGACTGGATTGAAGTGTTCAACACCAACGGCGCGCTGGTCGCGCGTGCGGTGGTGTCGCAGCGCGTCCGTCAGGGCATGTGCATGATGTATCACGCGCAGGAGAAGATCGTGAACATGCCGGGCTCCGAGCAGACCGGCCAGCGCGGCGGTATCCATAATTCGGTGACCCGCGTCGTGCTCAAGCCGACCCATATGATCGGCGGCTATGTGCAGCAGGCTTACGGTTTCAACTATTACGGCACCGTCGGCTCCAACCGCGATGAATTCGTCGTCATCCGTAAGATGACAAAGGTGGACTGGCTGGACGAGCCTGTCGCCGCATCGAGCGCAAGCCTGGAGGCCGCAGAATGAAGATCCGTGCCCAGATCGCAATGGTGCTCAATCTCGATAAGTGCATCGGGTGCCACACCTGTAGCGTGACTTGCAAGAACGTATGGACCAGCCGCGAAGGCATGGAATATGCGTGGTTCAATAACGTCGAAACCAAACCCGGCATCGGCTATCCGAAGGACTGGGAAAACCAGAAGCGCTGGAAGGGCGGCTGGGTGCGCCGGCGCGACGGCTCCATCGCGCCGCGCATCGGCGGCAAGTGGCGGGTGCTGGCGAACATCTTCGCCAATCCCGACCTGCCGGAAATCGACGATTATTACGAGCCCTTCACTTACGATTACGAGCATTTGCAGAACGCGCCGGACATGAAGGCGATGCCGACCGCGCGGCCGCGCTCGCTGGTGTCCGGAGAGCGGCTGGAGAAAATCCAGTGGGGGCCGAACTGGGAGGAAATCCTCGGCGGCGAATTCGCCAAGCGCTCGAAGGATTACAATTTCGACGGCGTGCAGAAGGACATCTACGGCCAGTTCGAAAACACCTTCATGATGTACCTGCCGCGGTTGTGCGAGCACTGTCTCAATCCGACTTGCGTCGCGTCGTGCCCATCGGGCGCGATCTACAAGCGCGAGGAGGACGGCATCGTCCTGATCGATCAGGACAAGTGCCGTGGCTGGCGCATGTGCGTGTCGGGCTGCCCCTACAAAAAGATTTACTACAACTGGCAGTCGGGCAAATCCGAGAAGTGCATCTTCTGCTATCCGCGCATCGAAGCGGGGCAGCCGACGGTGTGCTCGGAGACCTGTGTCGGCCGCATCCGCTATCTCGGCGTCGTGCTCTATGACGCCGACCGCATCGCGGAGGCCGCCAGCAAGCCGGACGAGCGCGACCTCTATCAGGCCCAGCTCGACGTGTTCCTTGATCCGAACGATCCGTCGGTGATCGCGGAAGCCGAGCGTCAGGGCATTCCTCATGCGTGGCTGGAGGCCGCCAAATCGTCGCCGATCTGGAAGATGGCGATGGAATGGAAGGTCGCGTTCCCGCTGCACCCGGAATATCGCACGCTGCCGATGGTCTGGTACGTGCCGCCGCTGTCGCCGATCACCTCGGCGGCGTCCGCCGGAAAGATCGGTCTCGATGGTGAGATGCCGGACGTTCGCTCGCTGCGGATTCCGATGCGCTATCTCGCCAACCTCCTGACGGCAGGCAACGAGGAGCCGGTGGCGCTCGCGCTCGAGCGCATGCTGGCGATGCGGGCCTACATGCGGGCCAAGACGGTGGACGGCGTGATCGACGAGGCCATTGCCAATCGTGTTGGCCTCAAGGGCGCGCAGATCGACGAGATGTACAAGATCATGGCGCTGGCCAATTACGAGGACCGCTTCGTGATCCCGACCGCGCACCGCGAACTCGGCGCCGACGCCTACGACATGCGCGGCTCGTGCGGCTTCTCGTTCGGCAATGGCTGCGGCGGCGGCGAAACCGAGGTCAATCTGTTCGGCTCGCCGCGCAAGACCAAGAATCCGATGGAGGTGGTGTGATGAAGACGTTCAAGGTGCTGTCCGCACTTCTGACCTATCCTTCCGAAGACCTCGTTGCAGCCGCGCCGCTGTTCGGCGCGGTGCTGGATGATGAGGCTCTGGTGCCGCTGGCCGCGCGCGAGAAGCTCGACGTGCTGCTCGATGAGCTGGCGGCCGGCGATCTCTACGATCTACAGGAACGCTATGGCCTGCTGTTCGACCGCAGCCGTTCGCTGGCGCTGCATCTGTTCGAGCATGTCCATGGCGAAAGCCGCGACCGTGGCCAGGCCATGGTCGATCTGAAGACGCTGTATGAGAATGCCGGCTTCTTCATCACCGCGAACGATCTGCCGGATTTCATTCCGCTGTTCCTCGAATTCCTCTCGACCCAGCCGATTGCGGCGGCGCGTGAATTGCTGGGGCAGCCCGCGCATATTCTCGCCGCCATCGCCGAGCGGCTGGAGCGCCGCGAGTCGAACTACAAGGCTGTCTTTGACGCTCTGGTCGCGATTGCCGAGCAACAGCCCGAGCGCGAGGCGGTCGAGGAATTGTTGAAGGGGCCGGACCCCGATCCGATGGACTTCGCGGCGCTCGATGCGGCGTGGGAAGAAGAGGAAGTCAATTTCGGACCCGCCGCGCAGAGCCAATCGTCATGCGGGCGGGACGGGTTGCAGTCGCGGCTCCGCCATGCCTCGCGCGCCGTCAAGTCACCGGCAGCCTGAGAAGGAGGGACAGATGTACACGACAATCAATTCCATCGCCTTCGGCTGGTATCCGTATCTGTGCGCTTTCGTCTGCCTGTTCGGCAGTCTCGTGCGCTTCGACCGCGAGCAATACACCTGGCGCAGCGGCTCGAGCCAGTTGTTGCGCCGCCGCCAGTTGATCTGGGGCTCCAACCTGTTCCACGTCGGCATCCTGGTGATCTTCGGCGGCCACTTCGTCGGCCTGCTGACGCCGATCTGGGTGTTCGACATGATGGGCATATCGCACAGCTTCAAGCAGATGCTGGCGATGGCCGCCGGTGGCATCGCCGGTCTGATGTGCCTGGTCGGCATTTCGTTGCTCACGCATCGCCGGCTGTTCGATCCGCGCATCCGCGCCAACTCGTCGTTCGGCGACACCGCGATCCTCTTGATCCTGTTCGCGCAGCTTCTGCTCGGCCTCGCCACCATTCCGGTATCGGCCGGTCATCTCGACGGCCATGAGATGGTGAAGTTCATGAACTGGGCGCAGGCCATCGTCACGCTGCAACCGGATGCGGCGCATTATGTCCTCGACGTGCATCCGATCTTCAAGGCGCATCTGATGCTCGGGATGACGATCTTCCTCGTCTTCCCGTTCACGCGCCTTGTGCACATCTGGAGCGCGCCGGTCTGGTATCTCGGCCGCCGCGGTTATCAGGTCGTGCGCAGCCGTCCGGGCAGCGGCCCGGCGCCGGTCGCGACACCGCGGATGCCTGCTCCACCGCCGATCCAGCCTGCGGAGTAGGGACATGGATTGTTCACTCTCGAATACTCTGCCGAAACCGAAGGCCGTCAGCGTCAACGGCGTGACGATTTCCCGCGAAGCCATCGCGCAGGAGGTGCAGAACCATCCGGCCGACAAGCCGATCCACGCCTGGCAGGCGGCGGCGCGCGCGCTCGTGGTGCGCGAGCTGTTGTTGCAGGAAGCCGCGCGGCTCGGCATCGCGACCGAAGCGCTGTGCGATCCGGACGGGCGGCGCGAAACCGCCGAGGAAGCCGCGATGCGCGCATTGGTCGAGCGCGAGGTCAAGACGCCGGAGCCGGATGAGGCGGCCTGCCGTCGCTTCTACGAGCAGAACATTCAGCGTTTCCGGCTCGGCGATCTTTACGAGGCCGCCCATATCCTGATCGCCGCGCCGCGCGACGATCAGGCGGCCCGGGTGGCGGCGCGCGAGCAGGCCGGGACCATTCTCGCCGCGGTGAAGGCCAATCCGGCTTCGTTCGCGGACATGGCGTCGAACCATTCGGATTGCTCGACCTCGGCTGCTGAGGGCGGCCGTCTCGGCCAGATCTCGCGCGGCCAGACCGTGGTCGAATTCGAGGCGGCGCTGGAGCGGATGCAGCCGGGCGAGATGGCGATCGCTGAAACGCGCTACGGCTATCATGTGGTCCGGCTGGATCACCGCGCGGAAGGACAGACGTTGCCGTTCGAACTCGCGAAAGAACGGATCGCGGGCTATCTCGCCGCCAGCGTCGAGCATCGTGCGCTCGCGCAATACATCTCGATCCTCGCCGGGCAGGCCGAGATCACGGGCATCTCGCTTGTCGCGACGGACACGCCATTGGTTCAATAGAGGAGCGCGGTCCATGCAGCTCGGTGAGGTGATACGCGGTTTTGACGACGAAGCGAATGCCGCCGAGGCGCTGGTTGCGTGCGGAGACGTTGCGTTGCTGGCCCGCGTCGATGCGATGACCAGCCGGTTCGGCGAGACCGTCGGTGAGTATGCGTCCGGAGCGGTGCGGCGTTTTTCCAGCCTTGCGGAGAGCGAGGACTGGCTCGGGCTGATGAATGTTCTGGAGCGCGCCAGCGATCCCGGCACTGGATGCCTGACCTACATGGTCGGCTGGTCGCTGAAGCATGACGAAGCGATGGCGGCTGCGCCGGAGGAGGGCGGCCACTCTCATGAAGGTTGCACCTGCGGCGGACATGGAGGTTGCTCATGAACCACATGGATATCGATCGCGACGGATCGGACTCTTTTGTCGGATCGGGAACGCTGGCGCGGATCGGTGTCCTTGTCGTCTCCGACCGCGCGAGCGAAGGCGTTTATGAAGACAAGAGCGGCAAGGCCGTTGGCGATTTTCTGAAGAAGGCCATCCGCTCGAACTGGCTTATCATCTTCAAGATCGTGCCCGATGGCGCCGAGAGCGTGGCGAGCGCATTGATCGAATTGTCGGATCGTGAAGGCTGCGATCTGGTTCTCACCACGGGAGGCACCGGCCCCGCGCCGCGCGATCTCACGCCAGAGGGCACGCGCATGGTCATCGGCCGCGAAATGCCCGGCTTTGGCGAATTGATGCGGCGGGTCAGTCTGGAGCAGGTGCCGACCGCGATCCTGTCGCGGCAGCTCGCCGGGACGCGCAACCGTTCCCTGATCGTCAATTTGCCGGGCCGCCCGGCGGCTATCGACGTCTGTCTGAACGCTATTTTCCCCGCCATTCCGTATTGCCTCGAATTGATCGGGGCGCGCCGTATCGAGGTCGATTCCGATGTGTGCATTGCATTCCGCCCGGGCAATTGAGCCGGTCCGGGACGACGCGCCCAAGATCGGCGCGATCGTCTACGAGAACGATAAATATCCGGACGAGTTGTTCAAATGGATCGTCGGCCAATGCCGGGCGCGCGGTCTGGCGCTGGCTGGCGTCCTGCAATTTCCGGCGTTCGAAGGCGCGGACCCCAGTTGCGATGTGGTGCTTGAAGATATTGTCAGCGGCCGTCGCACGGTGCTGTTCGATGATCGTGGTCCGGGCGCCAAAGGGTGCCGCCTCGATGTGGGGGCGTTGTTAGAGGCCGCGATGGAAATCGAACGCGGCTTTGAGACCAATCCTTCGCTTCTTGTCCTGAACAAGTTCGGGAAAATAGAGGCGGAGGGTGGCGGCATGTGCGGGGTGATCGCCAGGGCGCTCGAACGCGGCATTCCCGTCGTGATCGGCGTTCCAGCGCGCAATCTGGAGGCGTGGCGGAATTTCGCGGATGAATTCGCGATCGAGCTGCCGGGGGATATCGATCAGATCGGGCGCTGGCTTGCAGGACTGGGATAGGGCGCGCCGTCTGGCTTTGGTCACACGAGAGTATTCACGAATGCCGATAAGCGAAGAGAACGGGCGAATGGCGAGGACGAGCATGGAAACCAAGCATCCGTCGTGGCAAAGCCTGATGCCGCAGTCGATCCTGTCGGAAGAATCTCCCAGCGGTTATCCGCGCCGGTGCCTGCACTGTCAGGCGCGGTCGCTGAGCATATGCGCAGCACTCGATGCGCCCGATCTCTCCGCCATGGAGAAACTTGGTCCCGAGACGCATTTCGCGACCAAGGATGCCCTGTTCTCCGAGGACGACAAGGCGCGGCATGTTTTCAACCTGACGCAGGGCGTCGCGCGTTTGTACAGGCTGTTGCCGGACGGGCGGCGTCATATTGTCGGGTTCGGCCTGCCGGGCGATTTCCTCGGAGCGACATCCTCCGATCACTACAGTTTCTCGGCCGACGCCATTACGCCAATCATTGCCTGCCGGTTTTCCCGTGACAAGTTTTTGCGGTTCGTCGAATCCAAGCCGAATATCCTGCGGAGCATGAACGAGTTCGAGGTGCGGGAGCTTCATCTGGCCAGAAACCAGTTGTTGCTGCTGGGGAGTCATTCGGCGGAGCAGCGCGTTGCGCTGTTTCTCATCGGCTGGCGCGACCGGCTTGCGCGGTTTGGCGAGATACCGGAGACCTTGCCGCTGCCGATGAAGCGGCGGGACATCGCGGATTTCCTCGGCATGACCATCGAGACGGCCAGCCGCACGTTCCGGCGGCTGGAGCGGAAGAAACTCATCGTCAACGTGCCGAGAGGCGTTCGCCTGGAGAATGTCGCGCGCGTCGAGGATCTGGCATGGGCGCGATGAACTGGCTGGGTACCGATCCGGCGCCGGACGTGCGATGACACAGCGTCAGCCGGTGCCGCGCTTGCGCGATTATCGGGGTCCCGCGATCCTGTCCTATGGCTTCCGGCCTTTCTTCCTGCTGGGAGCGATCTACGCGGGGCTCGCCATTCTGGTCTGGCTGCCGGTGTTCATGGGCGAACTGACGCTATCGACCGCGTTCGCTCCGCGCGACTGGCATGTGCATGAAATGCTGTACGGCTATCTGCCGGCGGTGATCACCGGGTTTCTGTTCACGGCGATTCCGAGCTGGACCGGGCGGCTTCCGGTGCAGGGCGGGCCGTTGCTTGTGTTGGTCGTCGTGTGGCTGCTGGGGCGTTTCGCCGTGACGTGTTCGGCGGGAATCGGCTGGCTCGCGGCCATGCTGATCGACGCCAGCTTTCTTGCGCTGATCGCGGCCGCCACGGGGCGCGAGGTTTTCGCGGGGCGGAATTGGCGCAATCTCAAGGTTGTCGCGCTGGTCGTTCTTCTCCTCGTCGGGAATATCGCCTTCCATCTGGAAGCGCATGTGTCGGGCACGGCGGATTACGGCATTCGTATCGGGATCGCGGCCGTGACCGTGCTCATCATGCTGATCGGCGGGCGCATCATCCCGAGCTTCACACGCAACTGGCTCGTGCGTGAAAATCCGGGGCGGCTGCCGTCACCCTTTGCGAAGTTCGACATCGCCATCGTGCTGGTGAGCGCGGCGGCGCTGCTGGTGTGGGTCGTTCGTCAGGATGGTCCTCTCGTCGGCGTCCTGCTTGCCGTGACGGGCGTTCTGAATGTCATTCGCCTCGGCCGATGGGCGGGGGATCGCACATGCAGGGAGCGCCTCGTCCTCATCCTGCATGTCGGATATGCCTTCATCCCGGCCGGTTTTCTGCTGGCGTCAGCGGCGGCTTTCGATCTCGTGCCCGCGAGCGCCGCCATCCATGCATGGATGGCGGGCGGCGCCGGCGTCATGACCCTGGCAGTGATGACGCGCGCGAGCCTCGGCCATACGGGGCAGCCGCTGACGGCGGCGTTGCCGACGCAAGCGATCTATCTGGCGATCATTGTCGCGGCACTCGCGCGTATCGCGGCAGTGATGATGCCGGGCTGGAGCGAGGGGTTGCTGCATCTTGCGGCACTGGCATGGGTGATGGCGTTTTTCGGCTTCGCTCTTGTCTATGGTCCCTTGCTCATGAGGCCACGCGCCAGCGCGCACCGCGACTGATATCCCTGCCGCGCAGGTCACGTATCACGAACTGCTAACTTTGGGCCGCCATTCCGATCTGCTACATCGTCTGCCGTCATCAAGATGGGAAGCAGACATGAAGATCGCGGTGATGGGAGCAGGAGCCGTTGGATGTTTTTACGGCGGCATGCTGGCGCGCGGCGGGCATGAGGTGATGCTGATCGGCCGTCCGGCGCATGTCGAGGCCATCGCCAGGTGCGGCGGCCTGCGGTTCGAGAGCGCGATCTTCGATGGCGTCATTCCGCTCAAGGCGGATACCGAACCCTCCGCCGTCGCCGGAGCGGATGTCGTGCTGTTCTGCGTCAAGTCCGCCGACACCGGGGAGGCGGGGCAACAGATCGCGCCGCATCTCAAGACCGATGCCGTCGTCATCAGCTTGCAGAATGGCGTCGACAATGCCGAACGCCTTGCGGCCGTTCTCAAACAGACTGTGCTGCCAAGCGTCGTCTATGTCGCGGCCGGAATGGGCGGGCCGGGTCACATCCAGCATCACGGGCGCGGCGATCTCATCATCGGCCCGTCGCCGCGCAGCGATGATATTGCGAAAGCCTTCACGGAGGCCGCGATCCCGGCCGTGGTGTCGGGCGAAGTGCTGGCGCGGCTGTGGGACAAGCTCATCATCAACTGCGCCTACAACGCGCTGTCGGCGATCGCGCAACTGCCCTATGGCCGCCTGTTCGAGGTGGAGGGTACGAAAGAGGTGATGGACAGCGCCATCCTCGAATGCATCGCGGTGGCGTCGGAGCTTGGCATCGCGGTCTCGCCCGATATCCGCGAGAAGACCTTCGCGCTGGTCAAGGTGATGCCGGATCAGTATGCCTCCACCGCGCAGGATCTGGCGCGCGGCAGGCCCACCGAGATCGATTTCCTCAACGGTCATGTCGTCCGCAAGGGAGCTGAATTCGGCATCCCCACGCCCGCCAACCTCACGCTTCAGGTGGCCGTGAAGCTGCGAGAGCTGGAACGCGCGGGAAAAGCACCTAGATAGGCGCTGCGGCCCATCCGCCGCATCATTCATCCGCGACGGAGGCGCCCCTTGCTCGAAATGGGACTGGATACGTTCGGCGACGTGACCGCCGATGCGTCGGGACACTTGCTGCCCCACGCGCAGGTGATCCGCGACGTGATCGAGGAGGCGGTGCTGGCCGACAGTCTCGGCATCGATTTCATCGGCCTTGGCGAGCATCATCGTGCCGACTTCGCGATTTCCGCACCGGAAACGGTGCTGGCCGCCATTGCCGGGCAAACAAAGCGCATCCGTCTCGGCACCGCCGTCACGGTGCTGTCGTCGGACGATCCGATCCGCGTGTTCCAGCGGTTCGCGACGCTCGATGCCGCGTCGAACGGCCGCGCGGAGGTCATCCTCGGGCGCGGCTCGTTTACCGAATCCTTTCCGCTGTTCGGTTTCCCGCTCGACCAGTACGAGCGGCTGTTTCAGGAGAAGCTCGATCTGTTCGTCGAGGTTCTCAAGCAGGAGCCCGTCAACTGGGAAGGCTCGATCCGTCCGCCGCTGGTCAACCAGAGCATCTTTCCGCCCATCGAACATGGGCGGTTGAAGGCATGGATCGGCGTCGGCGGCACGCCCGAGTCGGTGGTGCGCGCGGCCTATTACCAGTTGCCGTTGATGCTCGCGATCATCGGCGGCGATCCGCAACGCTTCGCACCCTATGTCGATCTCTATCGCCGCACCCACGAGCAGCGCAAGACGCCGATGCAGCCGGTCGGCATTCATTCGCCGGGCTATGTCGCCGCGACGGACGAACAGGCGCGCGCGGAATTCTGGCTGCCCTATAAAGGCATGCGTGACCGCATCGGCAAGGAGCGCGGCTGGCCGCCGATGGAGAAGGCCGAGTTCGAGCGCGAGATCGAGCACGGATCGCTCTACCTCGGCTCGCCCGACACGGTGGCGCGCAAGATCGCGGCGACGGTGAAGGCGCTCGGCGCGTCGCGATTCGATCTGAAATACAGCGCGGGCACGCTGTCGCACGGCAAGCTGATGACATGCATCGAACTCTATGGCCGCGAGGTGATACCGCGCGTGCGCGAGCTTCTCGCCTGAAGCGTTCAGCGCGGCGCTGTTGAAGGCCCCACGACGTGGCGGCCGGACGGCGTGGTCTCGACTTCGAGCGCGACGCCATAGAGCGACGACAGTTGTCCGGGCGTCAGCACATCGGCGGCCGGACCGGTGATGAAGCGTTCGCGGCCGAGGATCGCGACCTGATCGGCGACGAGGAACGCATGTTCGGGTTCATGCGTCGACAGCACCACGGCAAGGCCGCTCGCCGCAAGGCTGCGCACGGTATCGAGCACCAGAATGCGGTTGGCGAGATCGAGGCTTGCGGTCGGTTCGTCCATCACCACGATGCGCGATTGCTGCGCCAGAGCGCGGGCGATCAGCGCGAGCTGGCGCTGTCCGCCGGAGATCCGCGTCGAGTCCCGCTCTGCCAGCGCGCCGATGCCGAGCGTCTCCAGTGCAGCGGTCGCGGCATCATAATCGGCCTGTTTCGGCGCGCCGAAGGTGCCGAGATAGGCGGTGCGTCCCATCACCACCAGATCGAGGACGGTGTAGGCGAATTCGCTTGGATGCGCCTGCGGCACATAGGCGATGTGGCGGGCGATGCGCTCGCGGCTGAGTTGCGCAAGCGCCTCGCCGTCGAGATGCACGCCGCCTGCGAGAGATGGAATGAGGCCCATCAGCGTCTTGAACAGCGTGGTCTTGCCGATGCCGTTCGGTCCGAGCAGGCAGGTGACGGTGCCGGGTTCGATCGCAAGATCGATGCCGCTGGCAATTTCTGTGCGTCCATAACCGATGGCGAGGCCGTCCGCGTCGAGCAGGCTCATGGCAGGAACCTCCGCCGGTTGTGCGCGAGGAGCCAGACAAACACCGGGCCGCCGATCACGGCGGTGAGTACGCCGAGCGGAATCTCGATGCGCGCGCCGGAGCGGGCCAGCGTATCGACGCCGATCATGAAGGCGGCGCCAAGCAGGATCGCGGCGGGCAGCAGCCGGTCGAAACGCGGGCCGACCAGCAGCCGCGCCATATGCGGCACCATCAGCCCGACCCAGCCGATCACGCCGGAAATGGCGACCACGCTCGCTGTGACGAGGGTGGCGGCTGCAATGACGATGGCGCGCAGCCGCCCGACCTCGACGCCGAGCGCGCGTGCTTCGTCATCGCCGAGCGAGAGGACGCCGATCCGCCAGCGCAGCAGGATCAGCGGCACGAGACCCGCGAGCACCACGGGCACGGTCGCGGCGACGTCATGCGCCTTGACGCCGGACAGGCTGCCGAGCAGCCAGAAGGTGATCGCGGGCAACTGGTCGTAGGGATCGGCCAGCACTTTCACCAGCGAGATCGCGGCACCGGCGAGCGCGCCGACCACGATGCCCGCGAGCACCAGCACCAGCACGTCGCCGCTCGATCGCAGCGCGCGCGCCAGCGTCACCACGAGGATGACGGTGGCGAGACCCCCGGCGAAGCCGAGAAACTGGATCATCGCCACCGGGAAGCCGAGCAGGATGCCGACCACGGCGCCGAGGCCCGCGCCGGTCGAGACGCCGAGGATGTCGGGCGATACCAGCGGATTGCGGAACAGGCTTTGATAGGCGGCGCCCGCCGCCGCCAGCGCCGCGCCGACGAAGCCGGCCGCGACGATGCGCGGCAGGCGGATGTTGAACAGCACGGTGTCGATGGTGCCCTGCACGTTGCCACCGCTGAGCCGCTGCCACAGCGCCTCGACCACCGCGAGCGGGGGAATGCGATAAGGCCCGATGCCTGCCGCCAGTAACGCGGCGGCGATCAGGAGCGCTGTGAGCGCGAGAAGGATGGTTGCCGTGCGCAAGGGAGCGGCTCAGCCTCCGGAGCCGCCGAGCAATGCGGTCAATTCGCCGTCGCTCGGTTCGACCTGATAGAATGTCGTGTAGAACGAGCGGATTTCGTCGCGCAGATTTCCGTCTGTCTTGTCCGGATAGAGCGTGTGCAGCAGCCAGATCAGGCCCGCGAAACGGTTGAGCGAGGGCGGCGCGTCGATGAAACCATAGGGCAGGCCGGGCGCGAGAAAGACGCGTCCGTCCGCGACCGCAGGCACCGGCTTCCATTCTTGCTTCTGCGCGATGCCGTCCTTGAAAGCGCGGTCGAGCGTGATGATGGTGTCGGGCGCCCATGAGATCACCTGTTCGGGCGAGACGCGGACGATGCCGCCTTTCTCGCGCAGGCCCTCCACCACGTTGACGCCGCCGACGCGTTCGATGATCTCGGTGTTGATCGAGCCTTTCGAACCGGATTCGAGTCCCTCGGGGCCGCGCGCGAGATAGATGCGCGGACGTTTCGCCGCCGGAATCTCCGCGATGGTTTTGTCGACGCGCGCGAGAATAGCCTCGGCGGCCTTCGCCAGCATCTCCCCGCGCTCCTTCACGCCGAGAATGTCGGCCAACAGTCGCAGCGAAGCCGGTGTGTTCTCGAAGCGTCCGTCGATCAGCAGATACGGAATGCCGGTCTGCGTCTGCACGCGGTCGGCGAGCGAGCGATAGGTGTCGTTGATGGTGCCGTAGTCGATGATGATCTCGGGCCTGGCGGCGAGCAGGCGTTCGAGATTGAGCGTATCGCCGCGCCCGGTGACGCGTCCGAGTTCCGGCAGATCGCGTGTCGCGGGCAGGAGGTAGGGTTTTTGGGCATCGCGCGGGGCGCGGACCCAGCCGATCATGTCCTGCGGCGCGAGCACATAAAGCATGACGGAGGCGGGCGGCCCCGCGGCAAACACCCGC
Source organism: [Pseudomonas] carboxydohydrogena (assembly GCF_029030725.1). Classification (NCBI taxonomy): domain Bacteria; kingdom Pseudomonadati; phylum Pseudomonadota; class Alphaproteobacteria; order Hyphomicrobiales; family Nitrobacteraceae; genus Afipia; species Afipia carboxydohydrogena. The sequence goes on from NZ_CP113162.1 coordinate 834,698, forward strand.
GTGATCGTATCCGGGATATCGACGGTGCGGCCCGCGGAATCGGTGACGGTGCGCGCGGCGGCCGCCGTAGTGAGCATCACGGCGGCGACGAAACCGGCGAGGGCACCAAGAGCGCGGCGGCGGCTGGCGTTTGTCATCGCGACTCCGGATCTCCTGCGAGGTTCGGCTGAAATATAGGCCATAATGATTCACGCGTCAGCCGCATAACTTGCCGCGGCGGCCGTCGGTTTACGGCCTGCAAAGCTCCACAAGCGTCTGCGTCAGGATGCCGTCCGCCTTCGCCAGTTCGTCGAGGATCGAATAATGATGGTGGCCCGGCAGGACGTAGAGTTTGGCGTCAAGGCCCGCGGCCTGCGCGGCACGCGCGTAATCGGCGGACTGCCGCTGCAATTCGGGCAGTTCGTTTCCACCCGACATGATGCGCATCGGCGGCAGGCTCGCGCGCAATTGGTGCTGCGGGCTGAGGTCGCGGATCTCGTCCGGTGTCAATTGCAGCGGGTCGTTGAGGTAATTCAGCGATAGCGGTTCGAGGTCGAAAATGCCGCTGATCGGCATGGTGCCGCGCACCGCCGGATGACCGGCGGTGATGGCGGCGAGGTGGCCGCCCGCCGACCAGCCCCCGACGTAAATCCTGTTCGGGTCGTAGCCGGGACCGATGGCGTCTTGCAGATGCGTCAGGCCGTGGCGGATTTCATCGACGATCTCATCGAGCCGTGCCTGCGGCGCCAGCGTGTAGCCGAGAGCCGCAAAATCGATGCCGCGCGCGTTCGGGCCTTCGGCGAGAAACGAGAACATCGAGATGACGTTGCGCACCCAGTAGCCGCCATGGATGAAGACGAACAGCGGTGCGCCCGCATGGCCCGAGGGAAAGTAGTCGAAGCACTGGCGCTCGCGCGGCCCATAGGCTTTGTCGAGCACGGCATCGGAGCGGCGGCGGGCCTCCGCGCTGCGCTGGACCCATTTGACGAGCCATTGCGGGCTGTCGGCGACCGCCTTGCTGTTGTTGTAGGCGTCGTCGAGCAGGGCGCGCGTCATGCCGCGATAGACGATCTGCGAAGCGGTTGTGTCTGGCATCGGAAAAGCCGGTTCGGAAAAGAGAATGCACGCTAGCAAAGCCGTTTCATCCGGCCAACAGCCATTGACGCGGCATCGCGGTGGCGGCTTGATAGCGCGATGGCGGACATCGCTCCCGACTCAAGATTCGCATCGCGGTTCCTTGCCTCGCCGAATTTCGACGAGCGCGACGGGAGTCCGGTGGATATCGTGGTGCTGCATTATACCGGGATGCCGGAGGAGGAAGCGGCACTGGCGCGGCTGTGCGATCCGGAGGCGAAAGTCTCCTCCCATTATGTGGTGCGCGAGAGCGGCGAGATCGTGCAGCTTGTCGCCGAAGACAAGCGCGCCTGGCACGCGGGCGTGTCGCGCTGGCGGGAGTGGACGGACATCAACGCGCGTTCGATCGGCATCGAGATCGTCAATCCCGGCCATGATGGCGGCTGCCCGCCGTTTCCGGACGTGCAGATCGAGGCGGTGATCGCGCTCACCCGCGATATCGCGACGCGCCGGCATATCCCGCGCGATCAGGTGCTGGCGCATTCGGACATCGCGCCGCAGCGCAAGCAGGACCCCGGCGAGTGGTTTCCGTGGGAACGGCTTGCGGCGGAGGGCGTCGGCCTGTGGGTCGAGCCGGTGCCGCCGTTCGACGAGGCGTTCGAGGCGAAGCCGCGCGAACTGGATGCCTTCGTCGAGGCGCTCGCGACTTACGGATACGGGGTGGAGCTCTCCGATCCGTGCGAGACCAAGCAGGCCATTGTCGCCGCCTTCCAGCGGCATTTCCGTCCCATACGGGTCGACGGGCGGGTGGATCGCTCCAGTATCGATACGATGCTGCGGCTCCTGATGGCGCGGCAGGCGATGGCGGCGGAATCGTAACCATTCGTCAAGACATTCATGGTTACCAAAGTGTCAAACAGCTTTGGGATCAGGGCCATGAACGCGCAGGACGACAGTCACCATACCGGCAATTCGCAGGGTGATGGCGGTGGCCAGTCGCTCGTCCCCGCCGCCTCTGCGCGCGCCGAAAGCGAGAGTTCCACGGAGAGCAAGGCCAAGGATTTTTCCGGAGGCGAGTCGAAAAACATCACGCTTCAGCGGTTACCGCCGCAGGGTTCCTGGGAAGACATCGTGTTCGGCGATGCGCCGCCGCAGCCGCAGAACCCGCGCCAGTTTTCCTCGATGGCCCTGATGATCGGGGTGGCTGCGCTCGTCGGCGTGATGAGCAGCGTCGGCACCACCTGGTTCTCGAACGAACATTTCGGCAGGGACGACAAGGCGCAGGTCGCCGTGGCCGAGCGCAACCGCGCGATCGACAACGCCTTGGCGCAGGTCAATTCCGAGTTGCAGTCGTTGAAGATGTCGTCTGAAAATGCCGCCAAAACCAATGCCGGCAAGATCGCCAAGTTCAGCGAGGCGCTCGAGAAGATAAAAGCCGCCGACGCGACCGGCAGCATTCCGGCGCCCGCCGCGCCCGCGCCGGTTCCGGCCAAGCCCGCCCCGCAGATTGCCCGGTTGCCGACCATCGATGGCTGGGTCGTGCGGGCCGTCGCCAATGGCGGCGCGCTGGTCGAGGGCCGCGCCGGTATTTTCGAGGTCTATGCCGGCGATCCGTTGCCGGGTGTGGGCCGGGTCGATGCGATCCGCCGGCAGGACGGCCGCTGGGTGGTGGTGACGAGCCGCGGGCTGATTGTCGCGAGGTAAGTTCCCGTCTCACCGGTGCGTAAATCCGTTGCCGGAAATCTCCGATAAAATTTGAGCCTTTGCTTGAACGCTACGGCATGATCTTGCTGGCATGGTGCGCCTCATCGACAATGAGGTACATGCATGACGGGCGATATAAATTTTTCTCCGGACAACGTCGTCAGATTCTTTGCCACGGAAGTGCGCGAGGCAACGGATGACGTGTGGCCCTCGCATGCCAACGACAATGCCTGTCCGTATTGCGGCGGAGTGCTGATGCCCGGCGACAAGGCGACGGATTGTTCGAGCTATAACCCGCGCATGCCGAGGATGTCGCCGCGTGCCTGGCGCGCGCTCGAGGACCGCATGATGGGCCCGTGCTCGTATTGAACCTGCGTTTCGTGCCGTTGTGCCAGCAGGTCCATGGGAAATGCAGGCAAAATAAAAAGGCCGATCGACCGGATGACGGTGGATGGCCTCGGGGACTTGCCCAGTCGGTTTGATTTAGTCGATCAACGATCTTGTGCCGAATTGTGCGCGGACCCGAAGAGATTTCAGGTTCGCGAAGGCCGGGATTAAACCTTCAGGTTTTCCGCCGACGTCTTGCCGCGATTGGCGACTTCCTCGAACTCGATAGTCTGTCCTTCGTTCAGCGAAGTCAGGCCCGCCTTTTCAACCGCCGAGATATGCACGAACACATCCTTGCCGCCGCCCGCGGGCTGGATGAATCCGTAGCCCTTGGTCGGGTTGAACCACTTCACAGTCCCTTTAGCCATTAGTCACTCTCCAGAAAGATACCAGTCGGCGCGCGGATGCGTGTCCAACGGCGCACACGATACGCAATTTATGCATGGGGTAAAGCGGCAAAGCCCGAATTCGCCGGATGGTACCGGACCGGCGGCGGTGGGCCGGGGGTATATTGCAATGCGAAGAGGCCACCTTCCGGCCGGGGGACGGGCCGGAAAGTGGCCTTCATGACCGCGCGGATCAGTAGCAGACGTTCACCGTCCGCCAGCGATAGCCATGGCGCGTCATGATGCGCTGGCGCCGCAGGCAGTCGTCATAAGCGGGGCCGCCGACATAGACAGGGCCGACGCCGAGGCCGTAGCCAAAACCGTAACCGCCGTGCCAGCCGTGATGGTGATGCCAGCCATGGGCGGACGCGGTGGTGGGCGCGAGGGCGGCAAAGGTCAGGGCGGTGGCCGCGGCAAGTCCAAGGGTGAGTTTGCGCAACATGGTCATTCTCCGATAAGGGGCCGGGGTGGCCCGATATCGATTGGTTGCGCGCCCCGCCGGACAGGTTCATTCCGGTTCAGGGGAATCGGGATTTTTTTGCGCCTCGATCCGGGCGGCCGGATCGGCGCGGCGCATCAGGTCCTTCACCAGATCGGACAAAGCAGGGCGGGGCAGCGCCGCAAACGGCAGCGGCCGCGTCACATCCACGGCGGCAAGGCCAAGCCGCGCGGTCAGGAGGCCGTTCAGAATGCCTTCGCCAAGCCGTGCGGAGAGTTTCGCCGCGACGCCATGCCCCAGCACCTGCTGGATCAGGCTGTCGCTTGCCGCCATGCCGCCGGTGACGGCGAGATGTGCGATGACGTGTCGCATCAGTTTGATCATGCCGAGCGTGCCGGGGCGCCCGCCATAGAGCCGCGCCAGTTGCCGCACCAGCCGCAACGCCGCGACGAACACGAACAGCATGTCGATCACAGCACCCGGGCTGACGGCAGTGACGATGGAGACGCGCGAGGCCGCGCTCGAGATCAGCCGCCGCGCCTCCTGATCGAGCGGGGCCATCAATGTGCGCTCCGCAAGCCGCAGCATGTCGGCGCCGTCGATGATGTCGTGGGTGTGGCTCTGCATCACCGCGCGGGCGTGGGCGAGCTGCGGATTGTCGTGCGCGACTTTCAGGAGATCGCGGACGATGACGTCGCTCTCCTTGCGGTCGTCGGAGGCGAGCACCGCGTCGGCGCGCGCATGCAACTGCTCGATGGTGTCGAGCCGCGCCAGCGCCAGAGCTTCGCGCGCGACGATCACGACGAAGGCGAGTGCGCACAGCACCGCGAGCGCGATGCCGGTGACGCCCAGCGCCTCGCTGCGCGCGAACAGATCCTCGATCAGATTGGCAGCACCAAGTCCGAGGCCGAGCACGACAAGCCCGCCGAGTGTGGTCCAGAACAATCCGCCCCACGGAAAACGGCGGCGGCGCGGGCGGATGGATTCGATCGGCGCGGGCAGCGCCGGCGCATCCGGCTCGGGCGTGATGCGGATGCCGCCATGGGGTGCGCGTCCGCTCTCGCCCGCTTCTGCGAGGGTGACGCGGGGGTCGTCGAGCCTGAACGAGGCGGGTTTGCGCGGGTGGCTGCGCTCGCTCATTGCAGTTTGTCTCCGATCAGGAATTGCAGCGCGCGGTCGAGGCGGATGTGGGGCAATGCGGGTTCACCCTGCGCGGCGTCGAGCCGGGGCGGACGGAAACGCAGGAAGCGGTAATCGGCCTCGCCGGGATGCGCGGAGCCCGAGCCTTTGAACGTACCTTCGCTGAACAGGGCTTCCGGTGACAATGGAAGATCGCCGGGGAAGGTCGCGACTTCGGTTTCGCCGTCGAATGTCTCCTTGCCGGAGACCTCGCCCTGCATTGGCGTGCCGATGATGGAGGGCAGCGTCTCGCCGTGGTGCTGCACGCTGGCCTCGCGGGTGGCGCGCACGGCGGCGAGCGCCACCACGTCGGTGGCGGCGCCCGCGAATTCCGCGCGCGAGGCGGCGCGCTCCACCATCTTGCGCAGGATCGCCTCCAGCCGGTCGTGGCTGACGTGATGCAGATGATCGGCCTTGGTGGCGGCGAACAGGATGCGGTCGATGCGCGGGCGGAACATCATGCTCAAAAGCGTGCGCCGTCCGGTGTTGAAACACTCGAGAATGCCCTCCAGCGCGCCTTCGAGGTCACGCAAGGCTTCCGGCCCGGCGTTGAACGCGGCGAGCGCATCGACCAGCACGATCTGGCGGTCGAGCCGCGCGAAGTGGTCGCGGAAGAACGGCCGCACCACGATGTCCTTGTAGGACTCATAACGCCTGCGCATCATCGCCCATAGCGAGCCTGCGGGAGGCGTGCCGCCCGCCGGCAAATCGAGCGGCGCGAAGGTGAGGGCGGGCGAGTTCGCGAGCGCGCCCGGCATCAGGAAGCGGCCGGGCGGCAGCAGGCTCATCGCGAATTGCTCGTGGCGGCAGGCTTGCAGATATTCGGTAAAGAGTTTCGCCGCCGCCTGCGCCGCTAATTCGTTCTCCGGCGCGACGGGAGCGAGGCTTTCGAGATGGTCGTGCCACGGTCTGGCGAGCGCGGCGCGGGGCGCCTGCCGCGACAGCGCGAGACTTTCCGCCGACCATTGCTCATAGCTCTTGTGCAGCAGCGGCAGGTCGAGCAGCCATTCGCCGGGATAGTCCACGATATCGAGTGTCAGCGTGCGCATCGCGCCGTTCTCGCGCTGGTAGTCGATGGCGAGCCGCAATTCGCTGATGTCGGTGGTCGATTGCGGCCACAGCCGCTTTTCGATCAGCGTGGACAGGTGCGCCTCATAGGCGAAGCGTGGAATGCCGTCGTCCGGCTGCGGCTCCAGCCGCGCCCGCGCGATCCTCCCGCTGGACAGCGACTCGAACACCGGAAAGCGGCCGCCGCGCAGGAAGCCGTGCACGAGCGCGGTGATGAACACCGTCTTGCCCGCGCGCGACAGGCCGGTGACGCCGAGGCGGATGGTCGGGTTGAGCAGGCTCTCGCTGTAGTCGAGCAGCGAGCGCGCCGACAGCCGCAGATCGTCGAGAATGTCAGACAGGCCTGGTGCCATAATTCGATCAAATGAGAGGGGAGGATAGCGTGGGTGTCTCTGAAAAGCTGGCGATGATGGAACCCGAAATCAAGATAACGTGGACGTCATGAATTGTGATCGCGTTGTCATGGGACGGTAGGTGACGGTAGGATTTTGTTGTGGGTCAAGGCGTAGGGTTGGGCCGAAGCGTAGTGGTTGGCGGATGACGATTTTCCGGTTGAAAGATCTGACGGCCTTCCCGCCGCTGCCCGGCCGGGGAGCCAAGCACTGGTGCTACGACCGGGCCGAACTGATCGCCGACAGCATCGTTCACGTCACCGGCCTGTCGCTCGGGCTGATCGCCGCGACCGTGCTGATCGTGCTTGCGGGGATTTATGCCTCGACGCTCAACCTCGTCACCACCGCGATCTATGCCGTGGGGCTCATCGCCATGCTGGCGTTCTCGGCCGTCTACAATCTGTGGCCGGTCTCGCCGGTGAAGTGGGTTTTGCGCCGCTTCGACCACTCCGCGATCTATGTGCTGATCGCCGCTACCTACACGCCGTTCCTCGCGCAGATGGCCGACCGCAGGCTTGGCTTCCTGCTGATCGGCGGGGTCTGGTCGGTTGCCCTGATCGGCATCGCGCTGAAGGTTTTCTATCCGGGCCGGTTCGATAAGCTCGCAGTCGTGCTTTATCTGGCGCTCGGCTGGAGCGGGGTGATGGCTTACGACTCCATCGCGGCTTCGCTTTCCAGCACGACGCTGTGGCTGATCGCCATCGGCGGCGTGCTGTATTCGGCCGGCGTGATCTTTCATGCCTGGGAGCGGCTGCGCTTCCAGAATGCGATCTGGCACGGCTTCGTGCTGCTCGCGGCCGCCTGCCACTACAGCGCGGTGCTCGACACGGTGCTGATCGCGAACTGAGGCTTACGCCTCGCGGGCGTAGGCGGTGAGGCGTTCGTTCAGGGTCGAGAGCATGGCATCGCGTAACGGGTCGCGCGCCTTCCCGACCCAGGCCACCGCAAGCGGCAGCTTGTCCATTGTCCCATCCGGTATTCGCAGCGGCAGATAACGCACGCCTTTTGTCGCCATGCGCGACGTCCAGTGAGGGACGATGGCGACGCCCATGTTGGCTGCGACCAAATTGAGAATGGTCTGCTTTTCATCCGCGATCTGGACGATGTTGGCGTGCTGCCCCGCTTCGGCGAAAAGTTTCATGGTGAGATCGTGACTGTGCGGCCGTGAGCGGCGCTCCGGAACGATCAGGGATTCATTGGCCAGATCGCGGATGCTGACGCTCTCGCGCCGGGACAGCCGATGGGTTTTCGGTACCGCGACCACGGCCGTTTCGTGAAACAGGTGACGATGGACGAGCCTCGCGTCCATGTTCGGCCGTGGCCGGATGAAGGCGAGGTCGAGCCGTCCGGACAGCAGTTTCGGCAACAGCTTGATGGTTTTTTCCTCGCACAGGTGCACGCCGATCTCCGGATGCTGGTCGCGGAAGTCGTGCAGCAGCAACGGCAGCAGGCCTGCGGCGGCGCTGTCGATCGCGCCGATGCGAAGCGTCTGTGTTTGATGGCGGCCGCGCTCGCGAAACCGGGCGGCGATCTTGTCCGCTTGCTCGATCAGGCCGCGCGCTTCCTCCAGCAGAACCTCGCCGTCGCTGGTGAGCGTGACGTTGCGTGTGGTGCGCGTGAGCAGGCGGGTGCCGAGATCGTCCTCGAGCAGGCGGATGTGACGGCCAAGCGCGGCCGGCAGCATTTCAAGCCGTTGGGCCGCGTGTCCGAAATGAAGTTCTTCGGCCGCGGCGATGAAGCAGCGAAGCTGGTGCAAGTCCATGGCGTCACCTCTGCGGCGATTATAACAAAAATTTGCACAATCGGGTGAGTATTGAGGTGCCGCCTTTCCCGCCCTTAGCCTTTCGCCGATGCCGAAAACGGCACGGACAACGAAATCCAGGGAGAGAAACGTCGATGGCGAGCGAGCTTGAAACGCGCGTGCTGCGCAAGATCACGATCCGCATCGTGCCGTTCGTGATGCTGCTTTACTTCATTGCCTTTATCGACCGCGTGAATATCGGTTTCGCGGCGTTGACGATGAACAAGGATCTTGGCCTGTCGCCTGCCGTGTTCGGCTTTGGCGCGGGTATCTTCTTTTTCGGCTATTTCCTGTTCGAGGTTCCCTCCAACGTCATCCTCCACAAGGTTGGCGCGCGAATCTGGATCGCGCGGGTGATGATTTCATGGGGCATCGTGTCTGCCGCGATGGCCTGGGTACAGGGTGCGCACAGCTTTTATGCGTTGCGCTTCCTGCTGGGGGCGGCGGAAGCGGGTTTCTTCCCGGGCATCATTCTTTACCTCAGCTATTGGTTCCCGGCGCGAAGCCGCGCGGCGGCAACTGCCGTGTTCATGGCGGCGGCACCGCTTTCCACGGCCATCGGCTCGCCGATTTCGGGCGCTCTGTTGCAGATGCACGGCATTCTCGGACTGGCCGGCTGGCAATGGCTTTTCATCATGGAAGCGCTTCCGGCGGTGATCTTCGGCGTCGTCGTCCTGTTCTTCATGACGGATCGGCCGGAGCAGGCAACATGGCTCAAGGACGATGAGCGCAAGTGGCTGGTCGATACGCTGGCGGCGGAAAATGCCGCGAAGGGACCGGGTACAGGCCACAGCTTCTGGAGGGGCCTCACCGATATGCGTGTGCTTGCGCTGTCGCTGGTCTATTTCGGAACCTCGGCCGGCCTTTACACGCTCGGCATCTGGGCGCCGCAGATCATCAAGTCGTTCGGCCTGACCTCGTTGCAGGTTGGCTTCGTCAATGCCATTCCCGCCGTTCTCGCTGTCGTCGGCATGGTGCTGTGGTCGCGCCACTCCGACCGTACCGGCGAGCGCACATGGCACGTTGTTATCGCGTGTCTGGTGGCTGCGGGCGGATTGATGATGGCGAGCTTCGCCGGAACGGTGGTCGCCGTGGTCGCAGCACTCGCCGTCGTCAATATCGGCGTCAGCTGCGCAAAGCCGCCGCTGTGGAGCATGCCGACCATGTTCCTCTCAGGCACGGCTGCGGCGACGGGAATCGCGACCATCAACTCGCTGGGTAACCTCGGCGGTTTCGCGGGGCCGGCGATGATCGGCTGGATCAAGCAGGCGACCGGCAGTTTCGCGGGCGGCCTGTATTTCGTCGCGGGCCTGCTGACGCTCTCCGCGATCATCACACTCATTCTCGCCCGCACCGGCCGCAAGCCTGCGGCCGATAATCCCCCAGTTCAGTCACAAGCAAGGATCTGACGACAATGCGTGAATATTCCATCGCAGCCATTCCCGCCGACGGTATCGGCCCCGAAGTGATCGCTGCCGGCATCAGGGTGCTGGAGGCACTCGAGACGCGGCTGGGCGACGTGAAGTTCAATTTCAAGTCTTTCGATTGGGGCTCGAACTATTACAAGAAGCACGGCGTGATGATGCCGGCGGATGGCTTGAAGCAGCTCAAGCCGTTCGACGCGATCTATTTCGGTGCTGTAGGCGCGCCCGACGTGCCTGATCACATCACGTTGTGGGGCCTGCGGCTGCCGATCTGCCAGGGGTTCGATCAATACGCCAACGTGCGCCCGACCAAGATTTTACCGGGTATCAAGTCGCCGCTGCGCGATGTCGGTCCGGGCGATCTCGACTGGGTGATCGTGCGGGAAAATTCGGAAGGCGAATATGCCGGCAATGGCGGCCGCGTGCATCGCGGACTGCCGGAAGAAGTCGCCACCGAAACCTCGGTGTTCACGCGGGTCGGCTGCGAGCGGGTGCTGCGGTTCGCCTTCAGGCTCGCGCAGTCGCGCCCGCGCAAGCATCTGACCGTTTCCACCAAATCGAATGCGCAGCGCCACGCCATGGTGATGTGGGACGAAATCGCTGAACAGGTCTCGAAGGAATTTCCGGACGTGACCTGGGACAAGACCCTCGTCGACGCGATGACCGTGCGCATGACGCTCAATCCGAAGAGTCTCGACACCATCGTGGCGTCGAACCTTCAGGCGGACATTCTGTCCGATCTCGCGGGCGCGCTGGCGGGCAGCCTCGGCGTTGCACCGACGGCCAACATCGACCCCGAACGGCGCTATCCGTCGATGTTCGAGCCCATCCACGGCTCGGCCTTTGATATCACCGGCAAGGGTATCGCCAATCCGGTCGCGAGTTTCTGGACCGCAGTACAGATGCTCGATCACCTCGGCGAGCAGGATGGCGCCGCCCGTATCATGCGTGCCGTGGAGAAAGTGACCGGCGCGGGAGTCCTGACGCCGGATGTCGGCGGCAAGAACAACACCAAGGATGTGACGGATGCTGTGATCGACGCCATTCACAGCTCGAACCTGTAGCCAGACTCCGCGACCCGGAGATTTTCACGAAAATTCGAAATGGTTCACGCGCCGGAAGCGTTTCCGGCGCGTGAACTTTTTGAGAGACTGGAAGTTGATCTTCCACGCGTCATTTTCGGCGCGGTTTTATTATGCCGTTTGCGAGGTCGGGATTGCCTTCTTCCATCGAAGACTACGCCCTGATCGGGGATTGCCTGACGACCGCGCTGGTGAGTCGTGATGGTTCGATCGACTGGCTGTGCTGGCCGACATTCGACTCCGATGCCTGTTTCGCGGCATTGCTCGGCACGCCCGAACATGGCCGCTGGAAGATTGCGCCGAAGGGCGAGGCGTTCACCGCCAAACGTGCCTATCGCGACGGCACTCTTATTCTCGAAACCACGTTCAGTTGCGAAAGCGGCACCTGCACGCTGATCGACTTCATGCCGCCGCGCGGCGAGGCGTCGGACATCGTGCGGCTGGTTCGCGGCGATGCCGGGGTGATCGAGATGCGGATGGAATTGCTGCTGCGCTTCGGCTCCGGCGCCAACGTGCCCTGGGTGCGGCGGCTCGACGACGGCACGCTGCAAGCGGTCGCTGGGCCGGATATGGTGGTGTTGCGCAGCAATGTCGAGATGCGCGGCGAGGGCATGACCACCGTCTCCGACTTCAGGGTCCATGCGGGCGAGACGTATCATTACGTGATGACTTACGATCCCTCGCATTTTCCGGTACCGGAGGCGATCGATATCGAGATCGCGCTGGAGGAGACCGAGTCGTTCTGGACGGAATGGTCGTCGCGCTGCAATTTCAAGGGCAGGCACCGCGACTTCATCCAGCGCTCGCTGATTACGCTGAAAGCCATGACCTACGCGCCGACCGGCGGCATCGTCGCCGCGCCGACCACCTCATTGCCGGAGAAGATCGGCGGGGCGCGGAATTGGGATTATCGTTTCTGCTGGCTGCGCGACGCCACCTTCACGCTGCTCGCACTGATCGATAGCGGTTATGTCGAGGAAGCCGTCGCCTGGCACGAATGGCTGCTGCGTTCGGTCGCGGGTGCGCCCGCCGACATGCAGATCATGTACAGCATCACCGGCCAGCGCCGTTTGCTGGAATGGGAGGCGGACTGGCTGCCGGGTTACGAGGACTCCAAACCGGTCCGGTTCGGCAACGCCGCGCACGCGCAGTTGCAGCTCGACGTCTATGGCGAGCTGATGGATGCCTTCCATCAGGCGCGCGTGCACAAGATCCAGCTCAACGGCGAGACATGGCCGGTCGAGACGGCGTTGTTGAAACATCTCGCGCAGGTATGGGTGGAGCCCGATTGCGGCATCTGGGAGCGGCGCGATACGCCGCGTCATTATGTGTTCTCGAAGGTCATGTGCTGGGTGGCGTTCGATCGCGCGGTTCTGGCCGTGGAAAAATTCCACAGGGAAGGGCCGGTGCAGGAATGGCGCGCCATCCGGGATCGCATCCATGCCGAGATCTGCGCCAGCGGATTCGATGCGGAGGAAAATACCTTCGTCGAAGCCTACGGCTCGAAGATGATGGATGCGAGCCTGCTGCTGTTGCCCGCCGTCGGTTTCCTCAAGCCGGATGACCCGCGCATCGTCGGCACCGTCGACGCCATCGAGCGGCGGATGATGAAGGATGGCTTCGTGCTGCGCCACGATCCACAGGAGGCGCATGACGGCGAGGTGCAGCCGATCGAGGGCGCGTTCCTGGCCTGCACGCTGTGGCTCGCGGACGCTTATGTGCTGCTCGGTCGTGTCAATGATGCGCGCGAGCTTTATCTGCGGGTGCACGGCATCGCCAACGATGTCGGTCTGATCTCGGAGGAATACGATCCCGTCTTGCGGAGGCAGACCGGAAATTTCCCGCAGGCGCTGACTCATATCGCGATGATCAACACCGCTCAGAATATTTTCGCGGCGCTGCATCCCGACAAGCCCGCCGTGCAGCGCGCCAAGAAGAACTAGACGAGCGCCAGAATTCTGTCGATGGCGGATGCGACGCCGTCTTCTTCATTGGAGGAGGTGGTGTAGGTCGCACGCTTCTTCACCGCGTCGCTGGCGTTCGCCATCGCGAAGGACATTCCAGCCTTCAGGAACATCGGCAGATCGTTGGCCATGTCGCCGATGACGGCGACTTCCTTGAGCGGAATGCCGAGACGGTTGGCGACGGATTCGACGAAGGTGCCCTTGTCGAGAGCGGGCGGCGTGACGTCGAGATAATAATTCTGCGAGCGCGCGGCGTGCGCAGCCTTGCCGAGCGTCGCCTTTAAATCGGGTTCGCATTTGGCGAGGAGATCGAAATCGTCGCTGACGCCGACGATCTTGCAGATGCCGTCGCGGGGAAGCGCATCGTTGCCGACGACTTCCGGTTCGAAATCGATGGTATGGCGCTCGCGCGCGACATAGGGCGTATCCCCGCGCCGCACCAGCCAGCGCTCCGCGGTGAACAGCCAGATCTCCACGCCCCGTTCATTGAGGAGATCAAGCGCGGCATCGACGGCATCGGGCGGGATGGTGTGGTTCTCGAGGATGGAGCCGTCCGGATTGAAGAGCGTGCTGCCGTTGAACGCGCCCATCGGCAGCGCGATCTTCAAGGGCGCCGAAAGCATCCGCATGCCGAAGGGCGGACGGCTGCTCACGGCCGTGAATGCGATACCGCGCGTGTGCAGGCGATGCACGGCGGCGATGACGCCGGGTGTCAGCCGCTTGTCGCGCGTGACCAGCGTGCCGTCGACATCGGAAACCACCAGACGAATGGGGCTCATGAGGCGCGGACTCCTGCTTTGTCCGGGAGGTGCAAGGCGGTGATGATCTCGTCCACGATGCGATCCACAGGTGCGTCGATATCCACCGTCAGAATATGTTCGCCGGGCTGTGGCGGTTCCAGTGTCTCGATTTGACTGTCGAGCAGTCGGGGCGGCATGAAATGGCCGCCGCGCTGCGTAAGGCGCTGAGCGATCAGATCGGCCGGCCCTTTCAGGTGGACGATTCGTATGTCCTTGCGGCCGTGCACGAGGATATCGCGATAGGCGCGCTTCAGCGCGGAGCAGGCGATGATGGTCGGGGTGTTGTTCTCTGCATAACTGTCGATGGCGTCCGCGATGGCATGTAGCCAGGGCATGCGATCCCGGTCGGTCAGCGGAATGCCCGCCTTCATTTTTTCAATATTCGCGGCGGGATGAAAATCGTCGCCATCAATCTCGGTGAATCCGGAGCGCGCGGCGAGCGCCTGCGAGATCGTGGTCTTGCCCGAACCGGAGACGCCCATCACGATGATGATCCTGACGGTCCCGCTCGCCATCACGCCTCACCGGATTCCGGCGCCGCGGCTTTGTCGATCAGCCACCAGGTTTCGCCGCGCGCGGATTGCGCGTGCGTGGCGGGCAGATCTTCGCCCGCGAAAACGCGGGACAGGATCGCGCGCTTGTCGTGGCCGGCAGCGAGCAGTAGCATCTCGCGGCATTGCGCGAGGCAGGGCAGCGTCAGGCTGACGCGCGGCACGAAGGGCGCGACGTGTGCTTCCGGCACGCCGACGACCCAATGCTCTGTCTCGGAGGCGGCGGGATAGCCCGGAAACAACGAGGCGGTGTGACCGTCCGGCCCGACGCCGAGCAGCACGAGGTCGAACAGCGGTGCGCCGTCCGTGCGATGGCGGGTTTGAAATTCACGCAAGGTCTGTTCGTAGGCCCGGGCGGCTTCCTCAGGCGAGGCAGCATCGATGGGGATTGCATGAATGTTCCCGGGCGGCGCGCAGCCGTCGAGGAACGCGTGGCGTGCCATGCCGATATTACTGAGGTCGTCCTCCGGCGGCACGAAGCGGTCGTCGCCGATGAACCATTGCACCCGCTGCCACGGCAATCGGTTGCGCCATTCCGGCGTCGCCAGCAATTGATAGAGCCGCTTTGGCGTGGAGCCGCCGGTAAGGCAGATCGCGGGCTCGCCGGTGTTTTCCCTGGCGCGCGCAACGACACGCTCGGCTGCCCGTTCGGCGAGGGCCACCGCGTCCCGTTCGACGATGATGCGCGGGCGGGGCATTTTCATTCACCGTCGATGGCGCGCCAGCGGCGGCCGTCGCGTTCCAGCAATTCGTGCGCTTCCTCGGGACCGTCGGTGCCGGCCTGATACATCGCAAGCCCCTTGCCGCCGGCCTTCTTCCACGCATCGAGGAAAGGCTGTACCGCCGTCCATCCGGCTTCCACGCCATCGGCGCGCTGGAACAGGATGTTATCGCCGATCATGCAATCGTAGATCAGCGTCTCGTAGCCGGTATTGGGCGAAGCCTTGAAATAATCCTTGTACTTGAACTTCATTTCCACGCCGTCGATCGTCACCTGCGGGCCCGGCACCTTGGTGTTGAATTGCAGCATGATGCCTTCGGTCGGCTCGATGCCGATGACGAGATAGTTCTGCGACAGCCGCTCCACCTCGGTGGTGCGGAACATCGAGAACGGTGCCTGCTTGAAACGGATCGCGACTTCCGTGCGCTTGGCGGCGAGCGCCTTGCCGGTGCGCAAGTAAAACGGCACGCCCGCCCAGCGCCAGTTGTCGATGGTGAGCTTCAGCGCGGCATAGGTCTCCACCGTGCTGTCGGGCGAGACATCCTGGGTCTGGCGATAATAGCCGACCTGCCGGTCGCCGATGCGGCCCGCGAGATATTGCCCGCGCACCGAATTCTTCAGCGCCTCCGCCTCGGTCTGGGTCTGGATCGCGGCGAGCGCCTCGCCTTTCTCCGAGCGCACCGAATGCGCGTCGAAGCGCGAGGGCGGCTCCATCGCCACCAGCGCCATCAACTGGAACAGATGGTTCGGAACCATATCGCGCAGCGCGCCGGTCTGCTCGTAGAAGCTGCCGCGCGTTCCGACGTCGATGGTCTCCGACACGGTGATCTGAACATGGTCGATATGGTTGCGATTCCAGATCGGCTCGAACATGCCGTTGGCGAAGCGCAGCACGAGAATGTTCTGCACCGTCTCTTTGCCGAGATAATGGTCGATGCGATAGATCTGATGTTCGTCGGCGAGCTTGAGAAGATCGGCGTTGAGTTGCCGGGCGGATTGCAGGTCGGTGCCGAACGGCTTTTCGATCACCAGCCGCCGCCACGCGCCGTCCTTTTCCCTGAGCAGGCCGGCGGCTCCGAGCATTTCGCTGATCGGCTTGAATGCGCTTGGCGGCACCGCAAGATAGAACAGGTGATTGGTGATGCCTTTATCCTTGCGCGCCTTCTCGAGCTGCGCCTTCAGGCTTTCGACGGATTTGGGATCGCTGGGGTCGGCGTGGATAGAGGTGATGCAGCCGAACAGTTTGTCGGCGATCTCCTGCGTCACCGGCCGGGTGGCGTGTTTCTCGAGCGCCTTCATCAGGTCTGTCTTGAGCGCCTTGCTCTGCGTCTCGGTGCGGGTCACGCCGACGATGCAGAACTTTTCCGGCAAGAGGCCGGATTCCTCCAGATTGTAAAGCGCGGGAATGACCAGCCGGTGGGCGAGGTCGCCGGTGACGCCGAAAATCACGAAGCAGCACGAATCCGGAATCCGCTCGCGTGCGTTCACGGTATCGGCATTCATCATAAGGAGACTCCTGCTTAATCGTCTTTCGGCTTGAGCTTCTCCGGCGCCTTGGCGCGTGGCGCATCGGGATGCTGCTGCGGTTCCTTGTGGCCGCCGAAGCCCGCGCGCATCGCAGAGAGAATCTTTTCGGCGAAGGTGTGTTCCTTGCGCGAGCGGAAACGCGCGAACAAAGCGGCGGTAATCACTTCCGCCGGCACGGACTCGTCGATGGCCGCGGCGATGGTCCAGCGGCCCTCGCCGGAATCCTCGACGAAGCCGGAATATTCATCGAGCGTGTCGTTGCGCGCGAGCGCGCTTGCCGTGAGGTCGAGCAGCCATGACGAGATCACGCTGCCGCGCCGCCAGACTTCCGCGACATCGGCGACGTTGACGTCGAAACGATGCTCGGGCGGCAACGCTTCGATATTGGCGTTCCTGAGGATGTCGAAGCCTTCGGCATAGGCCTGCATCAGCCCGTATTCGATGCCGTTATGCACCATCTTGACGAAATGCCCGGCGCCGACCGGGCCTGCGTGGATGTAGCCTTGCTCGGCACGGGGATCGCGCTTCTCGCGGCCGGGCGTGCGCGGCACGCCGCTTTCACCGGGCGCGAGCGTGGCGAAGATCGGATCGAGCCGATCGACGTTATTCTTATCGCCGCCGATCATCATGCAGTAGCCGCGCTCATAGCCCCAGATGCCGCCGCTGGTACCGACGTCTATATAATGGATGCCCTTTTCCTTCAGCGCCTGCGCGCGGCGCACGTCGTCCTGCCAGAAGGTGTTGCCGCCATCGATGATGGTGTCGCCGCTTTGGAGGATGGAGGAGAGCGCGTGGATGGTCTCTTCTGTGATCTTGCCGGCGGGCAGCATGATCCAGACGGTGCGCGGCGCTTTCAGCTTCGCCGCGACGTCTTTTAACGAGGTGGTGGCGATGGCGCCGTGTTGCGCCAGTTCGTCCACCGCCTTCGGATTGACGTCGAACACGACGACCTCGTGCTTGCCCATTTCGATCAGGCGGCGCGTGATGTTGCCGCCCATCCGGCCGAGGCCGACAAGTCCGATCTGCATGGCGTCTTCCTATGACAGTGCCTTGGCGACCGCGGCGTTGATGGCGACGAGACCTTTGGAAACGTCGCCCTTGATGTGAAGCCGCAACGCACGGCGGTCGCGCTCGGTCAGTACGTCGAAATCGCCGCGCGCCTGCGCTGCCTTGATGATGCCGAAGCTCGCCGTCTGGCCCGGCACCGCAAGGTCTTTCGCGTCGTCGGCGGTGATCTGCACGAACACGCCGCTGTTCGGCCCGCCCTTGTAGGCCTGTCCCGTCGAGTGCTGGAAGCGCGGACCGAAGCCGACGCAGGTCGCGACGTGTTTGTTGTCGCGGATCGCGATGCGCGCGGTCTGAAGCGCGGCGATGTCCTTGTCGTTATGGTCGATATAGGCGAGCAGGGCGGCGTAGTCGCCGGACTCGATGCGCGAGAAATGCGCCTTGAGCCACGAGTCCACCGTGCCGTTCGCGCCCGCCTCGCGCAGCGCTTCGGCATTGTTGCGGTCGGTATAGATCGCGAGATTGCCATCGGTGACGAGCGGTTCTTCCTGTGGCAGCGCGCCGGATTTTTCAAAGGCGGCGGTGAGCTCGCGGGTCTTGATCTTGGCGGCCTCGACGTCCGGCTGGTCGAACGGGTTGACGCCGATCACGCTGCCCGCGACCGCCGTCGCCATCTCGAAGCGGAAGAACTCCTGCCCGATATGCGCGGCATCCGTCACCGCGATGCGGATCACCGGATGACCGGCTTGTTCGAGGACTTTGAGCGAGTCTTCGCGCGAGGTGTCGCCTTTCAGCGCGAGATCGACGAACACGCGGTCGTCACCGTAGACGTCCGGCTTGCCGAGCGGCTCGTCGGCGAGCGGGATCAGCGCGCGGCCGTTCTTGCCGGTGGATTCGGCGATCAATTGTTCGGTCCACGCGCCGAAATCCGCGATCTGCGATGAGGCCGACAGCGTGACCTTGTCGCGGCCCGCGCGTGCGGCGGCACCAAGGGCGAGGCCGAGCTGGATGCCGGGATTCTCGTGCGGCGGCACGTCCGCGCCGCAGGCATGCGCCATCGCGCCCGCCGCTGCGAGAAGTTTTCCAATATCGATACCCGCCGCCGCCGCAGGTACGAGGCCGAACGGCGAGATCACCGAATAGCGGCCGCCGATGCTCGGCTCGCCATGGAAGACGTGGATAAAATTGCGCTGCCGCGCCACTTTCTCCAGCGACGAACCGGGGTCGGTGACGGCGACGAAGTGCACGCCGGGCTTCTGGCCGCTGACTTTCTCCACGCGCGCGAAGAAATAATCCATCAGCGCGTTCGGCTCGGTGGTGCCGCCGGATTTGCTGGAGACGATGAACAGCGTGCGGGTGAGGTTGATGGATTTCTCGACGCGCCGTACCTGCGCGGGATCGGTGGAATCGAGGATGTGCAGCTTCGGGAAACCCTTCGCCTGCTTGAAGGTGGTGGCGAGCACTTCAGGCCCGAGGCTCGATCCGCCCATGCCGAGCACCACGGCGTCGGTGAATTTCGCGCGCTTCACGGCGTCGGCGAAGCGCTGGTAGAGCTTGAGCGAATTATGCTCGCGTTCGACGGCATCGAGCCAGCCGAGCCATTTGGCCTCATCATGGTTGGTCCAGACCGAGGCGTCGCGCTTCCACAGCCTCCGTCCCTTGCCCTCGGCGCGCCAGTCGTCGGTCAGCGCCTTGGTGGAACGGGTGAGGTCGTCCCCGAGCGCGAGCGCCTGCGTGTCGATCTTCGCGCCCAGCATCCGCGCGCGCTTGGAGGCGACCGCGCCGAGCAACTGGTCGGCGGCTTCCGAGAACAGCCGCACGCCGTCTTCCACCAGATGATCGGTGATGGCGTCGAGCGAGATGCCGGCGAGCCGCAGGCCAGACAGGATTCCCTCGGCCTCGTTGACGTTCTCCTCCAGCGTGTCGCGCACCTTGCCGTGGTCTCGGAAAGCGTCGAGCGTCGCCGGCGGCACGGTGTTGACCGTATCCCTGCCGATCAATTCCTCGACATAGAGCACGTCGCTGTAAGCCTTGTTCTTGGTGCCGGTCGAGGCCCAGAGCAGGCGCTGCACGCGCGCGCCTTTCGCTTCCAGCGCCTTCCAGCGGTCGGTGGCGATGACCTTCTTGTAGTGCTGATAGGCGAGCTTGGCGTTGGCGACCGCAACCTTGCCTTTCAGCGCGGCCAACTGCGCCTTGCGGTCGTCGTCGTTGGCGGCGGCGATCTTGTCGTCAAGCTGCCGGTCCACGGCGGTGTCGATGCGGGACACGAAGAACGAGGCGACGCTCGCAACCTTCGAGAGATCGCCGCCGGTCGCGGCGAATTTCTCCAACCCCGAGATGTAGGCTTCCAGCACGTCGGCATAGACCTTCTGCGAGAACAGCAGCGTAATGTTGATGCTCAGCCCTTCGGCGGTGAGTTGTTCGATCGCGGGCAGGCCCTCGCTTGTGCCCGGCACCTTCACCATCAGGTTCTTGCGGCCGACCGCCTTCCACAGCCGTCGCGCCTCCTGGAGCGTGCCCTCGGTGTCGCGGGCGAGATAGGGCGAGACTTCGAGGCTGACGTAGCCGTCATGGCCGTGCAGTTCGTCATAGACCGGCCGCAGAACGTCGGCGGCGTTCTGGATATCCTCGATGGCGACGGATTCATAAAGATCGATCACCGAGCGGTCGCCGCCCTTCAGGAGCTTCGCGAAGGCTGCGTCGTATTCGTCGCCAGTGCCGATGGCTTTCTCGAAAATCGAGGGATTGGAGGTGACGCCGCGTATGCCGTCGCGCTCAACCATGGCTTTCAATTCGCCCTTGGCGATGAAGCCGCGCGCGAGGAAATCGAGCCAGATCGACTGGCCATGGGTCTGCAATTCTTTGAGAGGATTCATGATGCCTTGTTCTGTTCGATTTGACGCAATGCCGCTTCGACAACCTTATCCGGTGTGAAGCCGAATTTCTTCAACAGATCCTTCAGCGGCGCCGAGGCACCGAAAGTATGCATACCGATGATGGCGCCGGAAGGGCCTGCGTAACGATCCCAGCCGATAGTTGAGCCTTGCTCCACTGCCACCCGCGCGGTGATATGCGGGGGCAGTACGGTGTCGCGGTAGGTTTTGTCCTGTTTCTCGAACAAATCCCATGACGGCATGCTGACCACGCGGGCACGGATGCCGCGGGATTTCAGCTCCTCAAAAGCTGCGACGCACAATTGCACCTCGCTGCCGGTACCGATCAGGATCACCTGCGGCTCGCCATCGCCATCCGCCATGATATATGCGCCGCGCGCGAGACCGGAGGCGGGAGCGTATTTGCCCCGGTCGAAAATTGGCAGCGCCTGGCGGCTGAGGATCAATGCGGCGGGTTCGTCCTTGAGGCTGAAGATCACTTTATACGCCTCGCGCACCTCGTTGGCGTCGGCCGGGCGCAGCGTGACGAGGCCCGGAATGGCGCGCAGGCTCGCCAGTTGCTCGACCGGCTGATGGGTCGGGCCGTCTTCGCCGACGCCGATGGAGTCATGGGTGAAGACGTGGAAGACCGGCAACCGCATCAACGCGGCGAGACGGATCGGCGGCCGCATATAGTCCGAGAAGATCAGGAAGGTCGCGCCAAAAGCGCGCAGATGGCACAGACCCATGCCGTTGACGATGGCACCCATGCCGTGCTCGCGAATGCCGAAATGCATGTTGCGCCCGCCGGGCGTGGCCTTCTCCAGCGCGGTCATGCCTTCGCTGGTCAGCTTGGTCTTGGTCGATGGCGCGAGGTCGGCGGCGCCTCCCAGTACCCAGGGCAATTCCTCGGCGATGGCGTTGAGCACCTTGCCGGACGCTTCGCGGGTGGCAATGCTTTTCGTATCGGGCTTGAACACGGGCAGGGTGCTGGCCCAGTTCTCCGGCAACTCATGCTTCAGGCCGCGTTCGATCTGGCTTGCCTGATGGGAGTATTCCCTGGCGTAATTCCGGAAATTCTTGTCCCACGCCGCGCGTGCCGCCGCGCCGCGCTGGCCGATGCCGCTATGGAAGCGTTCGCGCACGCCGTCCGGCACGTAGAAGTCCTTGTCCTGCGGAAAGCCGAGAAAGGCCTTGGTCTTTTTGATTTCTTCCGCACCAAGCGGATCGCTGTGGATTTTCGAGGTGCCCTGCAAGTCCGGCGCGCCGTAGCCGATCACGCTGTTGACGATGATGAGGGTGGGGCGGCCCTTGGTCTCGCGGAATTCCTCCAGCGCGGCGCGGATGCGCTCGCAGTCGTTGGCGTCCGTGACATGGGTGACGTGCCAGCCATAGCCGCGAAACCGCTCCGCGACGTTTTCATCGAACGCGAGTTCGGTGTGGCCTTCGATGGTGACGGTGTTGCTGTCGTAGATCCAGCACAGATTATCCAATCCAAGGTGCCCCGCGAGAGAAGCGGCCTCCGAGGCGACACCTTCCATCAGGTCGCCGTCGCTACAGATGGTATAGACGTTGAAATCGAAAACCGTGTGCCCCGGTTTGTTGTAGTGCGCGCCCAGCCAGCGCGAGGCGATGGCCATGCCGACGCTGTTGCCGCAGCCCTGACCGAGCGGCCCAGTGGTGGTCTCGACGCCGGTGGTGTGGCTGTATTCCGGATGGCCCGGCGTCACGCTGTCGATCTGGCGGAAATGCTCGATGTCGTCGAGCGTCACCGCTTCCGCGCTCGTGACCTTGCCGTCCTTTACCCGCCTGATGCCGGACAGATGGATCAGCGAGTACAGCAGCATCGAGGCATGGCCGCACGACAGCACGAAGCGGTCGCGGTTCGGCCACAGCGGATCGGCGGGATCGTAGCGCAACACCTCCTGCCACAGCGTGTAGGCAACGGCCGCCAGCCCCATCGGCGCGCCGGCATGGCCCGAATTGGCTTTCTGCACGGCGTCGATGGTGAGAGTGCGGATGGTGTTGATACAGAGCTGATCGATGCCGGTTTGATGGGCGGTATCACCCGGTGTCGAGCGCGGAGCATCCATTGGAATTTTCCCGGCGGCTGAAAGTTAAATCCTGCGCCCCGTGCCCCGGTGGCAAAGCTATAATGCTAATAAAACGGACGTAAGACGGGATGGTTCCCCTTTCGGGCGGTATCGCGCCGTCGTGAAGATGCGCCTATGATGAGGCAATGGAGGCGCGCATGAGAGTGGCGATAGGTGTGGTGATCGGGTTGGCGATCGGCTATCTCGCGATGTATTATTTCAAAAGCGGACATTTGCCGTTCTGATCGTCTGATGACGGACGGCAGCGCATGAGCGCATGGCAGGCATGCCTGCGGCGACAATTAAAGGATGATGATGAGCAATGAATTGCCCGACCGTCTTTCGGTCGATCCCAACAGCCCGTTCTACGACGAGAAGGTTTTGTCGCGCGATATCGGCATCCGCTTCAAGGGCGTCGAGAAAACCAATGTCGAGGAATATTGCGTCAGCGAGGGCTGGGTGCGGATGAGCGTCGGCTCGGCGAAGGATCGCCACGGCAATCCGATCACCATGAAATTTTCCGGCACTGTCGAGCCGTATTTCAAGAGCTGATTATTGTCCGACGAGCTTCGGCAGGTCGGACAATGCGCGGATGCGGTGATCCGGCAGGAATCCAAGTTCGTCCATCTGCGTTCGCACGGCCTTGAACATGGTGACGGGAGCTACCGGCGCGCCGGGCTTGATCTCGGCGGCCATCGCCTGCGGCGTGACGCGTTCGATCCATGCGACGTTGAGGCCGAAGGATTTCGCGCCCGCCACGTCGAACGGATTTGACGAGACGAACATCACCTCGGCCGGTTTCACGCCGAGTTTTTTCTCGATCAGCGTGTAGGCCTGCGGCGCGGGCTTGAAGATGCGCTCGCTGTCGATGCTGATGGTGGCGTCGAGCACCCGGTTGAGGCCGGTGTTCGTCACCAGATCGTTGAGCATTTGGCTGCTGCCATTCGACAGGATCGCGAGCTTGTGGCCTTTCAGGGCCGCGAGTGCTGCCTTCGCGTCCGGATACAGGTCGAGGTGGACGTATTTGTCCATGATGCGCTCGAACACGGCCTCGCTGTAGGTGAGGCCGAGCAGCTTCAGCGAATAGACGAGCGATTCCCGCGTCACCACCGAGAAATCTTCGTAGCGCTGCATCATGCTGCGCTGCCAGGTGTATTCGAGTTGCTTCATCCGCCAGACCTGCGTGATGAAGTCGCTATGGCCGGGGAAAGCCTCCTCGGTGACCGTTGCGACCGACTGGATGTCGTAGAGCGTGCCGTAGGCATCGAACACGAAGGCCTTGATGGTCATGGGCAGTCCATTTTTGCAAAGGGTGATAGCGAACCTGAAAACGCGCGAGGGATCAGGTGCTCGTCTCAGTCGCGAGGGACGCAGACCATGACAAAAACCGCGACACGTCGCAAACGAATGGGGGCGGTAAAATCGGGTGGACCTCTCTTGATGTCGTTCCCGCCTGCGCGGGGACGACGCCCTTGCGCGTCATTGCGAGGAGCGAAAGCGACGAAGCAATCCAGCGGATGGAACGTCTGGATTGCTTCGCTTCGCTCGCAATGACGCTGACGATATGCTTACCCGTGCAGCTTCTTCGCAGTTTCGGCGATGGTGCGGCCCTGATAGCGCGCGGCATCGAGTTCGTTCTGGCTCGGCATGCGTGAGCCGTCTCCATCGGTAATCGTGGTTGCACCGTAAGGCGCGCCGCCATGGACTTCCTTGACGCCCATCTGGCCGGCGTAGCCGTAATTGAGGCCGACGATCACCATGCCGAAGTGCAGGAGGTTGGTGATGATGGAAAACAGCGTCGTTTCCTGTCCGCCGTGCTGGGTCGCGGTCGAGGAGAACGCGCCGCCGACCTTGCCGTGCAGCGCGCCCTTCGCCCATAGGCCGCCGGCCTGATCGAGGAAGTTCGCCATCTGCGAGGACATGCGGCCAAACCGCGTGCCGGTGCCTACGACGATGGCGTCGTAGTTCGCGAGGTCCTCGATCTTCGCCACAGGTGCGGCCTGATCGATCTTGTAATGCGCGGCCTTGGCGACCTCCGGCGGCACCAGTTCGGGTACGCGCTTGATGTCGACGGTGGCGCCGGTTTCGCGCGCGCCTTCGGCAACGGCGTTGGCCATCGCCTCGATGTGGCCGTAGGCGGAATAATAAAGAACGAGAACCTTGGGCATGGAAGTCTCCAGCTATGCTTGTGAGGGAATGGGTGCCGTGGCCCGGATGGGCCACGGCGTTGTCGTCAGTGCGGATGCGCCTGGCAGCGCCGGGCGCGGCCGAGCAGAGTCCGCAGGCTCAGCGTCACCGCCGGCATCGCGAGCAACAGGTCAATCATGCCGCCGTCTCCACCAGCACGAGTTCGGAGTCTTCCAGCGCGGTGATGCGCAGGTTCGGCTCGTTGCTGATCGCAACGCCGTCGCGGGCATTGGCGCGCACGCCGTTGACCTCGACCGCGCCGGTCGCGGGCACGAGATAACCCTTGTGGTTATCGTTGAGCGCGACGTCGACGCTTTCGCCGGCCTTCAGCGTGGTGCCGAGCACCCGTGCTTCGGCGCGGATCGGCAACGCATCGGCGTCATCCTTGAAGCCGCTGGCGAGCGTCACGAACTTGCCCGAGCGATCGCCCTTGGGAAAAGGCTTCGCGCCCCAGCAAGGCTGGCCGCCCTGCTGCGTCGGCTCGATCCAGATCTGGAACAGCGTGGTCTTCACCGGCTCCAGATTGTACTCGGCATGACGGATGCCCGAGCCTGCGCTCATCACCTGAACGTCGCCGGCTTCGGTGCGTCCCTTGTTGCCGAGCGAGTCCTGATGCGTGATCGCGCCTTCGCGGACATAGGTGATGATCTCCATGTCGGAATGCGGATGCGCCGGAAAGCCGGTGTTGGGCGCGATCTCGTCGTCGTTCCAGACGCGCAGCGCGCCGTGGCTCATGCGGGCGGGATCGTAGTAGCTCGCGAACGAGAAGTGATGCTTGGCGTTGAGCCAGCCGTGGTTGGCGCCGCCAAGAGAACTGAAGGGACGAAGTTCGATCATGTCATGTCCTCCAAGTGGATTGCGAAGTGAATTCTGAAAAAAACCGGACGCCATTCGTCCGGGGGCATTCGCGTTACGCGCCGAAGCCGCCATCGACGTTCAGCACCGTGCCGGTCACGAAGGACGCGCCGGGACTTGCGAGAAAGACCACGCCTGCGGCGATCTCCTCGGGCTTGCCGTAGCGTTGCAGCGCATGCAGCGACCGCTGGGCTTCCGACGAAGGCCCGTCTTCCGGGTTCATGTCGGTTGCGATCGAGCCGGGTTGCAGCACGTTGACGGTGATGCCGCGCGGGCCGAGATCGCGTGCCGCGCCCTTGGTGTAACCGACGACCGCGGCCTTGGTGGCGGCGTAATCGGCCATGCCGGGAAACGAGGCGCGGGTGGCGAGATCCGAGCCGATGGTGACGATGCGTCCGCCTTCACCCATCAGTTTCGATGCGGCGCGGATCGCGGTCACCACGCCGTCGAGATTGACCGCGTACTGGCGATCGAACGCCCGGGTGTCGGCCTTCGGATCATCGACAGTGCCGCTCACGGCGACGCCGGCATTGTTCACGAGAATGTCGAGGCGGCCGAAACGCTTGGCAACATCGCTGACAAGTTGCTCGACCTCGGCGGGCTTGCCCTGATCGGCCTTGAAGGCTTCCGCCTGCACGCCCTTGCCGCGTAACTCCCGGACAACCGCCTCGGCCTTGTCGGGCGACGCGGTGTAGCTGATCGCGATGTTCGCGCCTTCATCCGCGAGCGCGAGAGCGCTGGCCGCGCCGATGCCGCGCGAGCCGCCGGTGACGAGAGCAACCTTGCCGTTGAGAGACCTGGTCATTGGATTTCTCCGTGGTTGAAATTCGATGACCCTTGAATAGGCTTCGTTCGCTGGTGTATAAATAGAAACTATTGAAACTTATTGTTTCCAAAATTGAGATAATCAGCGCGA
The DNA here is from genome assembly GCF_029030725.1 of [Pseudomonas] carboxydohydrogena. Lineage (NCBI taxonomy): Bacteria > Pseudomonadati > Pseudomonadota > Alphaproteobacteria > Hyphomicrobiales > Nitrobacteraceae > Afipia > Afipia carboxydohydrogena. Next base: position 861,105 of record NZ_CP113162.1, read on the forward strand.
TGTCGAAACTTCCCGATTTCGAGGCGATGGCGATCTTCGCCAAGGTGGTGGAGCTGCGCTCGTTTGCCGCCGCCGCGAGTGAACTCACGCTGTCGAAAGCGACCGTCTCCAAGGCGGTGACGCGGCTGGAGGAGCGGCTGGGCGCGCGGCTGTTCAACCGCAGCTCGCGCCGCCTCGCGCTGACCGATGCCGGGCGTGCGCTGTCGATCCGCGCGGCGCAATTGCTGTCGGACGGCGAGGAGGCCGAGAACGAGGCGCTGTCGCAGGCGGCATCGCCGCGCGGGCTGGTGCGGCTCGCGGTGCCGATGACGTTCGGCCAGCGGGTGGTCGCGCCGCTATTGCCGGAATTTCTCGCGCAATATCCGGATGTGTCGATCGACCTGCATCTCAGCGACGCGATGGTCGATCTGATCGGGGAGGGGTTCGATATCGGCGTGCGGATCGCGCGGCTGCCGGATTCCTCGCTGGTGGCGCGGCGGTTGTGCCCGATGCCGCTCTACACCGTTGCGGCTCCCTCTTATCTGAAAAAGCATGGGCGGCCGATGCACCCGATGCATCTCGCCCAGCACCGCTGCTTCACCTACGCCTACCGGACCACGCCGGAGGTCTGGCATTACACCAACGATGTGGGCGAGCAGGTCGCGGTTCGGCCGTCGGGCCCGTTGCGGATCAACAATGGCGAGGCGGTGATCCCGGCGCTGATCGCCGGGCTCGGCATCGCCGACCTGCCCGACTTCATCATCGGCGAGGCCATCGCCAAAAAGCAGGTCGAAGTCATTCTGAAGGGCTGGAGGCAGCCGGAAGGGGCGGTGCATCTGGTGATGCCGCCGGGCGGCCCGCGTCCGGCCCGCGTGGAGGTGCTGATCGAGTTCCTCGCCACCCATCTGGCGCGGCTGGGCAAGGCGGCTGGTGCGCGGCCGAGGGCGTAAACTGCCGCCGGGGCGGGAGAGTGGGATTTTCCCAAGGATTTCAGCAGGAGAGGCCGGAAAAACCAAGGCTTTTCCCGCCAGATGGGCGGAAAAAGCCTTGATTGCATTGACATTCCGCCTCGCGCTCTCTAGAAACCGGCCATCCCGGCGACGGCCTTGCCGCCCGGGCGCCCATAAATATTGATGCAACTCGGCCTGTCGATACGGCCTTTCGCAAGAGCATGTCCCATGAAGGTCCGTAACTCGCTGAAATCGCTCCGCGGCCGTCACCGCAACAACCGTCTGGTCCGCCGCAAGGGCCGGGTTTACGTCATCAACAAGGTGCAGCGCCGCTTCAAGGCGCGTCAGGGCTGATCGCCTCTGATGTTTGCCGGACGCTGTCCGGCACCCCGTGAAATCATCACGCCTGTTTGACGCCGCTTGCCCTTTGCAGGCGGCGTTTTGCGCGTCTAGAGTCACCTTATGACCCTGCGCCAGCGTGTTGCTGTCAATGTTCCGGCCGGACTTGTTTTTGCGGCGCTTCTCGCTTTCGCGCCTCCGGCTGCGCACGCCGATTCTCCTTCCAAACAGAAACTGCCGCAGGCGCCGAAGCAGCTTCCGTCCGTCCAGTCTCACGGCAAGAGCCTCGACTTCCTGTTCGATGCATTGAAGGCCGCGCCCGACGAGGACAGCGCCCGCGCGGTCGAGGCGCGGATCTGGGCGATCTGGATGAAGACGCCGAGCGACACCGTCGCGCTCCTGATGTCGCGCGCGAGCATCGCACTGGAGAACAACGAATCCGATGTAGCACTGAAACTGCTCGACGCCATCATCAAGCTGCGCCCCGATTACACGGAAGCCTGGAACAGGCGCGCGACGCTTTATTACAAGAAGAACGACTACACCCGCGCGATGGAAGACATCGAGGAGGTACTGCGCCGCGAGCCGCGTCACTTCGGCGCGCTGGCGGGGCTGGGCGTCATTCTCGAGGAGATCGGCGACGACAAGCACGCGCTGGAGGTGTTCCGCCGCGCGCTCGCCATCAATCCGCACCTCGACAAGGTGCCAGACATGGTGAAGAGCCTCACCGAAAAGGTCGAAGGCCGCGATATCTGAAATCGTGGATGAACCGCCGCTCCGCTTCATACGCGGCGGCGGTTTTGCTATGTCTCGGCTTTATTTGAGGGGATTGCATCATGAGAGCTTCGTCGCTCAGTTTTCTTGTCGCCGCCTTGATCCTCGCCCTCGGAATGATCTGGGGCCTTGCGATGGCGATCTCGCAGAATCATTCAACCTTGACGGCCCACGCCCATCTCAACCTGCTCGGCTGGGTGTCTTTGTTTCTGTTCGGACTGTTCTATCGCCTGCATCCCGTGCTCGATGTCGCGCGGGTGGCGCGCTTGCAGGTGATGGTCTGGGTCGCCGGGACCATCGTGATGGTGATCGGTGTCGCGATGATCCATATGGGCAGGCACGAGGGCGAGCCATTGGCCGGAGCGGGCTCGATCATGGTGCTGGGGAGCGTGGTGCTGTTCGTCTGGCAGGTGATCCGCTTCGAGCGGGCGCGCGCCGCCTGAAATCAGATATTGGCGTCGCTGTCCGCGCCGATGGTGGCGATGCGGACCATGTTGGTGGTACCCGGCGTGCCGAACGGCACGCCCGCGACGACGATGACGCGCTCGCCCGCCTTGGCGAAGCCGTCGCGATAGGCGATGCGCCCGGCGCGCTGGATCATGTCGTCGCCGTCCTGCGCGTCATCGGCCACCACGCAATGCACGCCCCATAACAGGGCCAGTTTTCGCGCGACCACGGCGTTGGGCGTGATCGCGACGATCGGACAGCGCGGCCGCTCGCGCGCCACGCGCATCGCGGTCGAGCCCGAACTGGTCCAGCAGATGATGGCGGGCAGGTGCAGCGTCTCGGCGATCTGTCGCGCGGCGTCGGCGATGGCGTCGCCCGCGGTCGCTTCCGGCGCGGGGCGCTGCCCGTCGATCACGCTTCCGAAATTCGGATCGCGCTCCACTTCCTCGCCGATGTGATCCATCATCATCACCGCGTCGGAAGGATATTTGCCCGCCGCCGATTCCGCCGACAGCATCACCGCGTCCGCGCCCTCGAACACCGCCGTCGCGACGTCGGAGACTTCAGCGCGCGTCGGCACCGGCGAGGCGATCATCGATTCCAGCATCTGGGTGGCGATGATCACCGGTTTGCCCATGCGCCGCGCCATGCGCGTCATCTGCTTCTGCAAACCCGGCACGCGCTCCACAGGCATTTCGACGCCGAGATCGCCGCGCGCCACCATGATGGCGTCGGAGGCGTGCATGATGGCCTCAAGACGCTCGATGGCCTGCGGCTTCTCGATCTTGGACATGATCGCCGCGCGGCCGCGCACGATGCGCCGCGCCTCGTGCACATCGTCTGCACGCTGCACGAACGACAGCGCGATCCAGTCGGTGCCGGCATCGAGCGCGGCGGCGAGATCGGCGTGGTCCTTCGGTGTCATCGCCGAGACCGGCAGGTCGGTGTCGGGCAGGCTGACGCCCTTGCGGTCGGAGATGCGTCCGCCGATCACCACGCGCGTCACGGCGCGGTCGTGCGAGGTTTCCTCCGCGATCAGCCGCAGCTTGCCGTCGTCGATCAAAAGCGCGTCGCCGGGCTTCAGCGCGCGCAGGATTTCCGGATGCGGCAGGTGAACGCGGGTCTTGTCGCCGGGCGCGGGATCGGAATCGAGCGTGAAACTCTGGCCGTTGGCGATGATCGCGGCGCCCTCCTTGAAGGCGCCGAGCCGCAGTTTCGGCCCTTGCAGATCGACGAGAATGCCGATCGGGCGGTTGTAGCTGCTTTCGATATTCCGGATGGTGGCGATCAGCTCCCGCATCTTGTCATGCGAGGTATGGCTCATGTTGATGCGGAAGACGTCGGCGCCCGCTTCGAACAGCTTGCGGATGGTGGCGCTGTCGGAGGACGCAGGTCCGAGCGTTGCGAGAATCCGGACGCGGCGCAGCCGCCTCATTGCTTCGTTCCCGGTGCGGGAAGCGGGGCGGGCGTGGGCAGAATGCCGCCGGGCTGGCCCGCGCCGGGCGCGTTCGGCAACCCCGGCAAGGTGGGTTGTTGCTGGCGCTGGAGATTCTGCTCGTTGGTCTCGGTCAGTTGCACGGTCCATGACCGTTGTTCGCCGGTGTCCACCTCATAGAAGCCGGTGCGGTCGAATCCGCGCGCGAGGCAGTTCTCGGTGCCCTTGATGGTGAATTCCTTGTCGCGCGAACACATGAACGCCTGGCCGGACCATTCGCCGCCGCGATCGTAATCGAGCGCATAGATGTAATAGTACCGCGCCACCAGCGTGCCCTTGAGCAGTCTCTCGCAGGCGTGGGAGGAGATATTCCACCAGCCCTCGGTGACCCAGCCTTCGCTGTCCTTGTAGCCGAGCGCGATGCCGACGCGGCTGGAGGTGTTGTTGCACAGGCGGAAGTCGGCCCGCGCCGGCGCGGTTGACGCGCACAGGGCCGGGACGGCGAGAATCGATCCGAGGACAAGGGGCAGGAAAAGGCGCAAGGTGGGCAACCGCGAATTCACTTTCGGCATGGATGCAGGCTACTCAAAGACGGGCGCAATTCCAACCGCGCCGCACGCGGGGGGCTGGTAAAATCCGCTGCCGGGGTTATGTGCTTGGACAGGAGCGAGACAGGGCACGGGCGATCCGGGCCGGAGCCGAACAACGAGGAGCATCATGGCGATCGACAAAGCCACCCAGACCGAGCTTGAAGCCGCCGTTTTCCGCCGTCTCGTCGCGCATTTGCAGAGGCGCACCGACGTGCAGAACATCGACATGATGAATCTGGCGGGATTTTGCCGCAACTGCCTGTCGAACTGGATCAAGGACGCCGCCGACGAGCGCGGCGTGCCCATGACCAAGGACGAGGGCCGCGAGGCGATCTACGGCATGCCTTACGCCGAATGGAAGGCGAAGTACCAGACCGATGCCTCGCCGGAACAGATCGCGGCCATGAAGCAGGCCGCCGCCGGGCACTGAAGCGCTCCCGGAACACTGAAAATCGTGATGCGAACGGCCTTCTGAACATGCCCTGTGGGCATTGTGGACGGCGCGGCGCGTTGCCTTGACGCAGCCGCGTGGACTGGATGAGTGTGGCCGCGACAGACGCTTTGCCGCCCGGCCGGCGCCGCCTCATCAAAGTTCAGGAGTACCCGATGGCCACAGCCGCCGCCGTGAAGGAAGACGTCGCCCACCGTTTCGCCAAGGACCAGCTCAAGGCCATCATCGAGCGCATCGAGCGGCTGGAAGAAGAAAAAAAGACAATCTCCGACGACATTCGCGACGTCTATGCCGAAGCCAAGGGCAACGGCTTCGACGTCAAGGCGCTGCGCACCATCGTGCGCATGCGCAAGCAGGACGCCAACGAGCGCGAGGAACAGGAAACCATCCTCGAAACCTACATGCAGGCGCTCGGGATGCTGTGAGGCCGATCGAAGTATCAGGTTGGCCGAGCTAGTTTCGCATTTCAAAATTGTCATTGCCGGGCATAGCCCGTCGAAGACGGGCGTGAACGCCCTTATGACCCGGCAATCCATTATTTTTTCGTGCGATCCATATAATGAGGGTTGTCCGCTAAAGCGGACGATGGATGCGCGGGTCAAGCCCGCGCATGACATTCTGCTGTGAGCCTACCGCAGCGCCGCGGTCTGCACGAAATTCGTCGTCGGCATCGCGGCGATGGCCTGGCCGCTGAAGCGGTCGCAGGCGGGGCCGATCTGCGGATCGAGCGAGAAGGTGATCGTCACCGCGCGCGCGGGCTTCACGAAATGCGCGGCCATCGCCCTCATGTCCCAGTCGCCCATCACCGAGGTGTAGAGCGCGTTGTTGGCGCTCGGCGTCAGCACCATCGCGCGCAGCCAGATGTCGCTCGCCTGATCGGCGCTGGCGAGGCGCAGCATGGTCGCCAGCGAACGGGACTGGCCGCGCAATGTCTTGCCGACCACGGTGGTGGCATGGACGGACACCGCCGCATCGCGCGCGAGGGCCGCGATGTGCGTCGGCGGAACCGGCCCGCTCGCGGCGACGATCTTGTTGCGGTCGAGCAGTTGCGGCGCGTCATAGGCCATCGCATTGGCGACGTTTGCGGGAAGCGATGCGGTGGACTGCGGATCGGCGGCGCGCGCCTTAGCGGCGGCGATCTGTTCGGCCGAGGCGGGTTTCGGCGTCATCGCGGCGTCATCCCAGCGGACGCGGGCCTCGATCATCTCGGCCATGGTCTGCGGCTGTTTGGCTGCCCGGGCAGGTTTGGCGGGAGCGAGCGGAATTTCGGTAGGGGCCGCGGAGGCTATGCGATAGCTCGCGGTCTGCACCGGCCGTGCGCGCGGCACCGGCACGATCTCCGCGATCTTGTCCTTCACCTTCTCGGCGGCCGAGGCGATCAGGCCTGGCTTGGCGGGTGTTTCGGCGGCGGGTTCGGTCGCCGGTGTGGCGGCGGACGATTCCTCGTCATCCTCCGAGGCTTGCTTGCCCCTGAACAGCGAGGCGAGCAGGCTGCGGCTGCTTGTTGTGGTTGCTTCGTCGCCCTTGCGGCGCTGAATTTCGGCGAGCGCGAGATCGTAGCCCTTCAGCGGACGCCCATCGGTGGGGACATGGACCGTCTTGCCGTCCGGGAATACGCGCGCGAGCTGGTCGTGCGTCATGCGCGGCCAGTGGCGGATGTTGCCGGTGTCGAGATGCACGAAGGGCGAACCGGAGGTGGGGTAGAAGCCGACGCCGCCGCGTTGCAGACGAAGCCCGGCGAAGCGAATCTTTTCGAGCGGCACGCCGGGAATGAAGAAATCCATCGCATGGCCGAGCATGTGCTGGCTGAAACGCGCGACGCCGGAATGCGCCGAGCGGCGGCGCAACATCGCGTTGGTCCTGGGCGAGCGATAGGCCGAGATGATCTGGATCGGTTGTTTGGCGTCGACGTCGCGATAGACCTCCCACAGGATATCGAACAGATGCGGGTCCATCGTGGTCGAATCCTGGCTGCGCCAGTCGCGCAGGAAGTGGTTGAGCTTCTTCAATGCGTCGGCGTCGTAACGGCCGTTGCGCTTGAAGGTGACGGTGAGGTCTTCGCCGGAATGGGTGTGGTGGAATGAGAGGGTGCGGGTGTCGTTGCTGGCGGTCGCGTCATGCACCGCGCCAGCGCCCGCGAACAGCAGAAGCATAGCGGCCGCGCTCACTCGCAAGGAGTGCCGCACAGGCCAAAGGCTGCTGCCGCGTGAATGATCGCCCGCCACTTATCGTCCTGTTGGAACGCCCAGGAAGAGATCCCCGCTACCCCACGCAGCGGAGATGGTGAATTGTGTGTAACGTCGGCCGGTTAATGGAAATTTACCCCCACCCCCGATCACGCGATCGGGAGCTAACGAGCCGACTGTGGCAAAAAAGGGCCGGTATTTATACCGCGTTCTGGGTCAGGGTTAACGCAAAGGGCCCCGCTTGCGGCGGGGCCCTGATTTTATTGCGGAAGATGAAATTCCGGTGCCGGGAACCCGGCCCGAAAAATTGACGGGCCTAACGGTAGGAGCGGCGGCGGGAACGGGGTTCCGGCTCGGCCTCCGCGCGGCCCCCGCCGCCGAACAGCATCTGGAAGAAATTCGGTGCCGAGGAGCGGTCCGCGTAGCCGTCGCCCGGAATATTGATGTTGCCGGTGGGCCGTACGTAGTTCGGCTGCGAATGCGCGACGACGGTTTCGAGGTTGCGGCGGCCGCCTTCCTTCAGCAGTTTGATCATGGTCGCATCGCGGCCATAGATGTCCTTGCGGAATTCGAGCTTGCCGGCGTCGTCCACGAACGCGGTCTGGTAGGTGATGTTGACCGGGAGCGGCGTCGGCAGGTTGATGTTGATCTCGTTGTGGCCATACATGCTGCGGATTTTCTCCGGCGTGTAATGATCCTTCGGCAGCGCGATACTCAGGATCGTCGCGGCGTACTGATCCGGATTCTGCACCCGCATGCAGCCATGGCTGAACGCGCGCTCGCTCTTGGCGAACAGATATTTGTCCGGCGTGTCGTGCTGATAGACGAGGAACTTGTTCGGGAAGTTGAAGCGGATGCGGCCGAGCGCGTTGGCTTCGCCCGGCGGCTGCGAGATGCGGATGGTGCCATCGGGGTTGCGCTGGAGCTTGAGGCCCATGCGCTCAAGCACGGTCGGGTCCTGCTGCAAGGCGGGCAGGTACTCGTTGTAGATGATCGACGGCGGCACGTTCCAGGTCGGATTGACGGTGATGTACTTCATCGTCTCCGTCAGCAGCGGCGTGGCGTGCTTGCCGGGTTTGCCGACGACGACACGGGTCTTCCAGGCCGTTGCGCCATTATGCATCAACTGGAGGCTGTAATCGGGAATGTTGAGGATGACATAGGCATCGCCGAGCGCGGCCGCGCCGAGATCGCGCGGCAGCCAGCGCCAGCGCTCCATGTTGACGCGGACGATATCGATCTTGCGGTCGTTGCGCGGACCGTTGAGCGCTGCAACCGTGTGGTTGTCGAGAACGCCGGTGGCCTTGAGATCGTTCGCGCTCTGGAATTTGCGCACCGCTGCGGCGACGGTCGCGTCGTAATGGGTGTCGCTCGCATTTTCGGTGACGCCGAGCTTGGCGCGCAACGCGGGCACGCGGGCGTCGTCCATCATTGCGGGGTTCGGGTTCTTCTTGGTCGGCTTGACGAAGCGCAGCGTCTCGCCGTCGGCGATCTTGGCGGCTTCCTCGGTCTTGCCGCGCAGCTCGGCGAGCTTCGCCTTCAACTCCTTGTAGAGCTTGTGCGGCGGATTGTAGGTCTCAAGGGCCGCGCCGGCATTGCGCGCGGTCGAGACGTTGATCAGCACTTCGGCCGGGTCGGGAGAGTGCTCGGGATACTGGATGTCGCCGGACACCTGCGACCAGTGCATGCGGCCGCTCTGGGCATGGCGGGCGTAGTCGAGCACGCTTTCGGTCAGCTTCAGTTCGGCGTCGGCCTGCGCGTCAGGCGTGGCCGCGGCGGCAAAATTCGGCACCGGATAATCGTCGGCGTCGAGGCCGTCCTCATCGGCCTTCTTCAGCCGCGCGATCGCGTCGTTGGCGCGCGCCGTCGCGGCGGCGCCCTTGGTCCACAGCGGGGCGTAGTTGCGGTCCTTGTAGAAGGCTTCCACCGCCTCGCGTTCTTTCTTGCGGTCGAAATACTTCGACGCCTTCGCGGTCACCAGGCTGCGCAGCGCCTCGGCGGACGGATCGAGTGCAGCGACGGCGGGAGCGGCGGCCGGAGTTTCGGTCTTGGCGTTATCGGTCTTGACGTCATCCGGCCTGGCCGGAGCGGCGGGGGCTGTCGTGGCCGTATCGGCCTTCGCAGGCTCGGTTTTGGCGGCCTCGGCGGGTGTGGCGGCGCCGGTTTTCGGCGCGTCGGCGGCCGCCGCATTGTTGCCGGTCTTCGCATCCGCCTTGGCGGGCTCGGCGGCAGTCTTGGCCGCTTCGGACTTGAGGTCGGCGGCGGTGGGCGGCGGGACGTTCGACGTGTCAGGTGTGGGAACTGCGGCGCTGATGGCGGCGGCATCCGCTGGCTTCGCCGGGTCGGCATGGGCCAAGGTTGCGGTCCCGGTCAGCAGGAAGGTTGCCGCAACGGCTGCCAGCACGCGATCGAAACCGCTGCGGCCGGTCGAGAAGTCATGCATTATCGAGTTCCCTGAGCGAGGCTGTTTCGGCCTGAAACAGCGATGTTGTCTCATTGTTCCGGGCGCAGCGCGGCCGGTCGATTCATCGCACCATCGAGAGTGTACACGCACGGACGCAATGCGCCTAGCTTGCGCCGGAACGTGTCACGGGAAACTGACCGTACCAGCGGTGATCCGCAACCGCCCCGGCATGCTTTCTCTTGGTCTGTCACCAAGCCGCAACGGTTCGAAGGGGCGGGGCCTTTTTCAGGAGTCCCTGGTTTTCCCGGCGGGAACAGCGGCGATATCGTCCATCTTCCGGTACAGCGTGGAACGGCCGATCTTGAGCCGCCGCGCCACTTCCGACATCTGGCCACGATAATGCGAGATGGCGAAACGGATGATCTCGGCTTCCATCTCGTCGAGTGCGCGGCATTCGCCGTCCTCGTCCAGCATTGCCAGGGTGCCGTGCGGCAGGAACGCCGGTGCGGGCTGGGCGGGGGCGATGGGAATTTCATGGCCCGCAACCCGTGCGGGTTGCGCGAGCGTCAGCGGCTCGATCTCGGGGGCTGCGCCCGGGCCCGGATTGTCGCCATTGATGGCGGGAAAGTCGTCGGCCCGCAACTCCTCGCCGTCGGACAGCACGACCGCGCGATAGACCGCGTTTTCGAGCTGGCGGACATTGCCCGGCCAGTCGGCGTTGACGAGGCGGGTCATAGCGTCGGCGCCGACGCGGGCGATGGCGCGGTTTTCCTCGGCGCTGAAGCGGGCGAGGAAATGCCGCAACAGATGGGGGATGTCCTCGCGCCGCGTCCGCAGGGGCGGGATCGTCAGCGGCAGGACATGCAGGCGATAGAACAGGTCGTCGCGGAAATGCCCGGCCTTCACATGGTTGAGCAGATTGCGGTTGGTCGCCGAGATGATGCGGACATCGACCTTGACCGGCTTGCGCCCGCCGACCGCCTCGACCTCGCCCTGTTGCAGGGCGCGCAGCAACTTCACCTGCGCGGTGAGCGGCAGTTCGCCGACTTCATCGAGGAACAGCGTGCCGCCGGAAGCCTCGACGAATTTTCCGGCATGGCGTTCGGTTGCGCCGGTGAAGGCGCCCTTCTCGTGGCCGAACAGGATCGACTCCACGAGGTTATCGGGGATCGCGCCACAATTGACGGTGACGAACGGCTTGCTGGCGCGCTCCGACGAGCCGTGGATTGCGCGCGCGACCAGTTCCTTGCCGACGCCGGATTCGCCCTCGATCAGCACCGGAATCGTGGAGGACGCTGCCTTCTTGCCCATCTCCAGCACGTGACCCATCGCTTCCGAGCGGGTCACGATGTCCTTGAAGGTGAGGCGGCCCTCGCGCGAGTGGCGGATGCGCTGCAACTCGCCCTTCAGCGCACTGGCGTCGAGCGCGTTGCGCAAGCTCACCTGCAACCGCTCGATGCCGACCGGCTTGACCACGAAATCATGCGCGCCCGCGCGCATCGCGGAGACCACATTGTCGATGCCGCCATGCGCGGTCTGCACCACCACGGGGATGTGCAGACCCATCTCGCGCATCTTCGACAGGACGCCGAGGCCGTCGAGACCCGGCATCACGAGATCGAGTACCACGGCGTCGACCGTGCGCATCTCGTCCGTGAGTACCGTCATCGCGGCGTCGCCGCTTTCGACGACGATGGTCTGATAGCCGCAACGCTGCACCATGTTTTCCAGCAAACGGCGCTGGACGGCGTCGTCGTCGGCAATCAGAATGGTCGCAACCATGGTACTCCCCGCAACACGGACTATGTGATTGAATTGTCCCGAATCGGGGCACTCTCGCGCATGCGGATTAACGACCTCTTAAATACTGGGGTCGTGGTCCCGCCGCGCACCGGAGATAGCCTCGCGAATATCGAATTGGTCCGAAACGACAGAACAGGTTTGGAATAATGGCCGCACGCTCCCCCGCCGTCCGCAAATCCTCCGCCAAGACAAAGACGAAGGCGGCCACGAAAACAAAGCCGGCGAAGCTTCCCGTATGGAATCTGGGCGATCTGTACTCGTCGATCACCGCGCCGGAAATCGCGCGCGATCTCGACAAGCTCGATGCCGACTGCACAGCGTTCGAGGGGGCCACCAAGGGCAAGATCGCGGCTGCGCTGGCCAGGCCCGATGGCGGTGCCTGGCTCGCGGAGGCGGTGAAATCCTTTGAGGCGATCGACGACCTTGCCGGGCGGCTGATTTCCTATGCGGGCCTGATCCACGCCGGTGACACGGTCGATCCAGCGATCACCAAGTTCTACGGCGACGTGTCCGAGCGTCTCACCAATGCCTCGACGCATCTTTTGTTCTTCACGCTCGAACTCAACCGCATCGACGACGGACTGATCGAGCAGGCGATGCAGACGCCGGCGCTCGGGCATTATCGCCCGTGGCTGGAGGACATCCGCAAGGACAAGCCGTATCAGCTCGAGGATCGCATCGAGCAACTGTTCCACGAGAAATCGACCACCAGCTACGGCGCGTTCAACCGCATGTTCGACCAGACCATCGCGGGCCTGCGCTTCAAGGTCGGATCGAAAGAACTGGCCATCGAGCCGACGCTGAACCTGTTGCAGGATCGCGCGCCCGAGAAGCGCAAGGCGGCGGCGCAGGCGCTGGCGAAAACCTTCAAGGCCAATGAGCGCACCTTCGCCCTCGTCACCAATACGCTCGCCAAGGACAAGGAAATCTCGGACCGCTGGCGCGGCTTTCAGGACGTCGCGGATTCGCGCCATCTCGCCAACCGCGTCGAGCGCGAGGTGGTGGATGCGCTGGTGGCATCGGTGCGCGCGGCTTATCCGCGTATCTCGCATCGCTATTACGCGCTGAAGGCGCGCTGGTTCAAAAAGAAGAAGCTGGCGCATTGGGACCGCAACGCGCCGTTGCCGTTCGCGGCCAGCGGCGAGATTGGCTGGAACGATGCCAAGGCCACCATTCTGAAAGCCTATGGCGACTTCTCGCCTGAGATGGCGGGCATCGCCAAGCGTTTCTTCGACGACCGCTGGATCGACGCCCCGGTGCGTCCGGGCAAGGCGCCGGGTGCATTCTCTCATCCGACCACGCCGTCCGCGCATCCCTATGTGCTGATGAACTATCAGGGCAAGCCGCGTGACGTGATGACGCTCGCGCACGAACTCGGCCACGGCGTGCATCAGGTGCTGGCGGCGAAGCAGGGCGCGTTGATGGCGCCGACGCCGCTGACGCTGGCCGAAACCGCAAGCGTGTTCGGCGAGATGCTGACCTTCAAGCGGCTGCTCGCGCAGACCAAGAACGCGAAACAGCGTCAGGCGCTGCTCGCGGGCAAGGTCGAGGACATGATCAACACGGTGGTGCGGCAGATTGCGTTCTACTCGTTCGAGCGCGCGGTCCACACCGAGCGCCGCAACGGCGAACTCACCGCCGAGCGGCTTGGCGAGATCTGGCTGTCGGTGCAGGGCGAGAGCCTCGGGCCTGCGATCGAGATCAAGCCCGGTTACGAGACGTTCTGGATGTACATCCCGCACTTCATCCATTCGCCGTTCTACGTCTACGCCTATGCGTTCGGCGACTGCCTCGTGAACTCGCTCTATGCGGTCTATGAGCACGCGGCGGACGGCTTCGCGGCGCGCTACCTCGACATGCTCGCGGCGGGCGGCACCAAGCACTATTCCGAACTGCTCGCGCCGTTCGGGCTGGACGCCAAGGACCCGACGTTCTGGGACGGCGGCCTGTCAGTGATCGAGGGCATGATTTCCGAACTGGAGGCGATGGGGTAGGGGCGGTCCCCGCCCGGGTATGTAAAACATTTGTTGAACGGGACGCCGATCTCCGTTATACATTCCGTATAATGGAGACGAGTTATGACCGAATCCGCTCGCGACGCGAAAGCCGAAGGGAATGCCCTTCATATCCGCAAGATCGGCAACTCTGTCGGCTTGATCCTGCCCAAGGAACTGCTTGCGCGCCTGAATCTCAAGGAAGGCGACAAGGTCTATCCGCTCGAGCAGCCGGATGGCAGCCTGCGATTGTCTCCTTTCGATCCCAAACATGCCAAGACCATGGAGATCGCGCGGCAAGTGATGCGTGAATATCGCGACACGCTCGCCGCCTTGGCAAAATGAGCGAGCCGGTCTGGCTGGATATTCGGGAAATCATCGACATTCACGCCGAACAATTGGCGATGTTTGGCGGGCCTGAAGGCATTCGGGATCAGGGACTGCTCGAATCCGCAATTCTGCGGCCAGTCAATCAATGGCACTACGGACAAACCGATTTCGCTGTTCTTGCGGCTGCCTATGCCTTCGGGCTTGCCCGTAATCATCCATTTATTGATGGAAACAAGCGCATCGCATTTCAGGCGATGATGGTATTCCTGCGTATGAACGACATTCCCTTTGCCCCGAGACCGGCCGATGCGACCGCCATCATCCTCGCGCTGGCGGCGGGTGAAGTTGGCGAAGAGGGGCTGACCCGCTGGATACGGGACAACTGGCCGGGTTGAATTACGGCACCTGGGGCTATCTCCAACTTTTTGCCTAGAAGGGCCGTTGCCCTGTCCGGGCAAGTACGGTATTTCGAACACCAACCGAGTGCTGGAGGCAAGAATAATGGCGGACCACAGTGAGGTGGCCTACACGACCGCGGATGGTAACGACTATCCCGCTCACGAGGAAGCCTATGAGGGCTTTTTGAAGCTGACCAAATACACCTGCGTGACGCTGGTGGTGATTTTGGCGCTGATGGCGATCTTCCTCACCTGAATTCGTTTTTTTCCTGAACATATAACGGGATTGGAAGGAAGCGGCTGACGCCGCTTCCGCGTGCAGCAGAGGTGCGTCGTGCACCGGTCAGACGCGGCTTTGAGATCGCGGGAGGCTTTATGAAGATAGCGATTGCCAAGGAACAGGACGCGGCCGAGCCGCGGGTCGCGGCGACGCCCGACACGGTGAAGAAGTACAAGTCGCTTGGGATCGACGTCGCGATCGAGCCGGGCGCGGGCATCAAGTCCGGTCTGCTGGACGCCGACTATGAGGCGATGGGCGCCACGGTGAGCGCGGATGCGGTGAAGGACGCCGACATCGTCATCAAGGTGAAGCGCCCGACCGCGACCGAGGCTGCATCCTACAAGAAGGGTGCGCTCGCGCTGGCGATCATGGATCCCTACAACAACGAGGCCGCGCTGAAGTCGCTCGCCGACGCGGGCGTTGCGGCGTTCGCGATGGAGCTGATGCCGCGCATCACCCGCGCGCAGGTGATGGACGTGCTGTCGTCGCAGGCGAACCTCGCGGGCTATCGCGCGGTGATCGAGGGTGCCGAAGCCTTCGGTCGCGCCTTCCCGATGATGATGACGGCCGCGGGCACCGTTCCCGCCGCCAAGGTATTCGTGATGGGCGTCGGCGTTGCCGGCTTGCAGGCGATCGCGACCGCGCGCCGCCTCGGCGCGGTGGTCTCCGCCACCGACGTGCGGCCCGCGACCAAGGAGCAGGTCGAGTCGCTCGGCGCGAAATTCCTCGCGGTCGAGGACGAGGAGTTCAAGAACGCGCAGACGGCGGGCGGTTACGCCAAGGAGATGTCCAAGGAGTATCAGGCCAAGCAGGCAGCGCTCACCGCCGAGCACATCAAGAAGCAGGACATCATCATCACCACGGCTCTCATTCCGGGACGTCCGGCGCCGAAGCTCGTCACGCTCGACATGGTCAAGTCGATGAAGCCGGGCTCCGTGCTGGTCGATCTTGCTGTGGAGCGCGGCGGCAACGTCGAGGGCGCGAAGGCCGACGAGATCGCGGACGTGGGCGGCGTCAAGATCATCGGCTACACCAACCTCGCGGGCCGCGTCGCGGCGTCGGCCTCGGGCCTGTATGCGCGCAATTTGCAGGCGTTCATCGAGACGATGTTCGACAAGGAAACCAAATCGCTGGCCGTGAAGTGGGACGACGAACTGGTCAAGGCGACCGCGCTGACCAGGGACGGCGCCGTCATCCACCCGAACTTCCAGCCGAAAGCATAAGGAATACAGCCATGCATGGTATTGAGGTTGTCGACCCGTTCGTGTTCCGGCTGTCGATCTTCGTGCTCGCGGTGTTCGTGGGCTATTTCGTGGTGTGGTCGGTGACGCCCGCGCTGCATACGCCGCTGATGTCGGTGACCAACGCGATCTCCTCGGTGATCGTGGTCGGCGCGCTGCTCGCGGTCGGCGTGGCGCTGGTCGGCGACGACAACGGTCCGCTCTGGGCACGCGCCTTCGGCTTCGTCGCGCTGATCTTCGCGTGCATCAACATCTTTGGCGGCTTCCTTGTCA
Organism: [Pseudomonas] carboxydohydrogena; assembly: GCF_029030725.1. Lineage (NCBI taxonomy): Bacteria > Pseudomonadati > Pseudomonadota > Alphaproteobacteria > Hyphomicrobiales > Nitrobacteraceae > Afipia > Afipia carboxydohydrogena. Next base: position 876,979 of record NZ_CP113162.1, read on the forward strand.
CCCAGCGCATGCTGGCGATGTACAAGAAGAAGCAGAAGTGAGCGGGGGCCTGAGCCATGAACGCTAATCTTTCGGCCCTGCTTTATCTCGTCGCAGGCGTCCTTTTCATCCTGTCGCTGCGCGGACTGTCGAGCCCGGCGTCCTCCCGTCAGGGCAACTTCTTCGGCATGGTCGGCATGGCCATCGCGGTCGCCACCACGCTGGCGGCGCATCCGCCGGCGAGCGCAACCGGCTGGATCCTCGTGATCCTCGGCATCGCCATCGGCGGTTCGATCGGTGCCGTGATCGCCAAGCGCGTGCCGATGACGGCGATGCCCGAACTGGTCGCGGCCTTCCACTCGCTGGTCGGCATGGCCGCCGTGCTGGTCGCCGCCGGTGCGTTCTACGCGCCGACCGCGTTCGGCATCGGCACCCACGGCGCGATCCACGCCCAGAGCCTCGTCGAGATGTCGCTCGGCGTCGCCATCGGCGCCTTGACCTTCACCGGCTCGGTGATCGCGTTCCTCAAGCTCTCCGGCCGCATGAGCGGCGCGCCCATCATCCTGCCGGCGCGCCACATCATCAACATCGTGCTCGCTCTGGCGCTGGTGTTCTTCATCTACGGCCTGATCGTGTCGCAGAGCGCGGTCGATTTCTGGCTCATCACCATCATCGCGCTGGTGCTCGGCGTGCTGCTGATCATCCCGATCGGCGGCGCTGACATGCCGGTGGTGATCTCGATGCTCAACTCCTATTCGGGTTGGGCCGCGGCCGGCATCGGCTTCACCCTCGGCAACTCGGCGCTGATCATCACCGGCGCGCTGGTCGGCTCCTCGGGTGCGATCCTGTCCTACATTATGTGCCATGCGATGAACCGCTCCTTCATCTCGGTCATCCTCGGCGGCTTCGGCGCCGACGGCGGGGCTGCTGCCGCGGGCGGCGGCGGTACGGGCGAGGCCAAGCCGGTCAAGCTCGGCTCGGCGGACGACGCGGCCTTCATCATGAAGAACGCGCAGAAGGTTATCATCGTGCCGGGCTACGGCATGGCGGTGGCGCAGGCCCAGCATGCCTTGCGCGAAATGGCCGACACGCTGAAGAAGGAAGGCGTCGAGGTGAAGTACGCCATTCATCCGGTCGCGGGCCGCATGCCCGGCCACATGAACGTGCTGCTGGCGGAAGCCAACGTGCCCTACGACGAGGTGTTCGAGCTTGAGGACATCAACTCGGAATTCGCGCAGGCCGACGTGGCCTTCGTGATCGGTGCCAACGACGTCACCAACCCGGCCGCGGAAGAAGACCCGTCCTCGCCGATCTACGGCATGCCGGTGTTGCAGGTCTGGAAGGCCGGCACCGTGATGTTCATCAAGCGTTCGCTCGCCTCGGGCTATGCCGGCGTCGATAACCCGCTGTTCTATCGTGACAACACCATGATGCTGCTGGGCGACGCCAAGAAGATGACGGAGAATATCGTCAAGGCGATGTAACCTTCGCAAAAATGCGCTAGCCTCTGCGGCATGAGCGCACATAGCAACATGCCACGGTCAGCCTGGGTATATCCCACGCTGGCCGTTTTGCTGTTTGCGGCCACGGCCATTCCGTCGCTCGGCATCGGCTTTACCCATTCCGTTGCGGGACTGGTGTTTGCGGCGGTGCTGCTCGTCGTGCTGTTCGGCACGGTGTTCGCGGCGGTCCACCACGCCGAGGTGATCGCGGAGCGGGTCGGGGAGCCGTTCGGGACGCTGCTCTTGACGCTCGCTGTCACCATCATCGAGGTTGCGCTGATCGCCACATTGATGCTGGGCGAGCAGGAAGTTCCCACGCTGGCGCGCGACACCGTGTTCGCCGTGGTGATGATCGTCTGCAACGGGCTTGTCGGCGCGTGCATTTTGGCCGGCGGATTGCGCTATCGCGAGCAGGAATTCCAGATCACCGGCGTCAACGTCTATCTGTGCGTACTGACGGTGCTGGCGACCATCACGCTGGTGATGCCGAACTACACGCTGGAAACGCCGGGGCCGGTCTACTCGCACCTGCAACTTGCCTTTGTCAGCGTCGCGACGATCGTTCTCTACGGCGTGTTCCTCTACACCCAGACCATCCGCCATCGCGATTATTTCATCGGCGGGAAACAGGAAGAGAATGGCCACGCGGCCGCGTCCGGCGGTGTGCTGGTGATGAGCGTGGGGCTGCTGATTGTCTCGCTGGTGGCCGTGGTGCTGCTGGCCAAGAAGTTCTCGCTGGTGGTGGATGCCGGTGCTGCGGCCATCGGCGCGCCGCCCGCCTTCGCCGGTGTGGTCGTCGCCATGCTTGTGCTATTGCCGGAGAGCATCGCGGCGCTGTCCGCCGCCCGCAAGAACGATTTGCAGAAAAGCATCAACCTCGCGCTCGGCTCGTCGCTCGCCACCATCGGCCTGACGATTCCGGCGGTGTCCGAGGCGGCCTACCTTCTCGATAAGACGCTCGTGCTCGGCCTGCCATCACGGGATATCGTGCTGCTGGCGATGACGATGCTGGTCAGCATGATGACGTTCGGAACCGGCCGCACCAACATCCTGTTCGGGCTGGTGCATCTGGTTATTTTCGCGATCTTCCTGCTGCTGGTTTTCGTACCCTGAAGGTATGCGGCGATTGTTGCCGGTCATATCGCCCTTGGCTAAGGTGTGAGCATGATCGGGTTGCTGCGATATATTCTGGCCGGATGCCTCGTGCTTGCGTTGATCGCAAGCGGCGTGCCGCACATCCGTGTCGCGGCTGCTGCGCCGGTGCAACAGGCTGTTCACATGCATGCGGATGCGCATGCCTCTGCCGCGCAGCACGATGCAATGCCTGCCATGCATATGCATTCCGAATCCCGAGCGCCTGCGGAAAAATCCGCCGATTCCTGCAAGGACATGAAGTGTTGCGCCATGTGCGCGACAGCCTATGTCGAACCGGTGTCGCGCGCGCTGACGCCTGCCCGCATTGCGCTGGCCGTTCGTTACGGTGAGCGCGAAACAAGGCTGGCCGACGCCGCCATTTTCCCCGATCCCAGAATTCCCATCGCGGCCTGATACCGCGTCCGTAAGGGCGACGTCTCATGCCTGCGTGACCGCAGGCCAGTCAGGTCTTGAATTTGGGATCAACCAGATGCCTTTGGATTTACAATGGCGCGCGGCCGGTTGTGCCGCCACCTTGCTTGCTTTCCTCGTCTCCTCTCCGGCTTTTGCCCAGGCGGACGAGCAATCCGCGCCGCATGGCGATCACAAACATACGGACGGCATGACAATGGACATGCCGAAAGATCGCGCGGCGAAACCGGCGGCGAGGCTCGCCGGGAAAAAGCGATCGTCCTCCCATCATGCGCATGATCATCAGAAAGGCACCCGCGGCCATGAGATGGCCGGGCAGGTCATGAACGGTCATGACATGAACGGACATGACATGGGACAGATGTCGCATGCCATGGCCAGCCCTCTTGGTCCGTATGCAATGACCCGCGATGGTTCCGGCACGAGCTGGCTGCCGGACACTTCACCGCATGAGGGCATCTACCGGAAGCTGGAAGACTGGAGCGTGATGAGCCACGGGGTGGTCAATCTGATTTATGACAATCAGGGTGGTCCGCGCGGCGCACACAAGACCTTCGCCAGCGGCATGCTGATGACCATGATGCAGCGGCCGCTCGGCGACGGCACGTTCGGCGTGCGGGCGATGCTATCGCCCGAGCCTTTCATGGGCGCGAATGGTTATCCGCTGTTGCTGGCGACCGGCGAGACGGCGAATGGAACATCGCATCTGGTCGATCGCCAGCACCCGCACGACCTGTTCATGGAACTGGCGGCGACCTACAGCCAGAACCTCACCGCCAACTCCAGCGTATTCGTTTACGGCGGCCTGCCGGGCGAGCCTGCGCTCGGGCCGCCCGCGTTCATGCATCGCACCAGCGGTGCGGACAATCCGGAAGCGCCGATCAGCCATCACTGGCTCGACTCCACCCACATCACCTTCGGCGTGCTGACGGCCGGCGTGGTGATGGGCGACTGGAAGATCGAGGGATCGTCGTTTCGCGGCCGCGAGCCGGATCAGTACCGTTACGACATCGAGCGGCCCTATCTCGACAGTTTCGCGGGCCGCGTGAGCTGGAATCCGGCACGGGAATGGTCATTCCAGGTGTCGTATGGCCATCTGAATTCGCCGGAGCAACTTGCGCCCACGGTCAACGAAAACCGGCTGACGGTGTCGGGGATCTATACGACGACGTTCGGCGGCGGCAATGTCTGGAGCACGACGGTCGCGTGGGGCCGCAAGATGCTACAGCCGGGCGATGTGCTCGACGCCTGGCTGATCGAGAGCGCGCTCATCCTTCAAAATAATGTGACGCTGTTCATGCGCGGCGAGCGCGTTCAGGAGGGCGAACTGACCGAGGATATTCCGGGCCTCGAAGGGCGCCGGTTTACTGTCGGCAAGGTCAGCGTCGGCGGAATCTACGATTTCGTGCGCACCGAACACGCCAAATTCGGTCTCGGCGGCCTCGTGAGTCAGTACGCGCTTCCTCACGATCTTGTCGGTCTGTACGGCAAGAACCCCACCAGCTTCATGGTGTTTGGCCGCTTAAAGATGCTGTAACCGAACTGTGCGAATGAGGGGTCGAATTGCCACCATGCGGTCGCAGTTGATCCCTCAATCGGCCCAAAAGTTCCCGCATGCAGGCGCGGCGCGGGGAGCCTATTCGGCGATGATCAAGAAATTTCTGTCCAAATATCTTCTGGAGGTGATCCCATCCATCGTGGCGACGGTCGTCGGCGCGTACATCGTCACGAACTACATCAACGCCAAACCGCCCGCCGACAAGCCCCCGGCGGCGATGAGCGCTCCTGCGCAGGCCGCCTCCGGGACATCGAACAACGCCGAGAGCGCCGCGAAGACCGAGTCTGCCGCCAGGGCGGAAGCCAAAGCCGCCGAGGCGAAGGCGGCCGCGGAGCGGATCGCCAGCGAGAAGGCAGCTGCGGCCCGGGTTGCGGCCGAGAAGGCCGCCGCGGACAAGGCCGATGCCCGCAAGGCCGCCGAACGGCTCGCCAGCGAAAAGCGCGAGGCCGAGAAGCGGGAACTGGAGAAGAAGGAAGCCGAGAAGCGCGAGCGCGCCCTCGCCAAGGCGGCTCCCGTGGCCCGGACTCCGGCCGCCAGACCGGCCGAGGAAGCGGCGGCAACTCCCGACGCCAACGATCTGGCGCGCGCCGCCATCGCACGGCTGCGGGCCGAACAACCCGCGGCCGTGGCGCAGCCGGTTCCGAAAATGCCCGAACATCCGGTCGCTTCGGTGGTCGCGGCCCCGAGCCCTCAGCCTGCCGCGCCGCCGGTGCGTGAGGCCGACATCAGCCCCACTGCGCCGATGATGCCGCCCGCCTCAGTCGCGCCGCTGCCGACGGCTTCCATTCCCACCACGCCGCCCGTTGCGGATGTCAGCGCCTCGCATCTGGTGCCCCCCGCCGACATCCCCTCGCGTCCGCTCGATTTGCAGGCTGGCGATAGCGGCAAGAAGGATAGCGGTTCGGTCGTCTCGGACGTGATGTCGGCGACGAAGTCCGCGTTTCAGGCGGTGCTGCCGCGCTGAGGTGCAGCCTGTCCGGATTGGGCAGACTCTCCCCCCGTCATTCCCGCGAAAGCGGGAATTCACTCCCGGGACCGGGTACCGCCAGAGCCTGTCATCGGGCGGGTGAAGCCGGGCCCGGTGGCGAAGACAATGGCGGATGGTCCGATGACCGCGCCTAGCGGCGTGCTTTTTTCTTCGCGGTTTTTGCAGCGGTTTTTACGGCAGTCTTTGCGGCGATCTTTTTCCCCGGTTGAGCCCGTTTGACCGGGGGCCGCGAAGGCGCCGGTGCACCGGGATTTTCCACCATCGACTCGAAGAAATCCTTCACGGGGCTGATCTCTCCGGGATTGGACGGACTGTAGCCCGGAAGTTTGGAGACGGCGTCCCGGAATTCGTCGCCCTTCATCAGTTCCAGCAGATGATGCATCGGCACTGTGTCGAGGAAGGCGCGGTGGCAGACGAAGAAATAATCCTCCGTCACCAGCGGGATGAAATCGAGCCCGAATTGCCGCGCGGCCGCCTCGACGCCGAAGCTTGCATCCGCCATTTCACTCGCCACAAACGCCGCGACCGCCGCGTGGGTGAACTCCAGCTGGGTCTCGTGCACGGCGGAGGGGTGGATGCCGTGCAGTTCGAGCAATTGATTGAATACCTGCCGCGTGCCGGAATCGTGGTCGCGGTTCACGAAGCGGGCCTTGCGCGCGACGAGATCCTCGAGCGAGTTGATTTGCAGCGGGTTGCCGCGCTTCACCATCAGCCCCATCTCGCGCGTCACGAGGCTGATGACGCGGTCCTCGCGCGGGTCGAGCCATTCGAGGCAGGAGCGGATGTTCTGCTCGCGCAACGGGCCGCGCGGCAGATGCACGCCCGAGAGGTCGCAGGCATTCTGCGCGAGCGAGACCAGCGAGTTCTGGTTGCTGACATAGCGCAGGTCGACGCCGAGCGCGGGCAGGCGGTCGAGCATCTCGCGCAGTTTCGACACCGCGAAGCCGTGGCTTGCGTGAACGCGGATCACGGACGGCTCCTGATGCAGGAACGGCTTGATCTCGCTCGCAAGCTCCTGCGCGAGGTTCTGCAATTGCGGGCCGAGCCGCGCTTCGAGCCGCTGTCCCGCCCAGACCAGCTTCTCGCCGAACGGCGTCAGCGTCGTGCCGCGGCCGCGCTGGCGTTCAACGAGTGCTGCGCCAAAGAACGCCGACCATTGCTCGATCAGATTCCAGACGTGCCGGTACGACAGATTGGCGTGCGTGGCGGCGCTGGTGAGTTTTCCGGTCTGTCGAATCTCGTTGAGGATTCCGAGCATGACGATGGCCGCCTGCGGGCTGCCCTCCTTGCGAAACCGCCAGACCGGCTCGATTTCGATATGAAGCATCATACCTGTCCTTATGCACAATAATTCATATATCTGTATATTATATACCAGATAGCGAACGGGGCATCTGCTTAAGATATCATATTTTTTATTGATCCAACTCACTTACCTTCAAACAACAAGAAAAGGAGGAATATGATGTCTGTAGCATATGACTACGATGCTGCATCGCTCATCAGGCGCGTTTCGGCCCGGGAAAAACTGCTCGTCATCGACGGCAAGCTGGTGCCTGCCGCCTCCGGCAAGACCTTCAGAAGCATCAACCCCGCCACCGAGGACGTTATTGCAACCGTCTCCGAAGGCGGCGTGGAGGATGTGGAGCGGGCCGTTGCCGCAGCAAGGCGGGCGTTCGAAGGCCCGTGGAGCCTGATGCGCGCCGCCGAGCGGAGCAGGATCCTGTTCAGGCTCGTCGAACTGATGAAGGAACATGCCGACGAACTCGCCGAACTCGAAAGTCTCGATGCCGGCAAGCCGATTTCGGCCGTGTTGCGGCAGGACCTGCCCGCCGCGATCGACACCCTGACCTACTACGCCGGATGGGCCGACAAGGTTCATGGCGAGGTGATCCCCGCGCGTGAGGACGCGCTGACCTACACCGTGCGCGAGCCGGTGGGTGTGGTCGCGGCCATCGTGCCGTGGAATTTCCCGATGATGATCGGAATGTGGAAACTGGCTCCCGCGCTGGCATGTGGCTGTACCGTGGTGATGAAGCCGGCCGAACTGACCTCGCTCACGGCATTGCGGATCGCCGAACTCGCCCTCGAAGCCGGGTTGCCGGCGGGTGTCCTCAATATCGTCGCGGGCTCCGGCCGCGTGGTCGGCGAGGCGCTCGTCAACCATCCGGATGTCGACAAGGTGACGTTCACCGGTTCGCCGGGCGTCGGCCGTGGCATCATGAAGGGTGCCGCGAGCAACTTCAAACACGTCTCGCTCGAGTTGGGCGGCAAGTCGGCCAACGTGATCTTCGAGGACGCGGACCTTGCGGCGGCCACCAAGTCGGCGGCGTCGGGTGTGTTCTTCAACGCGGGCCAGGTGTGCTCGGCGGGCTCGCGCGTGCTTGCGCATGAGAAGGTCTACGACGAAGTCGTGGAACGGCTCACGGCCCGCGCGCGGACCATGAAGATCGGCGATCCGTCGGATCGCTCCACCATGCTCGGTCCGGTGATTTCCGAGAAGCAGATGAACAGCATTCTCGGTTACATCGAGATCGGGCAGAAGGAGGGCGCGTCGCTTACCACCGGCGGCGAACGGATCGGCACGCGCGGCTTCTACATCCAGCCCACGGTATTCGCCAATGTCGAGCACGAGATGCGCATCTCGCAGGAGGAAATCTTCGGACCTGTGGTGAGCGTCATCAAGTTCAAGGACGATGCGGATGCGCTGCGCATCGCCAACGGCACGGCATTCAGCCTTGCCGCCGGTGCGTGGAGCCGCGACATCGCCCGCCTGCAAAACTTCGCCCGCCGGGCCAAGGCCGGCACGGTCTGGCTGAACACGTTCGGCTACACCGACGTGCGCCTGCCGTGGGGCGGGGCGCATGATTCAGGGCTCGGCCGCGAGCGGGGCACGGCGGCGCTGAAGAACTTTACCGAGGAAAAGGTGGTCTGGCTCAACACCAGAGGCTGATGTCTTGCTCATGTCCCTTCCGCGATCGGCGGAGGGGGCTCCAACGAAAAACGCGGGCCACAAGGCCCGCGTTTTTTGTATCTGAAAGAAATTTGCCGCTTAGGAGCGGGGAGCGCGCGCGCCACCGGCTGCGCCGCCACGGCCGCCCGCGCCACGCTCGGCGCCAGCGCCGAACACCGGCTTCGGCTTCATCGGCAGCAGACCTTCGCGTTGCAGCTTCTTGCGCGCGAGCTTGCGGGCGCGGCGAACGGCTTCCGCCTTTTCGCGAGCCTTCTTCTCGGAGGGCTTTTCGTAATGACCGCGGAGCTTCATCTCGCGGAAAATACCCTCGCGCTGCATCTTCTTCTTCAGCGCCTTGAGGGCCTGGTCGACATTGTTATCGCGGACGAGAACCTGCACGCGGCATCCTTTTTTGGTTCGAAAGCCTGAAAATGGGGACGAAAGAAAGGGTCGCCAAAGGCAAAGCCCTTCACGTCGAAGCGGGGTTTCTACCAGATCGGGGTGATGGTGTCCACGCCTGTGGACAGGGTTTTTCGCAGGTAGGGAAGCCACAAATCACAGGCAAATTGGGCTTGGGCGGAGGGTGATTCGCGGGCGCTGGATGGTTCAGGCCGCCGGATTTCCCACGGTTCCGCCCGACAGACAGGCCACCGTTCCGGGAGACCACGGATGAATTCGAAAAAATATGCCGCCGAACTGATCGGCACCTTCTGGCTCACTTTCGCGGGCTGCGGCAGCGCGGTTCTGGCGGCGGCCTTTCCGCAGGTCGGCATCGGCCTCTTGGGCGTCTCGCTGACCTTCGGCCTGAGCGTCGTCACCATGGCCTTCGCCATCGGCCACATTTCCGGCTGCCATCTCAATCCCGCCGTGACGGTGGGGCTTTGCGCGGGCGGCCGCTTTCCCGGAAGCCAGGTCATCCCCTACATCGTCGCCCAGGTGATCGGCGCGATCGCGGGTGCCGCACTCCTGTATGTCATCGCCAGCGGCAAGGCGGGCTTCGACCTCGCGGGCGGCTTCGCCTCGAACGGCTATGGCGATCACTCGCCGGGCAAATACAGCCTCGTGGCCGGTTTCGTCTGCGAAGTGACGATGACCGCCATGTTCCTGTTCGTCATCATGGGCGCGACCCACGGCCGTGCGCCTGCGGGCTTCGCGCCGCTCGCCATCGGCCTTGCGCTCGTCATGATCCACCTCGTCAGCATTCCCGTCACCAACACCTCGGTGAACCCCGCGCGCAGCACCGGCCCCGCGTTGTTCGTCGGCGGCTGGGCGTTGCAGCAGCTCTGGCTGTTCTGGGTCGCGCCGCTGATCGGCGGCGTCATCGGCGGGGTGGTCTATCGCTGGCTGAGCGATGAGCCGGCTGGCATCGTCGAAGGGCGGAAGTAATTTCACTTCGAAACACAAAGGCCGCTGCGAGCGATCGCGGCGGCCTTTTGTTTTACTTGTGCGGCTTCACCTCGGTGACATGCCCCATCTTGCGTCCCGGGCGCGATGTGCCCTTGCCGTAGAGATGGACCGTCGCACCGGGCATGGTCAGCCATTTGCCGTAGTCGAGGATGTCGTCGCCGATCAGGTTGGTCATGGTGACCTGTCCGTGGCGGATCGGGTTGCCGAGCGGCCAACCCGCGATGGCGCGGATGTGCTGCTCGAATTGCGACACCGACGCGCCATCCAGCGTCCAGTGGCCGGAATTGTGCACGCGCGGAGCGATCTCGTTGACCAGCAGACGCGGCCCGTTCGCGCCGGGCACCACGAACAATTCCACGCCGAGCACGCCGACATAGTTCAGCGCGTTGGCGATTTTCGCGGCGATGTCGCGCGCCTCGTCGGCCAGTGCCGCGGGAATCGCCGCAGGCGCATAAGAGAATTTCAGGATGTGGTTCTGGTGCTCGTTCTCGGTCACGTCGAAGCAGACGACGTGGCCATCCGCCGAGCGTGCGGCGATCACCGAAACTTCCTTCTCGAACGGCACGAAGCCTTCCAGAATCGCCGATCGGGTGGCGAGCGCCGCCCACACCGCGTCGAGATCGTCGCCTTCACGGATCATCGCCTGACCCTTGCCGTCATAACCGAAGCGCCGGGTCTTGAGCACGGCGGGCAGGCCGATCTTCTTCACCGCCTGCCGCAGGCTCTCGGCGGAGGTCACGTCAGCGTAACCGGCGGTGCCGATGCCGAGCGCGTTGACGAAGTTCTTCTCGCTGAGGCGGTCCTGAGTCGTTTCGAGGACTTTCGTATCCGGCAGCACCGGGCGGCGCGCCTGCAAGGCCAGCGCGGCGGCGGTCGGGACGTTCTCGAATTCGTAGGTGATGACATCGACATCGGAAGCGAACAGTTCCAGCGCCTCGATGTCGGCATATTCGGCGCAGGTGCAGTGCTGCACGACGTCGAAGGCGGGAGAATCCGGGTCCGGCGAGAAGACGTGCGATTTAAGCCCGAGCCGCGCGGCCGCGAGCGCCAGCATCCGGCCGAGCTGGCCGCCGCCCAGAATACCCACCGTGTCGCCGGGTTTCAGCGCCACCTGTTTCGATGAAATCACCGGAGATCCTTATGGCCGCTCGGAGACGGCGTCGGTTTGTTGCTTGCGCCATGCGGCGAGTTTCACCGCCAGCGCGCCGTCGGACAGCGCGAGCACGCTGGCGGCGAGAAGTGCTGCATTGATAGCGCCGGCTTTGCCGATCGCCAAGGTTCCAACAGGCACCCCGGCGGGCATTTGCACGATGGAATAAAGGGAATCCATGCCCGACAGCGCCCTGGATTCCACCGGCACGCCGAACACCGGCAGTTCGGTCATGGCGGCGGTCATGCCGGGCAAATGGGCGGCCCCGCCCGCGCCCGCGATCACGACCTTGTAGCCTGCGGCCTTGGCGCCCTTGGCGAAGCTGTAGAGCCGCTCCGGGGTGCGGTGGGCGGACACAATCAGCCGCTCCGAGGCGACGCCAAGGGCGTCCAGCGTCTCGGCAGCGTGCCGCATCGTCTCCCAGTCGGACTGGCTTCCCATGATGATGGCGATCGGGGCGGACATGGCGGCTTGGTTCTCGAAAAAATGGCGGAAAGACAAGGATTACAGGAGCGCACCCCTGCGGGGCAACCGCTTTGGGAGGGAGTTGGCGTCATGGTCAATGCCGGACACGGGGCATGCCGCCCGGGTTTTTCGGCCACGGCCGCCGGTCAGGCGATGATGTCGGGGGTGATCTGGTCTTCGAGGAAGGAAATCCGGTCGCGCAACTGCAACTTGCGCTTTTTCAGCCGTTGCAGTTGCAGCAGGTCCGGCGCGGGGGAATGGTGCAGGGCCTCGATTGCGGCATCAAGGTCACGATGCTCCTGTTGCAGCCGCGCCAGTTCGAGAGCGAATTCGTTATTGTCTTGTTCGGCCATAATGATCGACGGCTTGCCGGTCTGCGACGTGTAGTTCGCTCTCTTCATGGCAGAAAAGAACGTGCGGTGCCAGCCTTCGCAATTTCTGGTTGGGATTTTCTAAAATGCGATCCGTTCCCTTCTCCGGATAACAACAAGTTTGAATGTGTCGCATCGATCCCAGTCGACAGATCGCAATTGCGATGTACAATCTTCCGTTCGACCTCGTATCTGACATCCACGGAAGAAGGAGACTTCTAATGGCGATTCAGGCGCATCTCGTTGAACTGGAGCGTAAGCACCGTATGCTCGAAGGCGAACTGCACGAGGCTTTGAAGAATCTCGCGACTGACGATGTGCGTATTGTCGAATTGAAGCGGCGCAAGCTGCTGCTCAAGGACCAGATCGAACGCCTGAAGGCGTCCGGCGGTCAGACCCTGCACTGATTTTCCCGCCTGTCTTTTTCCAGGACTTGAAACGACTGGACGTGAAGGGCCGCTCTTTCGCCGCTATTTATCGCGCGGAAAGAGGGCCCGCACGTCTTCCGCGATCGCGAGCGATGCGGTCAGGCCCGGCGATTCGATACCGAACAGGTTGACGAGTCCCGGGACGCCGTGACGCTGCGCGCCCTGGATCACGAAATCCTGCGCGGGAGCGCCGGGCGGAACGATCTTGGGCCGGATGCCTGAATAGGCCGGCACAAGCGCGCCATCCGGAAGATCCTGCCAATAGCGCCGGATCGCCGGATAGAAACGCTCCGCGCGTTCTGGATCGACATCATAGGCGAGCGTTTCCACCCATTCGACGTCGGGGCCGAACCGTCCGGCGCCGCCGGTATCGAGCGTGAGATGCACGCCGAGGCCGCCCGGCTCGGGCAGCGGATAAATCAGGCGTGAGAACGGCACGCGCGTCGCGCAGGCGAAGTAATTGCCCTTGGCGTAGTAGGCCGTGGGAATATGCTCGGGCGGCAGTCCTTCGATGGCGCGGGCCACCTCCGGCGCGCTCAGTCCGGCCGCGTTGATGAGGAGATCGCAGCCGAGCGTCATCGGCGCATCGCCGCCGGTCTCGACCACGAATCCCTCGCCCTCCCGCCGCGCCTTCATGAGCGGAGCGTGAAAGGCGAACGCCGCGCCCGCCTGTTCGGCATCGCCCCGCAGGCTGAGCATGAATGCGTGGCTGTCGATGATGCCGGTCGAGGGCGAATGCAGCGCGCCGGTGCAGTTCAGTGCGGGTTCTTTCGCGCGCGCTTCGTCCGCGCTCAAGGTGACCAGATCGGTGACGCCGTTCGCCTCGGCGCGGGCGCGGATCGCGGAAAGTCTCTCGGGATCGTCGGGCCCGGTGGCGACGATGAGCTTGCCGCAGCGGCGGTACGGCACACCGTGGTCCTCGCAGTAGCGGTACAGCAACTCCCTGCCGGTGACGCACAGCCGCGCCATGGCGCTGCCCGCGGGATAATAGATGCCGGCGTGGATCACTTCCGAATTACGCGATGACGTGCCGGTGCCGATATCGCCCGCAGTCTCGATCACGATCACCTCGCGCCCGGCCAAAGCGAGCGCGCGCGCCACAGCGAGGCCCACGACTCCCGCGCCCACGACGATGCACTCAACGCGATCCATGCATTCTCCGGTGCGGCGTTTGCGTCATAGGCGTTCGTGGCTTCGGGCCGGTGAGGATTTCATTAACCATGACCAACCATTTGCTCGCGCGGAAGTGAATAAATCGCGGTGCTGGGGTACGCGTTTACCCGATGAATACCGCTGCAACCAGAGAGTGTCGCTCGTCAATCCACGGGTTATCATGGACGTCTGGCGCAGGATCATCAGAACGGGGGCCATCCGCTTCTCCGGCGGGGTGGGTTTGGTTGTCGCGTTGTCGATGATGACCGCCCCGATGGCCCATGCCATGACCGACGCCGAAGTCGCGACCGGTTTCGCTGGCATGGACCAGAGGTCCCTGACTTTTCAGATCGTGGTCGATGGCCTGATCGTCATTTTCATTCTGTTCGCGATGTTCGTCTGGGTGATGTCCGCGCTGCGCCGCGCCCGCCGGATCAATGCGCGCCGCGAATTTTTCGTCTCCTCCGCGCTCAACAACCTGTCGCAAGGCATCGTCATCACCAATGCGCGGCAGGTGGTCACGTATTGCAACGACCGGTATTTGCAAATCTACGGCCTGTCGCGTTCCGACATCCGCAAGAACATGACGCGGCTCGAGTTGATGGAGCTTCGCAAGGCGCGTGGAATGCTGGCGGAAGACATCGAGACCTATTGGCAGGACTCCATGGCGCCCGAGGGCTATGTCAATGTGCTGCCGGACGGGCGGCGTATCCGCATGAAGAAGGAGACGCTCTCCAACGGCGGTATCGTTGCCACGCACGAGGATTGCACCGAGGAGGGCAGGCTTTCGGAAGAACTGGCCTCGACCAAGCGCTTCCTGGAGATGGTGCTCGACAACATCCCCTCCGCCGTCATGGTCAAGCGCATCAAGGACGGCAAGTTCGTGCTCGCCAACCGCGCGGCCGAGACTATTCTGAATCGCAAGCGTGGCGCCATCATCGGCCAGACGGTGATGGAGGTTCATCCCGAGGCTGCGGCGAAGTTCGTGCTTCAGCGCGACGATGCCGCGATCCAGCAGGGCGGCCTTGTCACCGAAGAACACCCGATTCCGACTGACAACGGGCTGCGTCTGTTCGCCACCCGCCGCGTCACCGTCACCGATGAGGCGGGCGCGCCGCAATATCTCATCAAGACCAGCGACGACATCACTGACCGGCGCGAGACGGAATCGCGCATGGCGCACATGGCCTATCACGACGGCCTCACCGGCATGCCGAACCGCGCCGCGTTCTTGCAGGCGCTGGCGCAACTGATCGACGCCTGCGACGGCACCAATGAGGAATTCGCGGTGCTGTCGGTCGATCTCGATCGCTTCAAGGAAGTCAACGACGTGTTCGGTCACGAGATCGGCGACAAACTCTTGATCGAAGTGACCAAGCGGCTCGAGAAAGCGGCCGGCGCAGGCGTGGTCGCGCGGCTCGGCGGCGACGAATACGGCATGATCATCGACGGCGAGCAGCCGACGGCGGCGTGGAAACTCGCCGAAACTGTCGCCAGGATGATCTCTCAGGAATTCGAGATCGACGGCAAGACCCTGCGCATCGGCGTCACCGCGGGCATCTCGATCTTCCCGCGTAACGGCCGCGATGGCGCGGCGCTGCTGGCGAATGCCGGTGCGGCGCTGAGCCGCGCCAAGGCCAAGTCGCGCGGTTCGATCGTGTTCTACGAAGCCGAAATGGATCAGCAGATTCGCGACCGGCGCGCCTTGCATCAGGACCTGCACAACGCGCTGCGCAAGGGCGAAATGTCGCTGCATTACCAGCCGCTGGCGCGGGCGCGCCAGCATCTGTGCGGCGACGACGTGACGGGATTCGAGGCACTGGTACGCTGGGTGCATCCGACGCGCGGCTTCGTGCCGCCGTCCGATTTCATTCCGCTCGCCGAGGAAAGCGGCCTGATCGTCGAACTGGGCGAATGGATTTTGCGGGAGGCTTGCCGCGAGGCCGCATCGTGGCCGCGTCATTTGCAGATCGCCGTCAACCTGTCTCCCGCGCAGTTCATGCATGGCGATCTGGTCGGGCTTGTCCATTCGATCCTGCTGGAGACGGGCCTCACCCCCGGCCGGCTCGAACTCGAAATCACCGAAGGCGTGCTGATCGACGATTTCGAGCGCAGCCTGCTGCTGCTGCGCCGCCTGAAAGCGCTCGGCGTGCGTATCGCGATGGACGATTTCGGCTCCGGCTATTCGTCGCTGACCTATCTGCAAGCGTTCCCGTTCGACAAGATCAAGATCGACCGCGCCTTCGTCATGAATCTCGGCCGCAACCAGCAATCCTCGGCGATCATCCGTTCGGTGATCGGACTTGGTCACGGCCTCGATATCTCTATCGTCGCCGAGGGCGTCGAAACGCAGGATCAGTTGAGCTTCCTCGCGGTGGAGGCCTGCGACCAGATCCAGGGCTATCTGCTGGGCAAGCCGGGCCCGATCGTGCACTACGACGCCTGGGTGGGACGCAAGCCCTATGTCGATGTCGAAGGCAGCAACGTCGTCACCATCCGCCGGGTCAGCTAGCTTTACATTCCCTCCTGTGAACGTGCGTCGGGTGGCTGCGGCCGCCCGGCTTGACAATGCGCACAGTGATGCCAAGAGCATGGACGCTTTGGTTTGGCGCGCGGCCTGAAAAGGCCATCGGGGCGGGAGTTCGCGATCAAATGCGGAATGGATTCTCATGAGCGGCGCTGCATCTGCGCCGCTGATGCGCATCGAGACTGTCAGCAAGCGGTTCGGCGGCTTTACCGCCGTCGATGGCGTGTCGCTCCAGATCGGCGCGGGGGAGTTCTTTGCGCTGCTCGGCCCGAGCGGCTGCGGCAAGACCACGCTGTTGCGGATGCTGGCCGGATTCGAGACGCCGGACCAAGGCGGCATCTGGCTCGACGGCGAGAACATCGCAGACGTGCCGCCGCATCTGCGCCCCGTGAACATGATGTTCCAGAACTACGCGCTGTTTCCCCATCTCAGTGTCGAGGCCAACATTGCCTTCGGCCTGAAGCGGGCGGGGCTACCGAAAGATGAAATCGCCATGCGCGTCGCGGAGATGGTCGCGCTGGTACGGTTGCAGGGGCTGGAGCGGCGCAAGCCCGATCAGTTGTCCGGTGGGCAGCGTCAGCGCGTGGCGCTGGCGCGTGCCCTGGCGCGGCGGCCGCGCCTGCTGCTGCTCGACGAGCCGCTGGCGGCGCTCGACAAGAAGCTGCGCGCGGAAACGCAGGCTGAGCTTATTCAGGTGCAGCGCCGCCTCGGCATGTCCTTCATCATCGTCACCCACGATCAGGAGGAGGCGATGACGCTGGCCGACCGGATCGGCGTGATGAACAAGGGGCAACTGGTGCAGGTGGCAACGCCGCGCGCGCTGTACGAGCGGCCGGGTTCGCGCTGGATCGCGGGCTTCGTCGGTGACGTCAATCTGTTCGACGGGCAGGTGGTGTCGCAGGCGGGCGGCTGCGTGAGCGTTGCGATGCCGACGGCCGGCGTGTTTCGTGTCGCGGGCGCGGTGCAAGCCGGGCAGGCGGTCTCGATCGCGGTGCGGCCCGAGAAGCTGTCGCTCTCGCATGATGTGTCCTCAGGCGGCGTCAACGCGCAGCCGGGCGAGGTGGTTGATGCCGATTATCTCGGCGGGTTGACGCGCTATCGCGTGAAACTCGCGGGTGGCGATGTCGTCCAGGTCGCGCGCGTCAACGCGGCGGGCAGCGAGGCGGCGTTCGAGACCGGGCAGCAAGTGGTGGTGTCGTTCGCGCCGGAAGACGCGGTGGTGCTGACGCAATGAAAAGCCGCCGCATCTTCACCCGTCCGGCACGGATCGCCGCCGTCGCGCCTTATGTGTGGATGGCGCTGTTCTTTCTGGTGCCGTTCGGCTTCGTGCTGAAGATCGCGCTGTCGCAGACGGTGATCGCGCAGCCGCCTTATGCGCCGGCGTTCGATCTATTCGGGGGGTGGAGCGCCTTTCGCGACGGCCTGTCGAAACTCTCGCTCGACAATTTCTATCTGCTCGCCTCCGACGACATTTATATCTTCTCTTACCTGCGCAGCGTCACCGTGGCGCTGGTCTCGACTTTGATCCTGCTCGTGATCGGCTATCCGGTCGCCTACGCGATGTCGCGGTTGCCGCAACGCTGGCAAAGCGTCACGATGATGCTGGTGGTGGTGCCGTTCTGGACCTCGTTCCTGATCCGCATCTATGCCTGGATCAACATTTTGCAGCACGATGGGCTTCTCAACTCGCTGCTGCTGACGCTGCATATCATCGACCGCCCGGTGCCGTGGCTGTCGACCGACGCCGCGATGTATCTCGGCATCGTCTATTCGTATTTTCCGTTCATGATCCTGCCGCTGTTCGCGACGCTCTCGAAGATGGACGGCGCATTGCTGGAGGCCGCCGGCGATCTCGGCTGCTCGCGGCTGAAGGCGTTCTGGCTCGTCACCGTGCCGCTGTCGCTGCCTGGCATCGCGGCGGGAGCGCTGTTGTGCTTCATCCCGATCGCGGGCGAATTCGTGATCCCCGATCTGCTCGCGGGTTCCGACAATATGATGATCGGCCAGACGCTGTGGCTGGAATTCTTCACCAACCGCGACTGGCCGGTGGCCTCGACCATCGCCGTCGTGCTGCTGGTGCTGCTGCTCGCGCCGCTGCTGGTCTATGAGCACATCCAGCGCAAGCAGTTGGAGAGCCGCTGATGGCGCGCGCGCTGCATAAACCCTCGGCGGTGAATGTCGCGGCTCTCGCGCTGGGGCTGGCGTTTCTGTATCTGCCGATCGTCATTCTGGTGATCTATTCGTTCAACGCCTCGCGCCTCGTCACGGTGTGGGGCGGCTGGTCGCTGAAATGGTATCGCGAATTGTTCGACAATAGCGCAATGCTGTCGGCGGCCTGGATGAGCCTGCGCGTCGGCGTGGTGTCGGCGAGTCTCGCGACACTGCTCGGCACGTTGGCGGCCGTCGGTCTGTCGCGCGGCGGATTTTTTCGCGGCCGCACGTTGTTTTCCGGAATGCTGTATGCGCCATTGGTGATGCCGGAAGTCATCACCGGGCTTTCGTTGCTTCTGCTGTTCGTCGCCATCGATGCCGGGCGCGGCTTCTGGACCGTCACCATCGCCCACACCACGCTGACGATGTGCTTTGTCGCGGTGGTGGTGCAGGCGCGGCTGAACGGGCTCGACCGCAGTCTGGAGGAGGCGGCGATGGATCTCGGTTGCAGCCCGGCGCGGGCGTTCGCGTCCGTCACGCTGCCGTTGATCTGGCCCTCGATTGCCGCGGGCTGGATGCTGGCGTTCACACTGTCGCTCGATGATCTGGTGATCGCGAGCTTCACCACGGGACCGGGGTCCTCGACGCTGCCGATCCGGATTTATTCGGAAGTGCGGCTCGGGGTGAAGCCGGAGATCAACGCGATCTGCACGCTGATCGTGGCCTTTGTCGCGGCGGTGATCGTCGCGGCGTCACTTGCTTCGAAATTGTCGAGCGATCGTGGCGAGAACGCCGCGCCGCTGTAAGTTCAATTCGCCTGCGGCGCCGCTGCCGGTGCTTCCGCTGCGGGTGGAGCAGCAGGGGCAGGAGGCGCGGGCTTCTTGCCCGACAGCCGTTCGATCACCGCTTTCACGGCGTCGCGCGCCTTGTGGTCCCTGAGCGAGTCGAGCAGCGGCGCGGTCACGGTCGAGCGGCGGATCAGGATATCGGAATCCGGCAGGATCAGGGGATCGTCCCACGGCCCCTGCACAACGAACGGCAACTGGAATTCCGGCGGCGCACCCGCGGCCGCCTTCAGTGCGGCGGTGCCTTTCAGGTCGTATTCGCGCGAGGGGATCGAGGCGTCGCCGGTCAGCGTCACGCGCGTCGCGGGTCCGTCGAGCGCAATATCGTCCGCGTGCGCCATGCCGTCATTGATGGTGACGGCGATCCGCAGGGTGTCGAACGGCGTTGAGCCGCTGCGGAAACTTCCCGCACCCGACAATGGCCGGCGCTCCAGCCGCCGCAGCAATTGTTCGACGTTGAACCCGGAGAGTGCGCCGTCGTGCGCCGTCAGCACGACGCTGCCGTCGAGCGTCTGTGTCAGCGCGAAGGCGCTCGCGCCCTGCGCTTCTAGCGTCAGGTTGAGGTCGCCGCGGCCGCGCAGCGAGCGGATGTCGAACAGTTCGGCCCCGCCGGCCTCGAGATCGACATCGGTGAATCCGAACTGCGCCTTGACGTTGGCGCCGTCATCGATGCGGCTGACGGAAAGCGAGCCTCTGGCGATGCCGCCGAGCATCTGCGCTTCGCCGATCGAGAGCGCCAGCGTGCCGTTGCGCACGTTCGCGCCGAACGCGGTGCGCCCCAGCTTCGAGGAGCCGATGGTGACTTTTGCCGCCGAGAGACGGATGTCGAGACTGGTTTCCGACAGCGCCCGCAGGTCGAAGGCTTGCCGGTTCCATTCATGCGCGCCCGCGAGCAGGCGGATGGTCCCGAGATAGGGCGTGAGGTCGAGCGTATCGGCCGCGAGCGTGCCTTGCAGGGTCTGCTGGCCGGTGCTGCCGTTGAAGGTCAGCACGCCCTCGGCGGCGTTGCCGTCGAGCGAGGTGGCGACATTGGTCAGCGCCACCGAATTGCCGACCACGTTGGCGCGCGCCTTCAGCGAGAACGGGCCAAACCCGTTGCCGCCCGGCAATTCGTAACCGGCCCAGCGCGTCAGGCCGCGCAGCGAGTTAGTGTCGGCGGTCAGCGTGCCGTCGAGCAGCAGGCTCGAACGGTTGGTCATGCTGCCGTCGAAGGAGAGCTTCAGCGGCGCGCCGGAGAATTTCACCTTCAGGCCGGATTTCTCGCCATCGACCGCCGCGAGGAAGTCGGCGATCGTGAAGCTGCCCTCGAGTTGCTCGTTGTGCCAGGTGGACTGGCCGCGCACGGAGAAGCTGCGCGAGCTGGACGGCAGCGAGATCGCGAGATCGATGCCGCCCACCGTTTCATTCGCCTGGTTCCTGGCGTTGCGATAGGCGAGGGTGCCGTCCGAAATCCTGACGTCGGAAAACCAGACATCGCGCGCGGCGGCGGGTTTCACCGCGCGGGCGAAGGTCTGCACGATCGGCGCCCAGTTGGAGTGGCCGTCCTTGTCCACGGTCACGCGGATGCGCGGTGCGTGCAGCGCCACGTCGGTGACGCGGGTGTGTCCCGCGATCAGCCCGAACAGGCTGAGCCTTGCCTGCAACTGGTCCGTGCTGAGCGGCGCGTCGCTATCCGCGCTGCCCTTCAGGGCGACGCCGTGGAGAACGACCCGCGCGGAGGGAAACAGCGAAACCTCGGTCTTGCCGGTGACGACAAGCTCCAGTCCGGTGGCGTCGCGAATTTGCGTTTCGACGGCCTGCCGGACGGCATTGCGATCGACGAACCACGAGCTTGCGAGAAGGCCCGCCAGCACGGCGCCGAGGACGGCCGCCACGGGCAAAGCAAGGCGTCTGATCGCGTGCGTGGTCAAATAGAACGATCCGGTTCGATGGTGTGATTGCGGGGATCCATGGGACCGCCCCGGCCGCGCGCAACTTGATCCGTTTTCTTGACGCTTTCAAGGCTTGAGGGGCCTTTGCCACACCTGCTCGCGGCCCGTGCCATCGGGGCGGGACATCGTCCGGTCATGAAAGCGGCCGATCCTGAGACCGTCTTGAGACGGTTCTGGGATCGCCATCGGGCAGTCTGCCTATTTTTGCTCAATTGACGGCTTTTCCGGATTGCGCCTAAGAACATCTTCAGCCCGGCGGGTAGCCGTCGTGTCCACTGGAATGGGTTGCTCATGAACAAGGTATATCCCGACGCCAAATCGGCGCTGGAAGGCACGCTCCGCGACGGCATGACGATCATGTCCGGCGGGTTCGGTCTGTGCGGTATCGCCGAGACGCTCGCCAACGCGATCTGCGACAGCGGCGTTAAGAACCTCACGGTGATCTCCAACAACGCCGCCGTCGATGGTATCGGCCTCGGCAAGATGCTGGAGAGGAAGCAGATCAGGAAAATGATCTCGTCCTATGTCGGCGAGAACAAGACCTTCGCGCAGATGTTCCTCGCGGGCGAACTCGATCTCGAATTCAATCCGCAGGGCACGCTGGCCGAGCGCATCCGCGCGGGCGGCGCGGGCATTCCGGCCTTCTACACCAAGACCGGCGTCGGTACGCTGGCGGCGGAAGGCAAGGAACTGAAGGATTTCGACGGCGAGACCTATGTGATGGAGCGCGCGCTGTTCGCGGACCTCTCCATCGTCCATGCCTGGAAGGGCGATACCGCCGGCAACCTGATCTACCGGAAGACCGCGCGCAATTTCAACCCAATGATGGCGACCGCCTCGCGCATGACGGTGGCGGAAGTCGAGCATCTGGTGCCTGCCGGCGAACTCGATCCCGACCAGATCCACACGCCCGGCATTTTCGTCAAGCGCATCGTCGCGGTCGATCCCGCACTCAAACACATCGAGCAGCGCACCGTGCGCCAGCGCGCCTAATTCAGGAGAACCATCATGGCATGGACCCGCGAACAGATGGCCGCGCGCGCCGCGAAGGAATTGCGCGACGGCTTCTACGTCAATCTCGGCATCGGCATCCCGACGCTGGTGTCGAACTACATTCCCGAGGGCATCGACGTTGCGCTCCAGAGCGAGAACGGCATGCTCGGCACCGGCCCGTTCCCCTATGCGGGCGAGGAAGATCCCGATCTCATCAACGCCGGCAAGCAGACCGTCACCGAACTGCCGGACACCAGCTATTTTTCCAGCGCGGATTCGTTCGGCATGATCCGTGGCGGCCACATCGATCTGTCGATCCTCGGCGCGATGCAGGTCGCGCAGAACGGCGACCTCGCCAACTGGATGATTCCCGGCAAGATGGTGAAGGGCATGGGCGGCGCGATGGACCTCGTCGCGGGCGTCAAGCGCGTCGTCGTGGTGATGGAGCATTCGGCCAAGGACGGCCCGAAGCTGCTGCACAAATGCACGTTGCCGCTCACGGGCCAGAAGGTGGTCGATCTCGTCGTCACCGATCTGGCGGTGTTCACCATCGACAAGAACGGCACGGGCGGCATGACGCTGATCGAACTCGCCGACGGCGTGACGCTCGATGACGTCAAGGCCAAGACCGAGGCCGACTACAAGGTGGCGCTGAAGGGCTAAGAGACCTTACGCCGTCGCGGGGGTCTGCGAAAACGCCACCTCGATCAGCGTGCCGGTGTTCGGCGAACTCCTGAGATGGAAGCGGCCGCGATTGGCCTCCACCAGCGCTTTCGCGAGCGACAGGTTGGTGCCGTTGCCGGCGGCCACTTCGTCCGTGGGCGAGGGCGTACGAAATGGCGCCATCGCCGCCGCGATTTCGTTGTCGTTCATGCCGTGACCGGTGTCGCGGATGCGCAGCGCCACTTCGCCAAGATCGTTGAGCGCCGTCGAGACGATGACCTGTCCGCCCGCATTGGCGAGATGGATGGCCGTGCCGATCAGCGTCAACGCGATCTGGCGCAGCGCCCGCGCGTCGGCCTGGATGTTCGGCAGGCCGTGCGTCAGCGACGAGCGGATGATGATGCGCTCGCGGTTGGCCTGCGGCTGCATCACGCCGACGCATTGCTCGACCAGCACGTTGAGATCCTGATTGACGAATTCGAGATCGAGCTTGCCGGATTCGATCCGCGACAAATCAAGCATGTCATCGATGATGGAAACCACCCGCTCGCCGGAGGCGCGAATATCCTTCATGTAGTCGGCGTAGCGCTCGTTGCCGAGCGCGCCGAACCGCTCCTCGATCATCACGTCGGCGAAGCCGATGATGGCGTTGACCGGCGCGCGTACCTCATGGCTGAGGCGGGCGAGCAGGTCGGCCTTGGCGCTGGCGGTGCGCTCATCGGAGCGTTTGTCCTGTTCCGGCGCGCGAGGCGCGGGAGCGGCGGGTGGCTTGTCGCGGAACACCGCGAAGTAACGCGGGCGATCCGGGCGGGTGCGTCCCATCGTGACCGAGAGCGCCATCGCGCCGCCATCAGGCGCGCGGCCGAGCACGTCGCGGCCCTGTTCGAACAGGCCCTGCATGGCGCCGGACTTGATGCCTTCGAGATAGTCGAGAACCGCGCGCTGGCTTTCCGGCGCGAACAGTTCGGACAGATTGTGGCCCTCGAGTCCGTCGCGGCCGAACAATGCTTCCGCGCTGCGGTTGCAGGCGATGATGCGGCCGTCGCCGTCGAACATCACCACGCCTTCGGCGGTGGTCTCGAGAATGGTCGCGAGTTCGTCGGATTCGATGAGGTCGGGGCGCGGCGGCGGTTCGGCAGCGGCGACGGGGATGGTATCCGTCCGTTGTGGCGCAACCGGAGACAGGATCAGCGCCAGCGCGCTCTCGCCTTCCCAGTCGATCGTGTGGAGCCTGGCGTCGAGCGCCTGATGCGCGCCCATCGACACGGTGGAGACCTTGATCGGCGTGCCTTCGCCGGATGAGTCCGTGTCCGCGACGCCTGACCCGACATAGAGCGCGCCGAGCCCGCCATCCCTGTTGAGGGCGTTGAGCGTCGTGTAGCCGGTGGCTGAGAGGAAGGCGTTGTTGGCGTAGAGCAGGCGGTCGGCGCGATAGACCAGTACGCCCGAGGGCAACTGATCGTAGAGCGAGGTGTTCTGTCGCGCGTGTGCGGCGGGGGAAGATGGCGCGGGCGCCGCCGCGGGTTCATCTTCCTCGTCCGCGAAGATCGCGTCGTCCTGCGGCTGGGTGGCGGTGCTGTCGTTGGCCAGTTCTTCCTCGTGCAGGGCGCTGAGCCGCCGCTCGGTTTCGTTTTCCAGCCGTTCGGACAATTGCCGCGCCAGTTCCTGAAAGGCGTTGTTCTCGCCGGGCGTCAGCACCGGCGCCCGCGCGTCGTCGTTGGCGGGACGGAACGGCACGACGTTGGGCGGCGCCTCCACGCCTTCGGCCTTGGCCGGTTCATCGAACACGGTCCCGGCGTGCGGAACGGATGGTTCAGGAGTCGGAGCGGCGGGCGGCGGCGTCGGCACGGGAGTGGAGTCGAACAGCGTGTCGTGGCGGCGCTGCGCGGCGGCACGGGTGAGGCCGTCGAGGTCGCGGCAGATGCCGAAGCCGCGATAGCCCGCTAAGGCGCGGTCGCGGCCAAAGAGCGGCAGGCCCGACATCTCGACCGGCAAACGCGCATCGAGACCGTCGGCGGGCCATTGCAAAAGAACGCTGCTGAAGGTGTCGCGCGCGGCCACCGCCTGCGCCACGCGGTTCTCGGGATCGAGCGCCAGCGCCGCGTTGACCTCATTCCAGAGCCGGCCGAACGCGGCCGCGGTCTGCGCGCCGATCAGATGCGTGAATTCGCCCGCGCCGAACGAGAAGCGGCCTTCGGCATCCATCGCCCAGGTGAAGCGCAGCGGGTGCTTCCGCCGCTGTCCGGCGAGATCGTCCGGCAGCGGGATCAATTCGGGCGTTGCTGCGGGCGCTATCTCGGGAGGGCTATCGGACCCCACGCTGTCATCCATGAACAACTCGTTTGGCAAAGAGGGCGCGGCCGGTTCGCGCGGAGCCGGTTCGTGCATGGGCACAACCTCGCCCGCCCGGGCCGGTTCGACAACAGGAACCGGGGCTGCGTCAACGGCTTTGTCGGGACGCGGACGCGCGGCCAGCCCCTCCAGCAGCACGATCAGCGCGGTTTCCGGCTCCGCGCCTGCACGGTGAACGATCGCGCGCCCGAGCGGCGTCTCAAGGGCGGAGCCCTGCTCGGGAAAATGCGTTGGCAGCGCGATTCCGGCGAGCTCACCTATGGTTTCGTCATATGCGCGGGCCGCGGAATTGGCGACTTCGAGATGCCCGTTCACGAATGCGGCGGCGGGTAGTCCGATATCCTCGATCAGTGCGCGCAGGCGCTCCGCGAAGGGCTGCACCCGCCCACCCGGCTGTGCGGCGGCGATGAGAATGCCGCTCTCGCCGTCGAGTGAAATCCTGGAGCAGCCGCACGTCATCAGGCCGCCGAGATGTGCGCCGAATCCGCGCAGCCGCTCCAGCCGCAACGCGCCGGACGGCGCGAGGATGGAGGCCAGTTGCTTCACCTGCCGGCGATAGGGATCGGCGGGCCCGAACGTGCGGGCGAGCAGCGCATCGTCATCCGATGCGCGGAAGAACGCGCGGCCTGCCGCATTGGCCCAGAGTAGGCGATGGCCTGCCTCGGACCAGACCCAGGCGGGCGCGGCGCTCAGACAAAATGTCGAGAGCCGGTTGTTGCGGATGGCCTGCAAGGAAAACTCGGCTCTGGGCAACGCTTGAAATCCTGCTCCAAAAAGAAATTCGGCTGATCGGTGTGAGCCTTACAGGCTGATTATCAATGGGACGGCGGATGAGTCCACCGGGGGCGGGGAGGCTGCGGCCCAAACCGCCGATAACGTTAACTGGTATCAGGAAATCTCCCGCGACAATGCCTCAGGCGATTGCAAAAAATTTCGCGCGCGGCACGATACCGGTCGGATGGCTGTCACGCCGCGCTGTCATGATGCAGGAACCGCTTGGCTCTGCCATCCGTTGGTCTTCACGAGGCTGGCAAGTAGCCGGAACGAACAGGAGCGACGCCATGGCTGACAACAATCGTTTCGAGATTCCCCAGGAAATGCGTTCGATGGCGGAAGCGAGCTTCGATCAGGCTCGCAAGGCGTTCGAGAGCTTCCTCGGGCAGGCCCATCAGACCGCCAGCACCCTGACGGGGACGGGCGAGGCGGCGCGCGCCAACGCCAAGGACATTACGGCCAAGGCGATTTCGTTTGCGGAAAAGAACGTCCAGTCGTCGCTGACTTACGCCCAGCAGCTCGTACACGCCTCGGACCTGACCGAGATCATGCGGCTGCATTCCGAATACGTGCAGGCGCAGATGAAGGCGCTGGCCGAGCAGGCCTCGGAAATGGGGCAGGCCGTCACCAAGGCGGCGATGGATAGCGCAAAGCCACGTTAAATCAGCGGCTTAAAACGAATTTAACGCAATGCAATAAAAATATTGCATTGCACAAAACATCGCCTATATTGGGATGGTCAGAGGCTGGTGGCCGGTCAAGTGCCGGGCTGCGCGTGGCCTCAATCTCTCAGGCTGAGGACATACCAATATGAGCACCCAGGGCTTTTTCACCACCACCCCGTTCCAGATTCCCGAGCAGTTCCGTGCGTTCGCCGAGAACGGCGTCAATCAGGCCCGCGACGGCTATCAGAAGCTGAAGGCTGCCGCCGAAAGCAACAATGAGGCGCTGGAAGCGGCCTATGCGTCGGCTGCCAAGGGCGCGAGCGGCTTCACAGCCAAGCTCGTCGAGATCGCTCAGACCAATGTGACTTCATCGTTCGACTTTGCCCACTCGCTGGTCGGCGTCGGCTCGCTGGCGGAAGCGGCCGAGCTCGTCAGCTCCCATGCGCGCAAGCAGTTCGAGGCGCTCACCGCGCAGTCGAAGGAAATCGCCGAGCTTGGCCAGAAGGTCGCAACCGAGACCGTCGAGCCGCTCAAGGCCAGCGTCACCAAGGCGTTCCAGAACGTCGCCTGAGCGATTTTAGAAATTGATCCATCAACGGCCGGGCTTGCCCGGCCGTTTTCGTATTTGCATTGGCAAAAGGCAGGATTCCGCCTGTCCGGTAGGGCCGCCATTCTGATAGAATCTCTTGTTGCAGAATGGCTTGTCCGGTCTTGCCAAAGCCGGGCGGTGCCCCTAGTTTCCGCGCGTTCGCAGCCCTCGGGGCGCGACGAAGGATGCAGTTGTAGCTCAGCTGGTTAGAGCGCCGGATTGTGGATCCGGAGGTCGGTGGTTCGATCCCACCCAACTGTACCATCGCCCCTTCCAGCTATCCTTTTGCGAGTAAATCGGATCGGTCAACGCGGTCCGGCGATGATGATTGCGGCCCCGATC
The DNA here is from genome assembly GCF_029030725.1 of [Pseudomonas] carboxydohydrogena. Classification (NCBI taxonomy): domain Bacteria; kingdom Pseudomonadati; phylum Pseudomonadota; class Alphaproteobacteria; order Hyphomicrobiales; family Nitrobacteraceae; genus Afipia; species Afipia carboxydohydrogena. The sequence goes on from NZ_CP113162.1 coordinate 904,330, forward strand.
AGGCAGATCGCCGCGCCCGACAGGTCCCATTTATCCGGCTGCATCCCTTCCGCCAGCCAGAGCCACGCCACCGACGCGAGGATGTAGACGCCGCCATAGGCCGCGAAGGTGCGGCCCGCCGCCTCACTCTCCACCAGCGTGAGGAGATAGGCGAACAGGATCAGCGCCGCGATTCCGGGGATCACCAGCAAGGCGGACTTGCCGAGGCGCAGCCACGCCCAGAAGGCGAAGCATCCCGCGATCTCCATGAATGCAGCGCCGGCATAGGCGAGGGTGGTTCTCATCGCGCCTCCTTGGATGCCGAGCGATCTACACCATACGCCCGGCGTCATCTACCCGAAGCAGGTACTTCCCCGCATCGACCTGTGCCTTTTGCTTCTTGACGATGCCGAGCATCTGGAAGGCGGCCGGTTCGATCCATTTCCACGACGCCGCCGTCGTGGTGAGAACTGTCGAGGCGACGAGCAGGGCGATGGCTGTCCGCGCCGGCCATGTCCTGTTCTTGACGGCCTGACGGATCGTCACGCCCCACGCGAGGGCCAGCACAAGCATCGCAAGCCGTGTCATCCAGATATGGGCATGATCGAGAACGGCGATGGCGCCGCCGATATTCGCCATCACCACGGCGGGCAGTACCAGCGGCAGCACGCAGCAGGACGTGCAGGCGACAGCGGACATCGCGGAGGTCGCGGCCGCGCCGGTCAGTTTCGAATTCAGTGAGGATCTGGGCGCGCAACCGCAGCCGGGCGTGGTGTCGGTTGCAGGCGTGCAGGCGGTGGTGCAGGTGGACGTCTGTTCGATAACGTGCATGTGAAGCTCCAGTCGAGGTCGTGAATGTCCCGGCTGTAGCCCCTCAAGTAACTTGAGGTTCAAGCCCGAAATGGACACGCCGATGCGGATTGGAGAACTGGCCCGGAGGACGGAGACGACCGTCGCCACCATCCGGTATTACGAAGAGATCGGTCTGTTGCGCTCCGCGATGAGATTAAGCGGCGGACAGCGCACCTATGATTACGAGGATGTCAGCCGGCTCACATTCGTGCGCCGGTGCCGCGCGTTCGATCTGTCGCTGGATGACATCCGCTCTCTGCTAGCGACCATGCAGGACAATCGTTCGTCCTGTTCGGATGCGCGCGACCTCGCGGGCATGCATCTGGAAAAGGTGCGGGGGCGGCTTTCGGAGTTGGCCGCGCTGGAAAAGTCGCTCGCATCGATGGTGCGTTCGTGTGATGCGAATTGCCCCGATGGTGCGGGCCCGGATTGCGTGATCTTCGACGCGATCGGGACCGCTTCGCACGCTTAATCAGGCGTGCCGGGAATTGGCTCAGCGCTTGCCATTGCGGTCAGATCGAATTCCATCCAAGCCATCCGGTGTACAGACCCACGATCAAAATCAGAACGACTGACGCATACGGCGCGTTGTGGGCAAAGCGGCTGAACCCCGACCAGCGTTTTTCGATATGCCGTATGCTCAGCGCCGCGAGAACGCCCGCCGAGACCATGGTCAGCGCAAGGCCGATGCCGAAACACAGCACAAGCACGAAGCCGAGGCTTAACTGCTTGAGCTGAATGCAGAGCAGGAGAACCGTGATCGCTGCGGGGCAGGGGATCAGGCCGCCGGTGAGGCCGAATAGCACGATCTGCCATGTGGTGACGGTTCGTCCGGCGAAACGGTTGCGGATATCGGCGGCATGGGCACGGGCGTGCGCATCGTCTTCATCGCCGAGGTCCATGTGTGAATGGTCATGTTCTTCGAAGACAAGTTCGAATGCTGAGGGATGCCCCGCCAGCTTGAGGTTTGCCTGAAACGCATGCGGCTCGGGAATTTCTTCGAGACTCTCGAGAATGTTGCCGCTTCGCGTGAGGCGAAAGGATTGCCGCGCGCCGTCTGGTCGCACGGTTTCGAGGCTGATGCTTTCCGCATCGGGCAGATCGCCGCGTTCCGCTGCAATCCGCCAGCGCGGTGGCGCGCCGTCCTCGAATATCTGAAGGGTGAGAGTAGACCGACCCATCTCGATCCGCTGGGGCGCGTCGTGATGATGGTGATGATCGTGATCCGAATGGCTGTCACGCCATGTTCGCCACGCCATCCAGATGGCGACGCCGACGATGATGACCGCCGAGCCGAGCTGGAAGTAACCCTCGCTCTGTTCGCCGCCCCATTCGCGCCCGAAGTACAAGCCAGCCGCGGCCACAATCCAGACGATCGCCGTGTGAGAGATCGCGGCCGACAGTCCGAGCAGGATGGCCTGAAATACGGTGCCCCGGATCGCGACAATGAAGGCCGCCATCATCGTCTTCGAATGGCCGGGCTCGAGGCCGTGAAGCGCGCCCAGCAGGATCGCGCTCGGCACGAACAGCCAGGCGTGCGCGGAGCCTTGTTGCAGCAGATTTGCGAAATCGGTCATCGGGTCATTTCAGGTAGGTTCGCACGACATCAATCAGATCGGCCGCGCCTTTGGCCTTTTCCGGGTCCTTCTCGTGGGCGGGATCGACGACGTGGTGGCGGATGTGGTCTTCGAGCAGTTCCGACGTGAGGCCGGTCACCGCGCCGCGCACGGAAGCGACCAGCATCAGGACATCGGCACATCCGATTTCGGCTTCCAGCGCCCGCTCCACGGCTTCAAGCTGGCCCTTGATGCGTCTGACGCGGCCCAGAAGTCTGGATTTGTTTTTGACGGTGTGAGACATGCCTTTAGCATAGGGGGGTACCCTATATTAATCAAGAGACATAAGCCCTCCGCGGCTGACGAGGTCAGGAAAATCGGTTGAGTGTCTCCATGCGGGCGGGCGGCGCGGGTCCGGATTGCGTAATCTTCGACGCGATCGGTGCCGCTTCTCACGCCTGGCGGCTTGATCACGGCTCAGCGGTCGGCGCGGCTGACCACGTCCATCAGTTCGGCAATCTTCTTGCGCTGGTCGGCCTTGTCGCCCGAGCGGATCGCATGCTCCACGCAATGCGCGACGTGATCGCGCAGGATTTCCTCCTCGACACGGCGCAAGGCGGCGCGCGCGGCGGCGATCTGCGTCACGACGTCGATGCAGTAACGGTCGGCCTCGATCATCTCGATGAGGCCGCGCACCTGACCCTCGATGCGTTTCAGCCGTTTCCGGCAGGATGACTTGATCTCGTCTCTCATCTGGTTCATATACCCCATAGGGGTATCAAGATCAAGGCGGGTGCGATGAGTGGCGAAGCGGGCAAGACATCAAGCTGCTGTGGCGGTCACGGCTCCGGCGCTCACGACGTGAAAGCGCTCCCGCCTGCCGCGCATTCCCATCAGGCGCACGGCTCCTGTTGCCACGGGGCGGCCACGGACGAAGCGCCGGTCGCGATCGATCCGGTCTGCGGCATGAAGGTCGATCCGCGTACCCCGAAGGGCGGACGCTTTGCCTACAAGGGCACCGAATACGTGTTCTGCGGCCAGCGCTGCCACGACCGTTTTAAGGCGGACCCGGAAAAATTCCTTGCGCCGAAACAACCCGAGCCGGAAGCCGCGCCCGGCACGATCTACACCTGCCCGATGCATCTCGAGGTGCGTCAGATCGGCCCCGGCACCTGCCCGAAATGCGGCATGGCGCTGGAGCCGGAAACCGTTTCGCTCGACGACAAGCCCGATCCCGAACTGATCGACATGCGCCGCCGTTTCTGGATCGCGCTCGCTCTCACCGTGCCGGTGTTCGTGATCGAGATGGGCGGACATTTGTTCGGGCGGCATCTGGTGCCGCCGTCAGTGGCGAACTGGCTGTCGCTGGCGCTCGCAACCCCTGTGGTGCTGTGGGCGGGCGCGCCGTTCTTCGTGCGCGGCTGGCGTTCGGTCGTGACGTGGAATTTGAACATGTTCACGCTGATCGCGATGGGCACCGGCATCGCCTATCTCTACAGCGTCGCGGCGGTGCTTGTGCCGCAGGCATTCCCGGAAGCATTCCGCGACATGCATGGCGGCGTCGCGGTGTATTTTGAATCCGCGATGGTGATCGTGACGCTGGTGCTGCTCGGGCAGGTGCTGGAATTGCGCGCCCGCGAGAAGACCTCCGGCGCGATCCGCGCGCTGCTGTCGCTCGCCCCAAAAATTGCGCGCCGCATCAAGGATGGAGCCGAGGAAGACATCGCGCTCGATATGGTCGCGGTCGGTGACCTGTTGCGGGTGCGCCCCGGCGAGACGGTGCCGGTGGACGGTACGGTGAAAGAGGGCCGCTCCGCCGTCGATGAATCGATGGTGACCGGCGAATCGATGCCCGTGACCAAGAGCGATGGCGCGCAACTGATCGGCGGCACGCTGAACCAGAGCGGCGGACTTGTGATGGTCGCCGACAAGGTCGGGCGCGACACCGTGCTGTCGCGCATCGTCGATCTCGTCGCCAAGGCGCAGCGCTCGCGCGCGCCGGTGCAGCGGCTGGCGGATTATGTCGCGGGCTGGTTCGTGCCCGCCGTGGTGACGGCGGCGGTGCTCGCTTTTGCGGCGTGGGCGATGTTCGGCCCCGAGCCGCGTTACTCCTTCGCGCTTCTCGCCGCTGTGACGGTGCTGATCATCGCCTGTCCTTGCGCGCTCGGCCTCGCCACGCCGATGTCGATCATGGTCGGCATCGGGCGCGGCGCGCGCTCCGGCATTCTGGTGCGCGATGCCGATGCGCTGGAGCGCATGGAGAAAATCGACACCTTCGTGATCGACAAGACCGGCACGCTGACGCAAGGCAAGCCGGATGTCGTCGCGATCGAGACTACGGAGAATTTCAGCCAGAACGAACTGCTGCGTCTCGCGGCCAGTGTCGAACAGGCCAGCGAGCATCCGCTGGCTACGGCCATCGTCGCGGCGGCGGAGCGGCGGCAACTGGCGCGCGGCAAGGTCGAGGATTTCGACTCGCCCGCCGGCAAGGGCGCGAGCGGCCGTGTCGAAGGCAAGACCGTCGCGCTCGGCAACGCGGCGCTGATGCGGGACATGAAGCTCGACACTTCAATGCTCGATGACGCCGCGCGGAAGCAGCGCGAACAGGGCGCGACGGCGATCTATGCCGCCGTCGATGGCGTCGTGCGCGGCATCATCGCCATCGCCGACCCGATCAAGGACAGCGCGCGGCCCGCGCTCGACAGGTTGCGGGCTGCGGGGCTGAAGATCGTGATGCTGACGGGCGACAACATCGCCACCGCGCGCGCGGTCGCAGCGCAACTCGGCATCACCGAGGTCGAGGCCGATGTGCTGCCCGAACACAAGAGCGAAGCGGTGCAGCGGTTGCAGAAGCAGGGCCGCCGCGTCGCGATGGTCGGCGATGGTGTCAATGACGCGCCCGCGCTGGCGGCCGCCGATGTCGGCATCGCGATGGGCGGTGGTACCGATGCGGCAATCGAGAGCGCGGGCATCACGCTGCTGCGCGGCGACCTGATGGGCCTCGTGCAAGCGCGGGCGTTGTCGGTGGCGACGATGCGCAACATCCGCCAGAATCTGGCGTTCGCCTTCCTCTATAATGCGGCGGGCGTGCCGATCGCGGCTGGTATTTTGTATCCGGCTTTCGGCCTGCTGCTGTCACCCGCGATTGGCGCCGCGGCCATGGCGCTGTCATCGGTGAGCGTGATCGGAAACGCCCTGCGGCTGGCGCGGCTGCAGCTCTCCGCGTGACGCGACTTACGCCATGGTGAAGGCGGGGCGAACGGAATACCTGAAACGAAAAAAGCCGGGCTAAAAGCCCGGCTTGTTAGTCGACAGCCTTGAGAGGCCGATACGATCATCTTTCCTTCCGCTTTCACGGCTTGAAAGATTCCGGTGCAAGGGTCCGCAGGAGGAGGGGACAGGAAGCAGACCACCGCATCGGATGAAAAGAGTATCGTATCGAGCGGCGATGTATCGCAACAGCGGGTTTGGAATGTCAGTCATGCGCAAGATGCGTGCGACATTCTTGCGTGCGACATTTTGCATACATCTCTGGCTATGACGGCCAGCGCTGCGCCTTGCTGACGATGAAATCGCGGAATACCTGGACGCGCGCCACCGACTTCAACTCTTCGGGATAGACGAAATACGCATCGAGTTGAATCGAATCGTCCTCACCGAACAGTTGCAGCAGCCGGTTGGCCTCGTCGATGAGGTAATCCGGCAGCGCGGCAATGCCGATGCCCTGCTGGCAGGCGCGAACCAGGCCAAGCACGTTATTGACCTTGAAGAACGGCTCGCGCGGCCCAGCGCCGTTACGCCCGGCCTCGATCAGCCAGTTCCTGTTCTGTAGGTGCGGCGGCAGGTTCTGCGCGTTGAGCACGATCAAGCGGTGATTGTCGAGTTCCTCCAGCGTGCGCGGCGTGCCGAATTTCTTGGCGTAGTCCGGCGAGCAGTAGGCATGGAAGCCGATTGAAAACAATTTCCGCTGAATGAGATCGGGCTGCGTCGGCTTGCGGGTGCGCAGCGCGACGTCGGCTTCGCGCATCGAGAGGTCGAGTTCCTCGTCGGTCAGCGTCAGGGCCAGCCGGATTTCCGGATAGAGCGAGGTGAATTCGGTCAGCCGCGGTACCAGCCAGTTGATGCCGAGACCGGGCGAGGTCGTCACCTTCAGTTCCCCGCTCGGCCGCTCGCGGCTGTCGGTCAATTTCGCGCGCGCCGCCTGTAACTGCATGAAGACATCATGCGCGGTGCGGAACAAAAGGTCGCCCTGTTCGGTGAGGATCAGGCCGCGGGCATGGCGGTGAAACAGCGACACCGACAATTCCTGCTCCAGCGCGCTAACCTGGCGCGAGACCGCCGATTGCGACAGCCCGAGCTGCTCGCCCGCATGGGTGAAACTACCGGCCTCGGCCGCGGCGTGGAACACCTTCAGCTTGTCCCAGTCCATATCGGTCAGTCCGTCGTGAGATCGGGCCATGATTACTCCGCTGCGGCGCGTTCGCTCGCACGGGCGGCGAGGAAGCGTTCGGTTTCGAGCGCGGCCATACAGCCCATGCCGGCGGCCGTCACGGCCTGCCGGTAATGTTCATCGGCGACGTCTCCGGCGGCGAACACGCCGGGCACGGAGGTCGCGGTGGAATGCGGGGCGATCTCGATATAGCCCGAGGGCTTCAGCTTGAGCTGACCCTGCACGAGTTCGGTCGCGGGCGCGTGCCCGATCGCGATGAACACGCCATCGGCGGCCTGTTCGGTGATTGCGCCGGTCTTGAGGTTGCGCAGGCGCACATGCGTGACCTTGCAGGGGTTCTGTTCGCCCGCGATCTCCGCGATTTCGCTGTCCCACACCACCTTGATCTTGGGGTGCTTGAACAGGCGGTCCTGCAAGATGCGTTCGGCGCGCAGGCTGTCGCGGCGATGAACCAGCGTCACCGAGGAGGCGAAGTTGGTCAGGAACAGCGCTTCCTCGACGGCGGTGTTGCCGCCGCCGACCACGATGACCTCCTTGTTGCGGTAAAAGAAGCCGTCGCAGGTGGCGCAGGCCGAGACGCCGAAGCCCTTGAAGGTCTCCTCGGAGGGAATGCTGAGCCAGCGCGCCTGTGCGCCGGTTGCGAGGATCACGGCTTCCGCGAGATAGACGTCGCCGGAATCGCAGGTGATGCGGAACGGCGACTGCCCAAGCTCGAGCTTGTTGACGTGGTCGGTCACGATCTTCGCGCCGACATGGGTCGCCTGCTTTTCCATCTCCGTCATCAGCCAGGGACCCTGGATGACGTCGGAGAAGCCCGGATAGTTTTCCACGTCGGTGGTGATGGTGAGCTGGCCGCCGGGCTGGATGCCCTGGATCAGGACAGGCTCGAGCATCGCACGCGCAGCATAAATTGCTGCGGTGTAACCTGCCGGGCCGGACCCGATGATGACGACTTTGGCGTGGAGTGGACCGGCCATGGGATGACCCTTCGATTTGACCTTGAGGACGAAGCGCCCTTTGGCAAACCGGTGGCAAATCGGTGAAAATCAGAGAGAATTTGCCACCACCGCGGCGCTTATAGTCTGGTCGGGACAATGTAGGCTTTCCTGCGAGCTATGCAAGATTTGCAACCCCCCGTCGGCAATTTTCCCCAAGCCAGCAGGTCTTAGAACCCGCGCAATAAAATTGCGCAACGGCGGAGAGCCCGCTACAAGCTCGAATTGTTGCGCCGCGAACAGGAGCCGGGGAGCCCGTGACCAAACAACTCGACGCCATCGACCTCAAGATCCTGCACGAATTGCAGGAGGACGGGCGCATCACCAATGTGGAACTGGCCAAGCGCGTCGGCATCTCGCCGCCGCCCTGCCTGCGGCGTGTCCGGGCGCTGGAAGACGAAGGCTACATCAACGGTTATCGCGGGCTGCTTGATCCCAAGGCGCTGGGCTTCGACGTCACGGTGTTCGCCGCCGTACATCTGTCGAGCCAGGCCGACGCGGATCTGCGCGCGTTCGAGGCGTTCGTGAACGCCCAGCCGATCGTGCGCGAATGCTGGATGCTGTCGGGCGAGACCGATTTCATCCTCAAATGCGTCGCCTCCGACATGGCGGCCTTTCAGGATTTCGTGACGCACCTTACCGCCGCGCCGCATGTGCAGAACGTGCGCACCTCGCTGGTGCTGCACAATTCCAAATACGCGCCCGCCGTGCCGCTGGAATTGAAAGTCTGAATGCGCACATGAGCGCTACGGATTTTCTGCTGCTCGCCGGAGGAGGCTTTCTCGCCGGTATCGTCAACTCCATCGCCGGCGGCGGCACGTTCCTGTCCTTCGCGGCGATGATTGCCTGCGGGCTGAATGCGCTGGAAGCCAACGCCACCAGCGCGGTGGCGATCACGCCGTCCAACCTCGCGACCGTCGCGGCCTACCGCAACGAGGTGAAATCGCACTGGCGCGAGTTCATTCCGTTCGCGGTGATCGGCGTGATCGGCGGCGCGGTCGGGGCATGGCTCCTGATCTGGCTCGGCAATGCGGGCTTCAGGCCGCTGGTGCCGTGGCTGTTGTTATTCGCGACGCTGCTGTTCGCCTTCAGCGGGCCGATCCGGAGGTTTGTCGAGCCGTGGTCGGTGCGCGCGGAGACCGGCGTGCGCATCGCGGCCTACTTGCTGATGGTGGTGGTGTCGATCTATGGCGGCTTCTTCGGCGCGGGCATCGGATTCGTCATCCTCGCGGCGCTGCTCATTCTCGAGGGCGGCGACTATCACAAGGCCAATGCGATCCGCATCACCATCGCCTTTCTCATTCAGGCGGTGGCGGCGGTGCTCTTGATTTTCGGCGGGCTGGTACACTGGCCGCATGCGATCGTGACGATGATCGCGGCCTCGATCGGGGGCTATTGCGGCGTCGGCTGGGCGCGAATGCTGCCGGATAAAATAGTCCGCGCCGTGGTGGTGGCCATCGGCGCGGCTTTGACTGTGATCTTCTTTATCAGGCCGTAAGGCGGTCAGGCCCTGCCACGCGCGGCGTCCACGCTCCACGGGCCGGGGCCGGCGGCGAAGATGTACAGGTACACGAAGCAATAGAGCACCGCGAGTTCGCCGCCGTTCAAAACCGGGAAGAAGCTCTTGGAGGCGTGGACCATGAAATAGGCCACCGCCGTGAAGCCGCAGAGGATGAAGGCGGCGGGGCGCGTGAACAGCCCGATCACCATCAGCGTGCCGCCGATCAGTTCGATCAGGCCGCCGATGCCCATCAGCGATCCGATCTGGACATTGGCGAACTGCCCCACCGTCGGAAAATGCAAAATCTTCGCCGTTCCGTGCTGAAGGATTTCAAGTCCGGCGATGAAGCGCAGGACGCTGAGAACCTGCGGCTGCCAGGGTGCGAGTGCGCGGTCGATGCTCATATGTCCCCCTTTGTGAAGATGACGATGCTTGATCGTATCGCATGGCGCGATTCGGGACCAAGCCGTCGCCGAACAAAAATATGTGCGAGGCACGTGATGCCTGCGGCATATTGGCGGGCCTACGGGGTTTTGTCGTTACTTTTGCCGGGCTGCGGTTCGTCCTGAATGCAACGGATCTCCGTGGGCTGGCAGGCGGGACCAATGTTTGAGCAGACCGGTTTGTCCTCGACGCTGGCGCGCGTGCAACTCACGCAACCATCGGTCCAGCGCAGGCATTGCGGCGGCCCCGTATGAACCGATGTTTCTTGCGGCTCGGACGATTGCGTTTGCGCAGGCCCGTCCGGCGGCAACGGCAGCAGATCGTTGGCGTTCGCGTCGGTTGCCCCGAACAGGACGATCAACGCCAGCATCGCTCCATGAAAACGCTGCATGTCGCCTCGCCCTCTGCCAACAAAAATGGCCGGACAAGCATCCGGCCATTCGTCAGATAAATCCATAGTCGCGCGAAATTACTTCCAGTCCACCTTCGCGACCTCGTAGGCCTTGGCGCCGCCGGGAGCGACGACCTCGACGGAGGTGCCCTTCTTCTTGCCGATCAGCGCGCGCGCGAGCGGAGAGGTGATCGAGATGCGACCCTTCTTGGCGTCGGCCTCGGTCTCGCCGACGATCTGGTAGACGACCTTCTTCTCGGTGTCCTCGTCGATCAGCGTCACGGTCGCGCCGAACTTGATGGTATCGCCCGACAGTTTCGACACGTCGATGATGTCGGCGCGCGCGAGCTTGTCCTCCAGCTCGGCGATGCGGCCCTCGTTATGCGACTGCGCTTCCTTCGCCGCGTGATATTCGGCGTTCTCGGACAGATCGCCATGCGAGCGGGCTTCCGCGATCGCCTCGATGATGCGCGGGCGCTCCACCGACTGGCGCTGCTTCAGTTCGTCTTCGAGAGCCGTAATACCGGCGGCGGTGATTGGAAGCTTCTCAACCATGTCGTCTATTCCTCGATTCATGTCCGGCTCAAACCGAACCTGAAAAACTGTCTGCTGGGCCGTTTCCGGCCGAACTGAAAAGAACTTGCACGGGAGACACTGGTTCCGGCGCAGTTCTGGCGATCCGCCCGGAGGCGGCGTCAGACCTCAAAGATCGGAAAAATAGCCCTGCAAGGTGCGGACCTCGAGGTCTCCGCCCAGATAGGCGCGGATGCCCTGCGTGGCCGCCACGGCACCTGAAAGTGTGGTGTAGTAGGGCACTTTATGCAAGAGGGCAGCGCGACGCAGAGATCGGCTGTCCGCCAGCGCCTGCGGGCCTTCCGTGGTGTTGAACACCAGTTGCACCTCGCCATTGGTGATGGCGTCCACGATATGCGGGCGGCCTTCCAGCACCTTGTTGACCTTGTCGGCGGCGACGCCGTGATCGGCGAGGTAACGCTGTGTGCCGGAGGTCGCGATCACCTTGAAACCCAGTTTCGTCAGGATGCGAGCGGGCTCCAGGATACGCTCCTTGTCGCTTTCGCGCACCGAGATGAACACCACACCGGTGCGCGGCACGCGGGTGCCGCCCCCCAACTGGCTTTTGGCGAAGGCGATCGGGAACGAGCGGTCGATGCCCATCACCTCGCCGGTCGATTTCATTTCCGGGCCAAGAACGGTATCGACGCCGGGGAAGCGCGCGAACGGGAACACCGATTCCTTGACGCCGACATGGTCGAGCCTCGATGGCTTCAGCTTGAAGGTGGCGAGCTTCTCGCCCGCCATCACGCGCGCGGCGATCTTGGCGACCGGCAGGCCCACGACCTTGGCAACGAACGGCACCGTGCGCGAGGCGCGCGGATTGACCTCGAGGACGTAAATCTCGCCGTCCTTGATGGCGTACTGCACGTTCATCAGGCCAACGACATCGAGGCCGAGCGCGAGTTCGCGGGTCTGGCGTTCGAGTTCGGCGATGGTCGCGGCATCGAGCGAATGCGGCGGCAGCGAGCAGGCCGAGTCGCCCGAGTGAATGCCGGCTTCCTCGATGTGCTCCATGATGCCGACGACGAACGTATCCTTGCCGTCGCACAGGCAATCGACATCGACTTCGGTGGCGTCCGACAGATAACGGTCGAACAGCAGCGGGTTCTTGCCGAGCACGGTGTTGATCTGGCCGGTCTTGTCGTTCGGATAGCGCGCCTTGACGTCGGCGGGCACGAGTTCGGGCAGCGTGCCGAGCAGATAATCACCGAGTTGCGACTCTTCGCGGATGATCTGCATCGCGCGGCCGCCGAGTACGTAAGAGGGACGCACCACCAGCGGTAGGCCGAGTTCGGCCGCCACAAGCCGCGCCTGCTCAACCGAATAGGCGATGCCGTTCTTCGGCTGTTTCAGCCGCAATTTGTCGAGCACGCGCTTGAAGCGGTCGCGGTCCTCGGCGAGATCGATGGCATCCGGCGAGGTGCCGAGGATCGGCACGTTCGCATCCTCCAGCGCACGCGCGAGCTTGAGCGGGGTCTGGCCGCCGAATTGCACGATGACGCCGTGCAGCGTGCCGTTGCTGCGTTCGGTGTCGATGATCTCCAGCACGTCTTCGGCGGTCAGCGGCTCGAAGTAGAGGCGGTCCGCGGTGTCGTAGTCGGTCGAGACCGTCTCCGGATTGCAGTTGACCATGATGGTCTCATAGCCCGCGTCATGCAGCGCGAAGCAGGCGTGACAGCAGCAATAGTCGAACTCGATGCCCTGACCGATTCTGTTCGGTCCGCCGCCGAGGATCACGACCTTGTTCTTGTCGGAGGGGTCGCTCTCATCCGCGACCTTGCCCGCGAACGGCGCCTCGTAGGTCGAATACATGTAGGCGGTCGGCGAGGCGAATTCGGCCGCGCAGGTATCGATGCGCTTGAAGGCAGGGCGCACGCCGAGCGCGCGCCGCGCCGCCTTGACCTCGGCTTCGGTGGAGTTGGCGAGGACCGCGAGACGGGCGTCGGAGAAGCCCATGGCCTTCAGCGAGCGCATCGCAAATTCATTCTGCGGCAGGCCGTGATCGCGCACCTTCTGCTCGGTCTCGACGATACCGCGCATCTGCGCGAGGAACCACGGGTCGATCTTGCAGGAGTTGAAGATCTCCTCGTCCGTCCAGCCGAGCCGCATTGCCTGCGCCACCTGCAAGATGCGGTTCGGCGTCGGCGTGCCAAGCGCGGCGCGGATCGCGTTCTTGTCGTCGTCCTGACCGAGGCCGTCGATCTCGATTTCGTCGAGGCCGGTTAATCCGGTCTCAAGCCCGCGCAGCGCCTTCTGCAAGGACTCCTGGAAGGTGCGGCCGATCGCCATCACTTCGCCGACCGACTTCATCGAGGTGGTCAGCGTGGTCGATGCGCCGGGGAATTTCTCGAACGCGAAGCGCGGAATTTTCGTAATGACGTAGTCGATGGTCGGCTCGAACGAGGCCGGGGTCGCGCCGCCGGTGATGTCGTTGGCAATCTCGTCCAGCGTGTAGCCGACCGCGAGTTTGGCTGCGACCTTCGCGATCGGAAAGCCGGTGGCTTTCGAGGCCAATGCGGAGGAGCGCGACACGCGCGGGTTCATTTCGATCACGACCATGCGGCCGTCGGCGGGGTTGACGCCGAACTGCACGTTGGAGCCGCCGGTCTCGACGCCGATCTCGCGCAACACCGCCAGCGAGGCGTCGCGCATGATCTGATATTCCTTGTCGGTCAGCGTCAGCGCCGGTGCGACGGTGATCGAGTCGCCGGTGTGCACGCCCATCGGATCGAGATTCTCGATCGAGCAGACGATGATGCAGTTGTCCTTCTTGTCGCGGACAACCTCCATCTCGAATTCCTTCCACCCGAGCACCGATTCCTCGATCAGCACTTCGTTGGTGGGCGAGGCGTCGATGCCGCGCTCGACGATCTCGATGAATTCGGCCTTGGTGTAGGCGATGCCGCCGCCGGTGCCGCCCATGGTGAAGGAGGGGCGGATGATCGCGGGCAGGCCGATCTCTTCCAGCGCGCGCAGCGCGTCGGGCAGCGTCTTGGTCTGGATCGAGCGGGGCGATTCGAGGCCGATCTTGTCCATGGCCTCGCGGAAGCGTCCGCGATCCTCGGCCTTGTCGATGGCGTCGGCGGTCGCGCCGATCATCTCGACGTCGAATTTGTCGAGCGTGCCCTGCTTGCGCAAGCTGAGCGCGCAGTTCAGCGCGGTCTGACCGCCCATGGTTGGCAGCAGCGCAAAGCCGCCGGGCTTCACGTGGCGTTCCTTCTCGATGATCCTGGCGACGATTTCCGGCGTGATCGGCTCGATGTAGGTGGCATCTGCCAGATCCGGGTCGGTCATGATGGTCGCCGGATTGGAGTTCACCAGAACGACCCGGTAGCCCTCTTCCTTCAGCGCCTTCACCGCCTGGGTGCCGGAATAGTCGAATTCGCAGGCCTGGCCGATCACGATGGGGCCAGCGCCGATGATGAGGATCGTCGAGATGTCTGTACGTTTGGGCATTAAGTCTCGCAGGCAGGAAGGCCGGCCGGAATGTCGGCATAAAAAAAGGGCGCGCAGCCGCGCGTCCCTTGAGCCAAGAGCGCGATTTTCGCGCGCGGGGTGTCTTTAGACCAGAATCCGGTGTGGTGGAAGGGTTTAAACGCCTCCATCAACCGTCAATTTGGGGCATTTGGAGCCAATTTCCGCGCTTTCCAGCGGTCGCTGACTCTCGCCTTCGGGGCGGGGGGCACGCAGGCCGTCGCTGCCAAAAGCAGGGACGGCATCGGTCGAGGGAAGGAAGATTGGAGGCCCGGCCTGGATTTGAACCAGGATAAAAAGCTTTGCACAGCTCCCGCGTAAGACGTTTCCGCCACCGGGCCACGCACATCCTAGACGCGACAGAATGACCCTGTCACAGCGAGATGCGAAACAGGGTTAACGGGGCGGGGCACGATTAGGTCGTGAAACGACGGATCGGCGCTATTTGCGCCTTGCGATGAAGGTCTTGCGGGCGGAATTGGTGCCGACGTTCTTCGCCGCCAGCGCCGCGATGAAGCCCGCGTCCCCGAGTTTGTGAAGCATGTCCTCGGTGCCGTAGCAGCGCAGGCCGAGTTTGCTTCGGAGTGAGCGGTAATCAGATAGCGCCATGCGGGTGACGCCGGTGATGGCGTCGATCAGGAAGCCCTTCTTCGCGGCGAACCGTAAAAGCGCGACCGCATCGGTCACGGCGCCGACATCGGGATCGAGGATGTCGCCGAGCACGAAGCGGCCTTCCGGCTTCAGAAGGCGGCGGATCTGCGCGAAGGCGGCATCGAGTTCGCCGGGCGTCATGTACTGGGCGACCGAAATCATCACGACGAGATCGAGCGAGGCGTCCGGCAGTGCTGCCAGATCGTCGAGCGACCGCGCTTCGATATTGGGGATGGCGGCAAACCGCTCCGCGAGACGCTCGCGCACGCTCGGCGCGGGTTCGGCGAGGATCAGGCGTTTGCACTTCGCCGCGACGCGCGCGGCCGATAGCGCCTCGCCACAGGAATAGTCCAGCACGGTTGCCTCGGGCGAGGAGATGTAACCGGCGATGTCCTTGGCGATGAGAGCGAAATGAGCCTGCCGGTGGGCATCGCTCACATAAATAGAAGGTGCGGAATCATAGAAATCGATCCAGGCCATGAACTTCCGGTGATGGTTTCAGACAGGTGTTCCGGGGCCGGAACAGGCACCTATATTGTGAGTTGATAGTCGTCGAGCGGGATTTTTCCCGGCCGCATAACTCACTCCTACTAGCAGGAAGGTCCGTCGTGAGCAAAACCAAGAACTCCGTGGTGTCTGAGCTGGATACCCCAACCGATCTGCAACAGGCAGCAGTCGACAAGATTGCGGCG
Organism: [Pseudomonas] carboxydohydrogena; assembly: GCF_029030725.1. Classification (NCBI taxonomy): domain Bacteria; kingdom Pseudomonadati; phylum Pseudomonadota; class Alphaproteobacteria; order Hyphomicrobiales; family Nitrobacteraceae; genus Afipia; species Afipia carboxydohydrogena. Next base: position 919,891 of record NZ_CP113162.1, read on the forward strand.
GCGGTGAATGCGCTGCTGGCCGACGTCTTCGCGCTTTACCTCAAGACCAAGAATTTTCACTGGCACATGAGCGGGCGGCATTTCCGCGATTATCATTTGATGCTGGACGAGCAGTCCGATCAGATTTTCGCCACCACCGATCAGTTGGCCGAGCGCATCCGCAAGCTCGGCGGCAATACGCTGCGCTCGATCGGCCAGATCGCTAAATTGCAGTCCATCAAGGACAACGATGAGGATTACGTGCCGCCGCGCGAAATGCTGCGCGAGCTGATGAACGACAACAAGCATCTGGCGGCGGAGATGCGCAAGGCGCACGAGGTCGCCGACAAGGGCGGCGACGTCGCGACCACGAGCATCCTCGAAAACTTCATCGATGAAGCGGAGCGCCGGACCTGGTTCCTGTTCGAGGCCACCCGTCAGGAAGGCGGCAACGAGGCGTAAGGTTGCCCGGGAAATAGCAAAAGCGCCATCTTTTCACCCTCTCCCGCAAGGGGAGAGGGTGAGGAGATTAAGCCCGCTTCTTGGCCCGCATCAGGTCCGCGAAACGCGTGAACAGGTAGTGCGAGTCGCGCGGGCCGGGCGATGCTTCGGGGTGGTACTGCACCGAGAACACCGGCTTGTCTTTCAGCGCGATGCCGCAATTGGAATTGTCGAACAGCGAATAGTGGGTCTGCTCGACGCTCGATGGCAGCGTGGTCTTGTCCACCGCGAAGCCGTGATTCATCGAGGTGATCTCGACCTTACCGGTGGTGAGGTCCATCACCGGATGGTTCGCGCCGTGGTGGCCCTGATGCATCTTCACGGTCTTGCCGCCGACGGCGAGGCCGAGCATCTGGTGCCCGAGACAAATGCCGAAGGTCGGCACGCCGCTGTCGATGATCTTCCTGATCACCGGCACGGCATATTCGCCGGTCGCCGCCGGATCGCCGGGGCCGTTGGAGAGAAAGATGCCATCGGGCTTCATCGCGAGAATGTCTTCAGCGGGAGTCTTCGCGGTGACGACCGTCACCTTGCAGCCTTCGCCCGCGAGCAGGCGCAGGATGTTGCGCTTGATGCCGTAATCGATGGCGACGACATGGAATTCCGGCTTGTCCTGACGGCCGAAGCCCTTGCCCCAGTGCCAGTCGGTCTCGTCCCAGTCGAAGCGCTGCGCGCTCGTCACCATCGGCACGAGGTCCATGCCCTCCAGCCCCGGCCACGCGGCGGCTTCCTTCTTGAGGGCCGCGAGATCGAATGTGCCGCTCTTGCTGTGGGCGATCACCGCGTTCGGCATGCCCTTCTGGCGGATCAACGCCGTCAGCGCGCGGGTGTCGATCCCGGCGAGGCCGATGATGCCGCGCGCGGAGAGCCAGTTGTCGAGATGGCGGGAGGCGCGGTAGTTCGACGGTTCGGTGATCGAGGCACGCAGGATCGCGCCGCGCGCGCCCGTCGTCGCCGCCATGTTCACCGTTTCGATGTCTTCGTCGTTGGCGCCGACATTGCCGATGTGCGGGAAGGTGAAGGTGATGAGCTGTCCGGCATAGGAAGGATCGGTGAGGATCTCCTCGTAGCCGGTCATCGCGGTGTTGAAGCAGACCTCACCGACGGCGGAGCCCTCCGCGCCGAGGCCGAAGCCCTCCAGCACGGTGCCATCGGCAAGCACGAGCAGCGCGGTCGGTTTTCTGTCCGGCCAGGCGGGGGAATTGTCATTTGTTGTCATAAGCCCATGACATAACGCGGGTGCCGCAGCGCGTCAAAGGGCAAAGAGCCACCTTCCATGCGCTTTCCTCATGTTTGCCGCCCGCACCCCGCGTTCAATGCAGAGAGCGGTTGTCCGAGGGCGAAAAACCCCGTAAATCCAACGCGAATTTGATGGCGCCTATATGCCCCGGGAGATTGACCATGCTGCGCGACGACATCGGCAACGCTGTGAAAGAGGCGATGAAGGCCAAGGCGGAGCGGAAGCTCTCCACGCTGCGGATGGTGAATTCGGCGATCAAGAACGCCGATATCGAGGCGCGCGGGCAGGGCAAGCCGCCTTTGTCCGACGAGGACATCCTGGGTCTGCTGCAGAAGATGATCAAGCAGCGTCAGGAATCGGTCGAGCTTTACGACAAGGGCGGCCGCGCGGAACTCGCGGCGCAAGAGCGTGAGGAAATCGCGGTGATCTCCGCCTATCTTCCAAAACAAATGTCGGACGACGAAGTGAAGGCTGCCATCGCCGCCACCATCAAGGACACCGGTGCGGCCGGCATGAAGGACATGGGCAAGGTGATCGGCGCGCTGAAGGCCAAGTACGCCGGGCAGATGGATTTCGGCAAAGCGAGCGGTCTCGTGAAGGCTGCGCTGACGGGCTAGTTTTTCGCTTAACGGTCAGCGCTTCACCAGCCCCTGCGCCAGCAGGCGGCCTTCGATCTCGTGAACGATGCGCGTCAGCCGCTCGGCCCATTCGATCTGTCCTGCTTCCTCGGCGATCAGGTCCTGCCGGATTTCGAGGCCGGAATTAATGAGCTTCCGCCGTTCGCCGTGTACGGGAATGGTGTAGTCGGTCGCATCGCTCACCGCATAAGGCTCGTTATCTCCGACGATGAAATGGCCCTCCGCGCGCAATAGCTTGAGCAATAGTGGCGGCAGGCCGTGACCGTTCTGATAGAGCGTGCCGACATGCCACGGGCGGGCGACACCGGCATAGACCGGCGTGAACGAATGCAGCGACAACAGAATGGTCGGCTGCTTTTTCTCGGCGCGTTGGTCGAGCACTTGCGCGATGCGCGCATGATACGGCGTGAAAATCTCTCGCCTGCGTGCGGCGACATCATCGAAGTCCAGGCCGTCATTGCCGGGAATGTGGGTTGCCTCGCTGATGAGCGGGATGGAGCCTGGACTTTCGAACGGCCGGTTGCAGTCGATCACGAGGCGCGAGTATCGCTGCGCGATCAGATGCGCGCCGATTGCTTGCGCAAGTCGCGTGGCGACGCCTGCAATTCCGATATCGCAGGCGATATGCCGCTCAAGATCGCTCGCGTTGAGACCAAGTTGCCGAAGGCGCTCAGGAATGCGTTTGCCGTAATGATCGCAGGTGAGGAGAAAAGGAGACGAACTCTCGGGATTGTCTTCCCGAACCGGCGGGATTTCGTCAGCATCGAGCAGGGGATGTGAAACGGGCGAATGCATTGGTCCCTCCTCAGGCGCGCTTGCGCCGGAATAGTTCCCCCAAAAACAGTATAAGCGTAATCGCAGGAAAGCACAGGCCGATCATCGCCACGTTGGCATGGCCGCCATGGCTCACCGCCCATCCGCTGAGCGCGGACCCGATGGCGCCGCCAAGAAAGAACAGTGCGATATAAAGAGCATTGACGCGACTGCGTATCTCTGCGTCGAGCGAATAAATGGCGCGTTGTCCCGCCAGCATGTTCATCTGTACTCCTGCGTCGAGAATGATGCCCGCGAGAACCCATAACGTCAGAGACGAGCCGCTGACCCAGACCAACACAAAGCCGATGGCCACCATGACAATGGCCGCGATGGTCAGCGCATCGCCATGTCCCTTGTCGGCGAGGCGGCCCGCGACCGGAGCTACGAAAGCGCCCGCCGCCCCACTCAAAAGAAAAAGGGAAAGTGCGATATGACTTAATGAAAACGGTGGTTGCAGCAGGATCAACGGCGCAGCGGTCCAGAACAGCGAGAACGCCCCATACATCATGCCCTGATAGGCGGTGCGGCGCTGCAACTCGGGAGTGTCGCGCAGCAGCGACCACATTGAGCTGAGCAGCTTCCCATAGGTAAGCATGTGATCCGGCTGCCTGCGCGGCAGTGTGAATGACAGCATCGCAACCACGACCAGCATGGCGATGGCGGAAGCGGCATAAACGCCGCGCCAGCCGATAAGGCCCGCGACCAGCGTCGAGACGGGCCGTGCCAGCAGGATGCCGAACAATAGGCCGCTCATCACCGTGCCGACGATCTGGCCGCGCTTGTGCTCGGGCGCGAGGTGCGCCGCGACCGGAAGGATCATCTGCGTTGCAGTGGCAGTTACGCCAAGTATGAGCGAGGCCGCGATGAAGACCGATGCATTGGGTGCAATCGATGAGATCAGAAGGCTGGCCACGACGGCGCCGAGCGCGGTGAGGATCAGCCTCTTGTTTTCGAGAAGATCCCCCAGTGGCGCGAGAAAAATCAGGCCGAGTACGTAGCCAATCTGGATCATCGTCACGATCAGGCCAGATGCGGCAATGTCGAGATGAAAGTCTTCGCTAATGGGGCCGATCAGAGGCTGTGCGTAGTAAATATTGGCGACATTGACGCCGCAGGCGATGGCAAGCGAGAGGATAATCCAGAATCCGGGATCGCTCGTTTCCGAGGTCTTGTTCATCAAAAGCTTTCAGAAGAGCCGGGAGGACGCGTTCGATAGGCTGTTAGAGCGGGGCATGCCAGTGAAAAGCCTGTGAATAGCGGCGACAAAGCCGGTGGCGGACATCCGGTTTTGGGAAAAGCCTGCGGCGTCCTATATTCATGGCAGGTTGGCTTCAGGCTTCCGGAATTCGATGCGTTTTACGCCCCAATTTCTCGATGAGATACGCGCCCGGCTTCCGGTTTCGGACGTCGTGGGCAAGCGTGTGAAACTCACCAAGGCGGGGCGTGAGTGGAAGGGGCTGTCGCCGTTCAACAAGGAAAAGACGGCTTCGTTTTTCGTCAATGACGAGAAAGAATCATGGTTCGATTTTTCGTCCGGTAAAAACGGCGACATCATTAAATTCGTAATGGAAACTGAAGGCGTCGGTTTTCCGGAGGCGGTCGAGCGTCTGGCGGGAATGGCAGGCCTTGCGCTGCCCGCGGTGACGCCGGATGCCGCGCGGCACGAGCAGCGCCGCCGCACGCTGTATGACGTGATGGAGTTGGCCTCGAAGTTCTTCGCGGAGACTTTGGCCTCGCGCGTTGGTGCGAAAGCACGTGGCTATCTCGCGGACCGTTCGATCTCGCCCGCGACGCAATTGCAGTTTCGCATGGGTTATGCGCCGGGCGAGCGTTTCGCACTGAAGGAGCATCTGGGTTCGCAGGGCGTGTCGGTCGATGACATGGTGGAAGCGGGCTTGCTGATCGCGGGCGACGACATTCCGGTGCCGTACGATCGTTTCCGCGATCGCGTGATGTTTCCGATCACCGATCCGCGGGGGCGCATCATCGCGTTCGGCGGCCGTGCGCTGGAAAAGGACGTGCCCGCCAAGTATCTCAACTCGCCGGAAACGCCGCTCTTCCACAAGGGCGACAACCTCTACAATCAGGCGATGGCGCGGCAGGCGGCGCATGACGGTGCACAAATCGTCGTCGCCGAAGGCTATGTCGATGTCATCGCGCTTGTCGGCGCTGGCTTTGCCGCTGCCGTGGCGCCGCTCGGGACCGCGCTCACCGAAAACCAGCTCGCGCTGTTGTGGAAGATGGCCGACGAGCCGCTGCTGTGTTTCGATGGCGACGGCGCGGGCCAGCGCGCGGCGTTGCGCGCGGCGGACTTGGCGCTGCCTCACCTCAAACCCGGCAAGAGCCTGCGTTTCGCGATGATGCCGGAAGGGCAAGATCCCGACGATCTTGCGCGCACCGGCGGCCGTGCCGCGCTCGACGAAGTGTTTGCCGGCGCGCGCCCGCTTGCCGACATGGTTTGGACACGCGCGACCGAGGGCGGTGCGTTCGCAACGCCTGAACGCCGCGCGGCGCTGGAGGCGAAACTGAACGACCTCACCAACGGCATCCGCGACGAGACCGTGCGGCGCTACTATCGGCAGGATTTTTCCGAGCGCCTGCGCCGGATGTTCGCGCCCGAGGCTGTTGCGTCCGGCGGCTACGGCGGGGCGCGGGGCGGCTTCCGCGGCGAATCAGTCCGGCGTTTTCCCGGCCGGGGTGGTTTCGGCGCGGGTTCCGCTGCGCGGCCGGGCAGCCGGACCAATCTATCCACAGCCGCGCTGGGGTGGGGGCCGTATCAGGCCGCGAGCCCACAACTTGCCAACTCGCCCTTGATCCGGGGCCAGCGCAGCGCGCTGTCGCGTCGCGAGGCGCTGATCCTGCAATCGCTCTTGAACCATCCATGGCTGTTGCACGATCACCTTGAGGAGATCGGTAGCCTCGAGCTGGCGCATCCTGAAGCGATCAAATTGCGCGCCGGGATCATCGCGGCGTTCGCCACTTATGGCGTGGCGGAGGATCCGGAGGCCGAGCGTGCGCGGATCGTGGCGTGGTTGCAAAAGAACAATTATTCCGAGCAAATTCAACGGGTTGAAAGCGCTCTGACCACCCGCGATGTGTGGGGCGCGCAGGCCGGTGCCGCGCGCGAGGATGTTTTGTCGACCTGGCAGCAACTCATTGCCTTGCATCGGCAATCCCACGCCCTACTTAGGGAGTTGAAAGACGCGGAGCAGGCGGTCGGGCACGACAACACCGAGGCGAATAACGCTTGGCTGCGGGATGTCAAAGCAAGACTCGCGGCGGCGGACGGGATTGAGGCGCTGATCGAAGGCTTCGGGGAATCCTCCGGCCGGTTCCGCGCCTGACAGGGCAGGAATTGCGTTGGCGGCGGACTTTGCGGATTCCGCGAAAAAGACTCGCCAAAACGAGGATTTACCCGCAAATACAGGGTTAATCGAAGATTAACGGCCTCCGGGGCAAAACGGTGGCCAGATCGTGGACAGGTCGTCACAGACAGGTCACGGCAGGGCAGGCCCGAGGATGATGCAGAGGGTGGTGCAGGTGCGCCACCTTTTCCGTGTCGGACCGTTGACCTGATCGGCGCGGGTGTCATGCCCGGCGCGATCGACAATTCGAATTCCGCGCAAGCGAGCCTTGCGCGCGGCGTGCGTTTCAGGAGCGACAAGAATGGCCACCAAGGCGAAGACGGTAGCGGTCAAGGACAAGGACAAAGAAGCCAAGACCACTGACGCTCCCGAGAAGGATTCCGCCGACGCGCCGTCGCCGTTGCTCGATCTCTCGGATGCCGCCGTCAAGAAGATGATCAAGCAGGCGAAGAAGCGCGGCTTCGTCACCTTCGACCAGCTCAACGAAGTACTGCCCTCCGACCAGACCTCGCCGGAGCAGATCGAGGACATCATGGCGATGCTCTCGGACATGGGCATCAACGTCTCCGAGGCCGACGATGCCAACGACGAGGATGAGGAGAAGGACGATTCCGACGACGACACCGACAACGAGCTTGTCGAGGTCACGTCCAAGGCCGTCACCGAAACCAAGAAGTCGGAGCCGGGCGAGCGCACCGACGACCCCGTGCGCATGTATCTGCGCGAGATGGGCACCGTCGAGCTTCTGTCGCGCGAGGGCGAAATCGCCATCGCCAAGCGCATCGAGGCCGGACGCGAGGCGATGATCGCGGGTCTGTGCGAAAGCCCGCTGACCTTCCAGGCCATCATCATCTGGCGCGACGAACTCAACGAAGGAAAGATCTTCCTTCGCGACATCATCGATCTTGAAGCGACCTATGCCGGCCCCGAGGGCAAGAACGGCGTCAACCCCGCGATGATCGCGGGCCCGACCGGTCCCGACGGCCAGCCGACCGCCGCCGTGGTCAACGGCGATGGTACCGTGCAGGTGATTGCGGCCCAGCAGGCCGCGCCGGCGCAGACCGCGCCGCAGACCGCGACTCCATTCCGTCCCGCGCCTGCCGCGGGCGATGACGCCGCGGCACCCGAAAGTGACGGCGACGAGGACGACGAGTTCGAGAACCAGATGTCGCTCGCCGCGATCGAGGCCGAACTCAAGCCGCGCGTGGTCGAGACCTTCGACAAGATCGCATCCGAATACAAGAAGCTGCGCCGCCTGCAGGAACAGGACATCGCCAACCAGTTGCAGAGCGAGTCGCTGTCTCCGTCGCAGGAGCGCAAATACAAGAAGCTGAAGGACGAGATCATCGTCGAGGTGAAGTCGCTGCGCCTCAATCAGGCGCGCATCGATTCACTCGTCGAGCAGCTTTACGACATCAACAAGCGCCTCGTGTCGTACGAAGGCCGCCTGTTCCGTCTCGGCGATTCCCACGGCGTCGGCCGCGAGGACTTCCTGAAGAACTACGTCGGCTCCGAGCTTGATCCGCGCTGGCTCAACCGTGTGTCGAAACTCGCCGCCAAGGGCTGGAAGAATTTCGTCGCGCACGAGAAGGACAAGATCAAGGACCTGCGCCACGAGATCCAGCAGCTTGCCGCGCTGACCGGCCTCGAGATCGGCGAATTCCGCAAGATCGTGCTCGGCGTGCAGAAGGGCGAGCGCGAGGCGCGGCAGGCGAAGAAGGAAATGGTGGAGGCGAACCTCCGCCTCGTCATCTCCATTGCCAAGAAATACACCAACCGCGGTCTGCAATTCCTCGACCTCATTCAGGAAGGCAACATCGGCCTGATGAAGGCGGTCGATAAATTCGAATATCGCCGCGGCTACAAGTTCTCGACCTACGCGACGTGGTGGATTCGTCAGGCTATCACCCGTTCGATCGCGGATCAGGCGCGCACAATTCGTATCCCCGTGCACATGATCGAGACGATCAACAAGATCGTCCGTACCTCGCGCCAGATGCTGAACGAGATCGGCCGCGAGCCGACGCCGGAAGAGCTCGCCGAAAAGCTCGGCATGCCGCTGGAGAAGGTGCGCAAGGTTCTCAAGATCGCCAAGGAGCCCTTGTCGCTGGAAACCCCGGTGGGCGACGAGGAAGATTCGCACCTCGGCGATTTCATCGAGGACAAGAACGCGATCCTGCCGATCGACGCGGCGATCCAGTCGAACCTGCGCGAGACCACGACGCGCGTGCTGGCCTCGCTCACGCCGCGCGAGGAGCGCGTGCTGCGCATGCGCTTCGGCATCGGCATGAACACCGACCACACGCTGGAAGAAGTCGGACAGCAGTTCTCGGTGACGCGCGAACGTATCCGCCAGATCGAGGCGAAGGCGCTGCGCAAGCTGAAGCATCCGAGCCGGAGCCGGAAGCTGCGGAGCTTCCTCGACAACTAAGCTTTATCGATATTGTCCCCGCGATGGCAGGGACCCAGAAAGCAAAACGGCGGGCCAGAAGGTCCGCCGTTTTTGTATATCTAAAAAGGTCAGGAGTTCTTGCTGGGAACTTTATCTCGGTGCAATCTAAGCGTGTAGATGAACGTTTGGGGGCGGCCGAATGAACGTTGCTGATGAAGATAGAGGGTATCTTTTGGCATCAATGCGGGCGGGAGAGGTGGTCTTAGTTCTAGGAGCCGGGGCGTCTGCCACCAGCACCAATCGCGGGGGCGAAGCTGTAAAAGTAGGCCTTGCGCTGGCAAAAAAAATTGCAGAGCGGGCTGGACTAAACTACGGCGGTGAAAAACTCACAGACGTTCTCAGTGCGACAAGCAGGATTCTCAGCAAAAAGCAGTTACAGGATATTTTGACCCATGAGTATGTGGGAGTAAAACCCTCACCTGAGCTTGAGCGCTTATTCCAGTATACTTGGAAGCGTCTATATACTTGGAATATTGACGACGCTCTTTTGAATTTAACGGGTAAATCCGCACAGCGTCGTCGTTTCTACAACGGCTTGATAGATAAAGCTGCCGAGCCGGAAGAGAACGGCCAGCTCCATATAGTCTACCTCCATGGTGATGCAACGAAGCCAGAACATAGCTTTATACTAACGGAAACTGAATATTCCTCTTGGCTCAAATCAGATAAGCATTTTTGGTATCAACGAGCGGCGCAAGACTATTTTACATTCTGTCCTGTCTTTATCGGATCGACGCTTGACGAGCCGATCCTAAGTGCTGAACTGGAAAGAGCGGGCCGTGAGTTAAATTCGACTGCGGGTCGTGCTTTCTTAATTACTCCGGATGTTCTGAGCCCGATTAAGCGCGCTAGCCTCGAAGCAAGGGGAATAGTTCATCTCCAAGGCGCTCTTGAAGAATTTTCTGCGTGGCTTGCGAAGAATTTACCGGGCGGTCGTTCGCCCAAAGATGTGCTCGCCACGAACAACAGTTTTTCCGACCAAGTGTTAGATAGTTTAACTCGCGACGATATCCAAACCGCTCATTTTTTGAGGCCCGTCGACGCATTGGGATTGCATCAACGAATCGCGCGAATATCGCCAGGCGATAAGGCGCGACTGGGTAGGGAGTTTCTTCGCGGATTCCCACCGAGCTGGCTTGTTGCTGCATCAGACATACCAGTCAAACTCGAAGCCACTACAGCGCTCCTTGAGCAATTAAAGCGCGCAGTCGAAAATAACGAGCGACTTTTTATTGTTACGGGCCAAGCGGGCAGTGGAAAAACCACCGCTGTGATGATGGCGTTGTTGCAGTATGTTGAGAAGAATAAAGAAGTCGCGTTGTTCGACCTGAGCAGTGATGTTCGCTCCATAAAGCGCGCCTTCAATTTGTTGCGCAAAATCAGCAACAAGAAGATCATAATCTACATCGGCGACCTTTTCTTATTTGGAGATGGATTTAGGGAGGACATTGACGGGCTTGTCGGGCGAGACATCACAGTTGTTTCAACAGCGAGGTCTGGTGAATGGCGTGATAGACTATCTCGACAGTTTCCTGGATTGGAGCCTTTTTTATTCCAGCGTTTCGTAAGAAAAGACTTTGACCCGTTGATTGATCGGCTCATTGAATACGTGCCGGCGCCTAGATTCCGTCAACTCTCAAGGCCTGAGCAGCGGAAAAAATTAGCGTCTTCGGATAGTCAGCTACTTATAGCTCTACGAGAAGCAACGGAGTCGTCAAATTTTTCGGATATTATTACCAATGAATTCGAGAAGCTTCCGGATGACGACACTAGATTGCTATTAATGATAGTGGGTATCGCAACGATTGCTCGTGTTGGGATGAGCAAGGAAGCCGCCTATGAGGCTTACGCAAATATTTCCAAGTCGCGACCATTTGATGAAGCGCTAGATGCTTTATCGGGGATTGTTTCAGTGGCGGACAACCGAAGATTTTACGCAAGGCACGAGCTTTATTTTCGGCATATTTTAGAAAACGTCATTTCATTCTCCGAACTATCTCTAGTAATCAGGTCCATTCTAAAAACCTATTTGAAATATGAAATTCCAATTGTTCGAAGTGTGAATCGACTTGAGTCAACGCTTTTTCGGTTTTTGCTGAACCACGATTTTATCTATGAGCATGCGAAGCAGCACAGAGAGCTCGAGCATGGTCGGAATATTTACTCCGAATTTGAAGTTGAGTTTCAGCTAGATGGCCACTACTGGCTTCAGTATGGACTTTACCTAGCGGAAATAGGGGATCTACATAGTGCGATCGATATGCTTCGGCGTTCAATTCAAGCTTATCCTGATAATCCGTATGTGTTTCATGCATTAGCTTCAGTTCAGCTGCAGCTAGCTCGTGAACGGCCAAACTATGACGCCGTTACTAAGTCCTTGATTGACGAAGCTGTTAGATCATTGAAATTGCGGGATGCAAAATCGGGCATAGAAGTCGACGAGTATCCAATCGTAACATTGGCCAACGGTCACATCGCCGCGTTGATTAAGCATGGAGATTTAGGCGCCGCCAAAGCTTACGGAGCGGAATATTTTGATCGGCTTCAACAGCTGGATCGACAGGTCAACTCGCCAGCGATTCAACACACGAAAGATAAAGTATTTCGCTTTGTGACTCTCGGACAGTGGGGTGAAAAGCACCACTCTGGCCGGAACCGCTCCGGCATGGGTTTTGGCTAAAATCTAAAATCTAAAATGTAAGATCGTTGACAAATAATCTTCTAGGTATATATTCCTATATGCCCCGTCCCACTCCTGAGGGGCGGCTCGCGATCGTCACTTGTCGCGGGGCGGGATGCGGTGAATGCGGCAGCGTCACGTGCGGACGATATGGGTATCCATCACTCTGTCATGGCCGGACTTGACCCGGCCATCCACGTTTTGAGGCGCATCAAGGAAAGGCGTGGATCGCCGGGCAAAAGGGCGTTCACGCCCGTCTTCGACGAGCTATGCCGGTGATGACAACTGTGGGTGGAGCACCGTCATCCTCCCGCCCCGATTCGCCGTGCTATAAAGGCTTGCGAATTTCCCGCCCGCCGGTCCCGGCAGCCCCAAAGGCATTCGAGAGGTTTTCATGCGCCATTTCTCCCGCACGCTGTCCCGCACATTGTCCGGCCTGGCGCTCTCGCTCGGTCTCATCGGCGCGGCGGCCGCAAGCTCTCCCGCCTCCGCCGCGCAATGCGGCGGCGATTTCAACGCCTTCATCTCGAATTTCTCGCGCGAGGCGCAGGCGGCGGGGATTTCGCCGGGCGTGATCAATCAGGCGTTCGCGGGCGTGGCGCAGGATCAGGCGGTGCTACAGTTCGACCGCCGCCAGCGCTACACCTTCAACAAGACCTTCGAGCAGTATGTCTCGACCCGCGTCGGCCCCGGCCGTATCAAGACCGGCCGCTTCATGATGCAGAAGAACGCCTCGCTGTTGTCGCGCATCGAGCAGCGCTTCGGCGTGCCGGCGGAAATCATCGTCGCGATCTGGGGGCTGGAGACGGATTTCGGCAAGGGCGACATGGGCAAGCGGCCGGTGATCCGCACCCTCGCGACGCTCGCGCATGATTGCCGCCGCACCGAACTGTTTCAGGGCGAATTGCTCGCGGCGCTGAAGATCGTGCAGCGCGGCGACCTGCGGCTCGACGATCTGGTCGGCGCGTTCGCGGGCGAGATCGGCCAGACGCAATTCCTGCCGTCGAGCTACATCAAGTACGGCGTCGATTTCGACGGCAACGGTCATGTCGATCTGCGCCACAGCGTGCCGGACGTGCTCGCCTCCACCGCGAACCTGTTGCACACCAACGGCTTCAAGAAGGGCGCCGACTATCACGAGGGCAGCGCCAATTTCGATGCGATGCGCGAGTGGAACAGGGCGGTGATCTATCGCAAGACCATCGCCTATTTCGCCGACAAGCTGGCCGCGCCGTAGAGTTTGGCGCGCGGGGCGCAGGGTTAACGGGGCGCCAACGGCTTTTGCATCTTCATTGATTCAAAACCACGCCGAAAGGTGTCATGGAACAGTGAGGGTCCGTTAAGTTCCCGCAGCGCATGTTCCCCGCAGGAAACCGGCGGTGACCGGTATTGAGGCGGGGACATGGGTCAGACGACCGGCAGCCGACATCACAGGCCGCGCGGCGATGCGCTGGTGGCCCGGAGCGGGGGAGATCGCGCGTGCTGAACGTCGTCACCCTCTGGCTCGTGTTCGTCGTCAATTTTATCGCGCTCGGCGTGGTGTGGATCTACGTCGCGCGCTCCTATCCGAATTTCGAGGCGGCGCGGTTCTGGGCCGCAGGCGCGTTCATCGCATCCACGGGTGCGGCGTTGTCCGTGCTGCGGATGTATGTCGATCCCGTCCTGCCGCTGTTTCTCGGCGCCGTGATGATGATTTCCTCGACGAGTTTCGTCGCGATGGGCGTCGAGCGGTTCTACGGCCTGCCGGTCTCGTGGCGGATGCATGCCGCGCTGATCGGCTTCAGCGCGCTCAGCATCGCCTTCTTCGCCTGGCAAGCCAGTCCGCCGATGCGGATCGCGATCTATTCGCTCAGCCAGTCGTTCTCCATCGCCCTTACGACGATGCTGATCTGGCGGCATGGCGCGCGACATCCCGGCGCGCGATTTGCCGGCATGGTCGGCGCGGTGCTCGCGGCTATTGTGATGGCGCGTTGCGCGCTGCGCTTGTCCCAGCCGCCGGAAGCGATCTATATGATCCACTTCTCGCCGCTCCAGTCGGTGATCGTGCTGGTGCTGGTGTTCCTGTCGATCGTGTGGAATTTCGGCTTCCTGCTGATGGCGATCGACCGTCTTCGCGCCGAGGTCGCCGATCTGGCGTTGCTCGACGATCTGACGGGAGTGGCCAACCGCCGCCGTCTGCTGATGTCTCTCGCTGAGGAATGCGCGCGGTCGGATCGTGCGATGCAGCCGTTTTCCGTGCTGCTGATGGACATCGACGAGTTCAAGGCCATCAACGACAATTACGGCCATGCGGCGGGAGACGAATGTCTGCGGCAGTTTACCCGCACCGTTCAGCAAAGGCTCCGCACCGGCGATCTGCTGGCGCGCATGGGCGGTGACGAGTTCTGCGTCGTGCTGCCCGCGACCACCCTGCATGAAGCGGGGCTGATCGCGCGCGACATGCTCGGTCTGTGCGTGGCGTCGCAGGTGCACTGGAGTGCGGCCGCGATCCGGTTGTCCACGTCGATCGGCGTCGCCCAGTGGCGCCCGGAGATCGGACATGATTTCGGGCGGTTGATCGCTGCGGCGGATGAGGCGCTATATGCCTCCAAGCGCGATGGAAAGAGCCGCTATTCCGTTTGCGCGATGCCTCCGTTGCCCGAGGTTGAGACGCCGCTGCGCAGGAGCGCATAAAGCCGTCGCGTCATGAACATCATTTCATGCACGCGGTGCAAAGGTTGCGTGAACATAACGGCTGCTTGTGCGTTATCCCGGGATTCCAACCCTGAGGATTTGACGATGAGCGATCCGCGTATCAAGGAACACATGGAAGTGATCGGCGCCGACGGCGTGCATGTCGGCACGGTCGATCGCGTCGAGGGCCGCCGCATCAAGCTGACCAAGGCGGACAGCGGCATGGGCAGCCACAAGGGCCATCATCATTTCATCGATCTGGGTCTGGTCGCCGATGTCGAGGGCAACAAGGTCCGCCTGTCGGCCAATGCCGCCGTGGCCGTGACGCTCGAGGAAGAAGGCGGCCGCAAGGCAGTCTGAAGCCATTCACTTTTGCGATATTGATCGCCTCCCGCGTCGCTTCGGCGCGGTTGCTTGCGTGCGCGGATATCGGCCATAATTTATGCCCGCCGCCATGCGAGATATTGAGTAGAGACCAACAGGACCAGAGCCGTGACAGCGAAGTCGGACACGTTTTTCACCCATCCCCAAAGCGCCCCGCGCCGCCGCAAGCCGCCGCCGGTCATCGATCAGGACGGCAACGAAGTCGGCAGCGGGCATTTCGGTGACGCTGGGCAGCGCCAGCACGGCACGTCCTTTAGCGGCACAGCGTTCAGCGGCACCGTGTTCGGCAATATCGGGTTCGGCCCGCTCACGCGCGCGCAACGGTTCGCACGGATCGAGGCGCTGGCGCGGCTGATGGATGTTGCGTTCGTCGTGCCGGGCACCAATGTCCGTTATGGCATCGACGGGCTGATCGGCCTCATTCCGATCGTCGGCGATCTGCTGACGACCGCGATGTCCTTGTGGCTGGTGCGCGAGGCACGTGCGCTCGGCGCGCCGGCTCATATCGTGGCGCGAATGCTCGGCAATGTGGCGCTCGATGGCGTGGTCGGCATCGTGCCGTTTGTCGGCGATGCGTTCGACGTCATGTTCCGCGCCAATATGCGCAACATCCGCATCCTGCGGCGCTGGATGGACAAGCAGCCGCGGATGGATTGATTGTGAAGGACTGAAGAGGCGGAAAGCCTCAGGCCGCGTCGGTTGCTTCCGCCTCGGCCTTTTCTTCCTCGTCGCGGCGGCGCGGCAGCGGGAAGGCGCTGCTCTCATAGAGCGAGCGGATGCCGTTCTGGTCGAAGCGGGCTTCGTCCACTTGCAGATAGGCGCCGTTCAGCGAATCCGCGGGCAATTGCTCGATCGCGAACTGCACGGCTTCGGCCGCGGTGCCGAAGCGGCGATAGGCGAAGCCAGCACGCTTTTTCTTCCGGATCGCTGCGGGAAAAAGTTCGGCTTCGGTATTGTAGTTGAATGCCGCCATCGTTTTCGGCCTCTCATCATTCAAGTTGGGTTGCTAGCCATTTTCCGCGGCTGCCACGTCGGGACGATACGCGCCGCGCTTTTTGATTAATCCCAATATAGGCGCTTTCGGCCCGGAATGCGACCTCCGATTGGCGGCATGATGAACGAGGGCCTCCGCGCGGTTTGACCGTGCGGAGGCCCTTGAATCAATCACTTACGAGCGTGGGAACCAAATGCCGGAACGATGGGACCGGAATACGGCCTCGGATTCTACTTCGGCTCGTGTTTCAGCGCCGCCGAATTGATGCAGTAGCGCAGGCCGGTGGGCCCCGGTCCGTCGTCGAAGACATGGCCGAGATGACCCTGGCAGCGCGAGCAAAGCACCTCCGTGCGTATCATGCCGTGGCTGACGTCGCGTTCCTCATGGAGCTTACCGGCGTCCACGGGTGCGCTGAAGGCGGGCCAGCCGCAGCCGGAGTCGAATTTCTCGTCGGACGAAAACAGCAGTTGCCCGCAGCCCGCGCAGACATAGGTGCCGGGATCGAACGAATGGTCATATTCGCCCGTGAAGGGACGCTCGGTCGCCTTCTCGCGCAGTACCGCGTACTGCATCGGCGTGAGTTCGGCGCGCCACTCCTGTTCGGATTTCTCGATGTGTCCGCTATCGGTTTTGGTCGCCATGCGCTCCTCGTTCAATTGGTCGCTTTCGCATCGCGCACCAGCATGGGCTTGTCGCGATAGTCGGCGGCGAACAGTTTTTTCAGATTGTCGACCTTCGGGATGTCGTTGAACGCAATATAGGGCTGATGGGGATGCAGCGTCAGATAGTCCTGATGATAATTTTCGGCCGGATAGAAGCCGTTCATCGGCTCGATCCTGGTGACGATCGGCTTCTTGTAGACCTTCGAGGCGTTAAGTTCGGCGATGTAGTCCTTCGCGATGGTCTGCTCCTCGGGCTGCGAGGTGAAGATCGCGGAGCGATATTGCGTGCCACTGTCCGGCCCCTGACGGTTCAACTGGGTCGGATCGTGCACCACGGAGAAATAGATTTGCAGGAGCTTGCCGAGGCTGACCTGCTTGGGGTCGTAGGTGATCTTCACCGCCTCGGCGTGGCCGGTCGATCCGGTTGAAACAGTGTCGTAACGCGCGCTGTCCGCCGAGCCGCCGGCGTAGCCGGAGACGGCCTGAAGCACGCCCCTGGTGTGCTGGTAGACGCCCTGTACGCCCCAGAAGCAGCCACCGGCGAGGACGATGGATTTCGGTTCGCTGCCGGTGCTCATGGCGACATCGGCTTTCGGTGCCGGAATGATGAAGGGTTCGGCAGAGGCGCGGGAGGAGACGCCAGCGAGGGTGGCAAGCGCCAGTGCGCCAAATGCGGCAAAAGCGACGCGACTTGGTTTGAGGGTCGTCATGAGAAGGCATCCTTCGTTTGCGGCGGCAGGGCCGCTCCGATGAGTCTACGCCTTTCCCAGATGATTGTTACGTGTCCCGTGGACGCGCGATCCGGCCATGGAACACCTAGACCACCACGGAGAGCCGCTTCGCGGCGCGGGTGATGCCGGTATAGAGCCAGCGGGCACGGCTGTCCTGAAACGCGAAACTCTCGTCGAACAGCACCACGTCGTCCCATTGCGAGCCCTGCGATTTATGAACGGTCAGCACGTAGCCGTAATCGAACTCGTCATAGGGCTTTCGCTGCTCCCACGGCAGATCCTCGATGCCGCCGTTGAAGCAATCGGCGCGGACGGAGACTTTCGTGACCTTGGCGCCGAAATCTTCTTCAGGAGACAGGCGCATGGTGATGATCTTCGACTTCGACTGCGCGCGCGCCTTGACGCGCCACAGCCCGCCATTGAACAGCGCCTTCTTGCGATTGTTGCGCAGGCAGACCAGTTTATCGCCCGCGACCGGCAGCGCCTCCTCGATCCCATTCTTCTGCCGCACCCGCATGTTGTAGGCGCGGCGGGTATTGTTGCGGCCGACCAGGATCTGGTCCGCCGCCATCACGCGATCCGGGTCGAGGGCATTGCGGGCGACGACTTCGCTGTCGCCGAACTGGCCGGTTTCCAGCGCGCGGCCCTCGCGCACCGCCATCGACATGCGCACGATGGGATCGTTCTGCGCCTGCCGGTGGACTTCGGTGAGCATCGCGTCCGGCTCCGCCTCGGTGAAGAATCCGCCGCCCGCGATCGGCGGCAATTGCGCGGGATCGCCAAGCACCAGCAAGGGGCAGTCGAACGACATCAGGTCGCGCCCGAGATCGGCATCGACCATCGAGCATTCGTCGATCACGATCAGCTTCGCTTTCGAGGCGGGCGCGTCGTCCCACAGCTCGAAGCTCGGCTGCTCGTCGCCGGTTTCGCGTGTCCGGTAAATCAGCGAGTGGATGGTGGACGCGCCGTCGCATCCCTTGTTGCGCATCACCAGCGCGGCCTTGCCGGTGAAAGCGGCAAACTTCACCTCGCCATCCACGGCGTCGGCGATGTGGCGGGCCAGCGTGGTCTTGCCGGTGCCGGCGTAGCCGAACAGGCGGAACACCGGCGGCGTATTGCCACGGCCGGGCTTCGCCTTGAGCCATGAATCGACAGCGGACAGCGCGCGGTCCTGATGGGGAGTGAAGGTAGGCATGGGACATCGATATAGAGAGAGTTCGCGACGCGGTACAGCCGCCCCGGACATGCATCAACGGATGGTGCATTTTGAGGCGGGATATCACGACAAACTGTGATCCGCCGGGTGGGCGAAGCACATATAATCCGCGTCGAAAACATGGATATGGACAATGGAACGAATCGTTTTGCAGGCCGCGATTGCCTTCGCAGCCATCGTGCTGATCGGCGCCGGCACCGCCGGCGCGCTGCTCGGGGTCGATCTGATCCATGGCCGCAATGGCGGGCTGGTCGACAGCTATTTCCGTTATCTCTCCGCGATGACGGCCGCGATGGGAGTGATGTTCGCGATGACCATTCCCCATGTCGAAACCCATCGCGAGCGGATCGGCACGCTGTCGTTTCTTATTTTCATCGGCGGCCTCGCACATCTCTATACGTTCAGCATCCGGCCGACGCCGACGGTCGGCACCTTCTTCATGCTGTTCATGGAATTGATTTTCGTTCCGCTGCTGTGGCTCGGCCAGCGGCATGTCGCGCACAAGGCGGCGAACCTGTCATGAAGTTCGCGCTGTCGCGTTTCTTATTGAGGGAATGAGCTGCCGATGGCGAAGCGAATTTTGATCGGTCTTGCGGCGATTGTGATCGCCGTCATCATTATTGTTTTTGCGTTGCAGTTCTATCGCCACCTGACCGGCGCAGGCGATTCCCAGCCGGGAATCATCTTCGAGCGAACTGATCGGCCGTCGCGGGCCTGATGCCAGCCTAGGCTCTGCGCGCCCCGATGGCGAGGAGGGGCCGGGTCGCGGAATCCTTGGGGGAGATGATGAGATCGGCGAGGGTGTAGCCGTCGAGCGTTTCAAGGAAGGCGGCAAGCGCTTCATTGAGCGCGCCCCGCAGGCGGCAGCGTGGCGAGATCATGCAGCGGTTATCGGCTGTCATGCACTCGACCAGCGCGAAATCCGGCTCGGTGGCGCGCAGCACATCGCTGAGACGGATACGCTCGGGGCGTTTGGCGAGCGTCAGCCCGCCCGACCGGCCGCGGACGGCTTTCATGTAACCGGCCCGGGTCAACTGGTTGGCAACCTTCATCAGGTGGGCCTTGGAAATGTCGTAGGCTTCTGCGGTTTCCTCGATGGTAATGAGGCGCCCGTCCGGGACGACTGCCGCATACATCAGAATGCGCAACGCATAGTCTGAGAAATTTGTCAGCCGCATGAATGGGATCCCCGGGTTTCGGTCAGCCTATCACATTAAGCCTAAAGATACATCCCAAGTATTTTTATATCCTGAATCATCACCAGAGGTTGAATAAAACAGGTATTTTATATATATCTTTAGTGGGCGCCGGCCGCCAATCGTTACCGCGCCCCATGTCAGGTATTTTTGCTCAGAAAGGGTGTCACCGATGCCTAAAGCTGCAATTGGAACCTATAAAAAGCTCGAGCCCCTCGCCGCCGACCGTGGCCTCGATTCCCGGGCCAGTAGTTCGCTCATTCCGATGCTGGTCAGTGGCCTGATCATGATAGTCATTGGCATGCTGGTTGTTGCGGCGATTTCCTGAAGCCAGCTTGATTGGAGCAAGACGCCATGCCCATCCCCGATAGGTTGCCGGACGGGCTCGAGGCATATGCGCGGTCGCCGGAGTTCAACTCTGAAAGCCTGCCCGCCAAGTTGCAAGCGGGCCATGCCACCAAGGCGGGCACATGGGGCCTGCTTCATGTGCTGGAAGGCGCGCTGGTCTATCGGTTGGAGCCGCCGCGCCGGGACGAACGGCTGGTGAGGGCCGGGGAGACGGTCGTGATCGAGAGCGAGGTCGCCCATCACGTCCAGTTCGTCGAGCCGGGCCGCATGTTCGTCGAGTTCTATCGTCGCGCAGGCGTCCCCAAATCCTGATTCGATCCGCAAGAGCAGACCGGGCGCTGGCCGCGCCCTGCGGGCCTTGGAGTTAAGCGTCAACCTGTCGCTTTCCCGCGAAACAGGCCGCGATTCCATTGGACACGCCGAACTGAGTCGGAAATAGCTATTGCATCGTGTCCTCCGGGTTGATGGCCGTCTCATCCTCTGAAACGCAATCGATCCTGACAAACGGCCCGCAGTCCACGGCCCGGCGATCAGGCTGCCGAGGCTGTCATTTGATGAGTGTGCTCAGATGTCGCTGAGAGCTTGGCTGCGCGCGAGGGTGCGAACGAACGAGTTTTTCCTCGTCTTTCTTGCGGTCGCTCTTGGTGTCGGAACCGGATTTATCGTGACGCTCATGAGCGAGCTTGCCCAGCTTGCCCATGTGCTGATCTATGGAATTCGCATCGATGTCCGGCTCAGCGCCAACGATGTGATCAATCCGTGGGTCGCGGGCGCTTCGCTCGTCGTTGGCGGATTCATACTGGGCCTCATGGAGTGGTACCGGCGGCGCAAAAAAATATCGGCAGCCGTCGATCCCGTGGAAGCCAACGCGTTGCGTGGCGGCCGGTTGTCCCTGCGCGACAGTGTCATTGTCAGCCTCCAGACCCTGATTTCAAACGGATCGGGTGCGTCGGTGGGGCTGGAGGCGGGCTACACCCAGATCGGCGCGGGATTGTCGTCCCTCGGTGGGCGCTTCCTGAACCTGCGCCGCAGCGACTTGCGCATCATCGTCGGAGCAGGGGCCGCCGCCGCCATTGCCGCGGCGTTCGATGCTCCGTTGACCGGCGCTTTCTATGCCTGCGAGTTGATCGTGGGAACCTATACGGTCGCGAGCGCGGCGCCGATTCTGGCGGCGGCGATCTCGGGGACGCTGGTGGTGCGGTGGCTCGGGACAAACACTTATTCCCTGAACGTCCCCGATCTGGTGATGAGCGATCTGCGCCAGTACGGCCTGATGCTCGTTCTGGCCGTTCTCGTCAGCGTCATTGGCATTCTTGTCATGCGGGCCGCGCCGATAGTGGAGCGTGTCTTTGGACACAAGATCATACCGATCTGGCTTCGCCCGGTCATCGGCGGCATCTGCATCGCGGCCATGGCGGGGATAACTCCACAGGTGCTTGGAGCAGGGCACGGCGCGATGGTGCTGGATCTGTCGCGCGACATGCTTCCCGGCCATATCGCCTTGCTGATCGTGCTCAAACTCGCGGCCTGCCTGATTTCTCTCGCATCGGGTTTCCGGGGCGGGCTGTTCTTCGCGTCGCTGTTTATCGGCTCCCTGATCGGAAAACTGTTTGCCACAGCCCTTCATCTGTACGTTCCGTCGCTGGCGTTTCACGTCGACCCGAACGTCAGCGCCCTGACGGCCATGGCCTGCCTGGGCGTTGCGATCGTCGGCGGCCCGCTGACGATGTCCTTCCTTGTGCTCGAGATGACCCGCAGCCTCGAAATCACGGCGGGCGTGCTGGCCTCCTGCCTCGTCACCAGCATGATGGTGCGCCAGTTCTTCGGACATTCGTTCTCGACGTGGCGATTGCACCTGCGCGGCGAAACGATCCGCGGCGCACACGATGTCGGCTGGCTGCGAAGCCTCACGGTGTCACGGCTGATGCGCACGGATGTGAAAACCGAACCGCGCCAGGTGACGATCGCGGTGTCCCGGCATCTTCATCCGCTCGGCTCGACCCATGCGATCTTTCTGCTCGACGAAGAAGGGCATTATGCGGGGACCGTGCTGCTGGCGGATTTGTTCTCCAGCGACTTCGATGTCGGCGCGGACACGCGCGAGGTTTCCGAACTGGCGAAATATCGCGACATGACGCTGACGCCATCGATGAACATCAAGGTTGCGATGGCTTGCTTCGACAAGGCGGAATCCGAGATCCTTGCCGTCAGGGATGAGGCCACGGGTGAAGTCCTCGGTTTTCTCACCGAGGCATTTGCCCGCAAAAGATATGTCGATGAAATCAATCGCGCGACCGAGGAAGTCTTTCAATAAAGGCCCTCGCGCGCGTATCGGCGTGCGTCATCATCATCGAGAAGCGATTGCCGGTGGCCGTTGAAGGCGCCGGCTTTTTTCTTTGCGCGCTGCACAACAATCGTCGCAGGCGATTGGATCGTTCGTAAAAATCAATCGATAAGTGTTTGATTTTACATTGAGAATATCTTCTGGACTCGTTCTAATCGGAAATGCGGATTGGCCGATGGGCGATCCGAATGAGGAAGGTCGGACCAGGATGAGTTTGATCGGAGATGCATTCGGCCATGCGGGCCGCATGCTCAAGCGCGATGTTCATGCCGAGCAGCAACAGCCCGCAGAGCGCGATCTGCTTGAGTTGCTCGCGGGTCCCGTCGAGGTGGTGGAGACGTCGCCCGTCGTCGGCGACGAGGTAAAATACACCACCTGTTATATGTGTGCCTGCCGTTGCGGCATCAAAGTCCACATCAAGGACGGCCGCATCCGATACATCGAAGGCAACAAGGATCATCCGGTCAATCGCGGCGTGCTGTGCGGCAAGGGCTCCGCCGGTATCATGCAGCAATATTCCCCGGCGAAGCTGCGCAAGCCGCTGCTGCGCACCGGCGAGCGCGGAAGCGGTGAGTTCAAGGAGATCGAGTGGGAGGAAGCCCTCGGTCTCGCCACGCAGTGGCTCGGCGATATCCGCCACACCGATCCTAGGAAGCTCGCCTTCTTCACCGGCCGCGACCAGAGTCAGTCGCTCACCGGCTGGTGGGCGATGCAATTCGGCACCCTGAATTTTGCCGCGCATGGCGGCTTCTGTTCGGTCAACATGGCGGCCGGCGGTCTTTATTCCATCGGCGGTGCGTTCTGGGAGTTCGGCGAGCCGGACTGGGAGCACACCAAATACTTCATGCTGTTTGGCGTTGCCGAGGATCACGATTCCAACCCGATCAAGATCGGCCTTGCCGAGTTGAAGAAGCGCGGCGCCAAGTTCATGTCGATCAATCCGGTCAAGACCGGATATTCCGCCATTGCGGATGAATGGGTCGGTATTCGTCCCGGTACCGATGGTCTTTTCGTCTTCGCGCTGATCCACTGCCTGCTGCACGCCGATATCGTCGATTTCGATTTTCTCGCGCGCTACACCAACGCGACGTGGCTTGTGGTGCAGAATCCGGGCGGCGCGGATCATGGCCTGTTCGCGCGCGACGCCGAAGGCGCGCCGCTCGCCTGGGACAGCAAGACGGGCAAGGCGGTTGCCGCCAGCGGCACGGATTTCTCGCCCGCCGTCGTCGGCACCTTCACGCTCGAGGACGGCCGCCGCGTGATGCCGTCGTTCCAGTTGCTCGCCGACCGCTATATGAGCGACGAGTTCTCGCCCGAAGCCGTCGCGGAGCGTTGCGGCCTCACAGCCGAGCGCATCCGTCGCATCGCCGCCGAAATCGGCGAGGCGTTCAACGATCCCGTGGTGCTCGATCAGCCGTGGACCGACTGGGCGGGACGCCGCCACGAGAAGATGGTGGGCCGTCCGATCGCGATGCACGCCATGCGCGGCATCTCTGCGCATTCCAACGGCTTCCACACCTGCCGCGCGCTGCATGTGATGCAGATGCTGTTAGGTGCGGTCGATACGCCCGGCTCATGGCGCTACAAGGCGCCGTATCCGAAGCCGCTGCCCGGCGGCCCCAAGCCCGCAGGCAAGACGTGGGCGCCGGACAAACCGCTCGATGGCATGCCGCTCGGCTTCACGATGGGGCCGGAGGATTTGCTGGTCGACGAGAATGGCGGTCCGCTGCGCATCGACAAGGCCTATTCGTGGGAAGCGCCGCTGTCCTCGCATGGCATGATGCACATGGCGATCCACAACGCATGGGCGGCCGATCCTTATCCGGTCGACGTGCTGTTCATGTACATGGCCAACATGGCGTGGAATTCGTCCATGAACACGGCCGGCACGATGCAGATGCTGACCGACAAGAACGAGGACGGCAGCTACAAGATTCCGAAGATCATCTATTCGGACGCCTATGCCTCCGAGATGGTCTCCTATGCCGATCTGGTTCTGCCGGACACGACATACCTTGAGCGCTGGGACTGCATCTCGCTGCTCGACCGTCCGATCGGCAGCGCGCACGGCCCGGCCGATGCGATCCGCCGTCCGGTGCTGACACCCGACCGCGACGTGCGGCCGTTCCAGGACGTGCTGATCGAACTCGGCGCGCGCCTCAAGCTGCCTGGCTTCACCAACGATGACGGCTCGGCGAAATATCCCGGCGGCTATCCGGATTACATCGTCAACCACCAGCGCAAGCCGGGGATCGGTCCGCTCGCCGGTTTCCGCGGCGAGGACGGCAACACGCCCGGCAAGGGCGCGCCGAACAAGAGCCAGCTCGACCGCTACATCGAGAACAAGAGCTTCTGGCGTCACGAGCTGCCGCACGATGAAGTCTACTTCAAGCACGGCAACAAGAACTATCTCGAACACGCCGTGAAGCTCGGCATGATCGACAGCGCCAACCAGATCGTGCTGCATCTCTACAGCGAGCCGTTGCAGAAATTCAAACTGGCTGCGGAGGGGCACGGCCCGATCCAGCCGCCGGAGCGCGACCGCGAGCGGGTGAAGAACTACTTCGATCCGCTGCCGATCTGGTATCAGCCGCTGGAAGAGCAGGCGGTGTCGGCGGAAGAATTCCCGATGTCGGCCATCACCCAGCGTCCGATGGCGATGTACCATTCGTGGCACTCGCAGAATGCGTGGCTGCGCCAGATATTCTCGAAGAACTTCCTCTACATGAATCGCGAGACGGCCGAGAAGATGGGTTTGGCCGATGACGATTACGTCTGGGTGACGAGCTATCACGGTCGCATTCGCGTACCTGTGCGCACCATGGAAGGCGTCAATCCCGACACGGTGTGGACGTGGAATGCGATCGGCAAGCGCAAGGGCGCGTGGAATCTGCCTTCCGACGCGCCGGAAGGCACCGAAGGCTTCC
This sequence comes from [Pseudomonas] carboxydohydrogena, assembly GCF_029030725.1. Lineage (NCBI taxonomy): Bacteria > Pseudomonadati > Pseudomonadota > Alphaproteobacteria > Hyphomicrobiales > Nitrobacteraceae > Afipia > Afipia carboxydohydrogena. Next base: position 945,037 of record NZ_CP113162.1, read on the forward strand.
TGCTCAACCATGTCATTTCGGAACGGCTGCCGGAGAAGGACGGGTATCGCCATTCCAACTCCGATCCCGTGACCGGGCAGGCCGCCTGGTACGATGTGCGTGTGCGCATCGAGAAGGCGACCGATTCCGAACATACCCCGCTGCCGGAATTCCCCACACTCAAGCGTCCGCCGCACATGCCGCAGCGCCCAGCCGTGCTGCGCTTCGACGCCGAAGGCCGCAAAAATCCGTGGGATCCGCTTCCGGCCCGCAAATCCTCAGGAGCCGCAAAGTGACGTCGCTTCCCACCATCGAACCCGGCCAGAAGAAGCTCGGTCTCGTCATCGATCTCGACACCTGCGTGGGCTGTCATGCGTGCGCCGTGAACTGCAAGGAGTGGAACGCGAGCGGCCACTCCGGCCCGTTGAGCGACTTCCAGAGCAAGTCCGACGGTGTCTGGTTCAACCGCGTGCACACCTATGAGGCGGGGCAGGGCGAGACGTCGCGTACCGTGAACTTCCCGCGATCCTGCCTGCATTGCGAGGAGCCGGCCTGCGTCACCGTGTGCCCTACCGGCGCGTCCTACAAGCGCACCGAGGACGGCATCGTCCTCGTCAACGCCGACACCTGTATCGGCTGCAAGCTCTGTTCGTGGGCTTGCCCTTACGGCGCGCGCGAGTTCGACGAAGACGATGGCGTGATGAAGAAGTGCACGCTGTGCGTCGACAAGATCTACAACGAGAATCTGCCGGAGGCCGATCGCGTTCCGGCTTGCGTCGCGACCTGCCCGGCGCATGCGCGCCATTTCGGCGATCTCGGCGATCCGGACTCCGATGTCTCGCGTCTGGTCGCCGAGCGCGGCGGTTACGAACTGATGCCGGAGCTTGGCTACAAGCCGGTCAACCGCTATCTGCCCCCGCGTCCGCGCAAGCAAGGATCATGCGGTTCGCAGAACGACATTTCGCTGGTGGATATCGCTGCGAAGAAGGCATCCTCCGACGGCAAGGGCGCGGCGCTGTTGCGCTGGGCCGACCGCGTCCTGTCGCGTTGAGGTGAAAAGATGCATCCCGCACTCTCGGTCATCATTTTCACCACGGCATCCGGCGCGGGCTATGGCCTGCTCGTCTGGTACGGCCTGATGTCGGCGTTCTCCGGCGCGCCCGGAGATCGTCTGGTCGCGCTCGTCGTGCTGCCGCTTGCGCTTGCGCTGGTGACGGTTGGGCTGTTGTCTTCGACGTTCCATCTTGGGCGGCCAGAGCGTGCGTGGCGCGCGCTCTCGCAATGGCGCACGTCATGGCTGTCGCGCGAAGGCATCTGTTCGTTCGTGACCTATGTTCCGGCGGGGTTGTTGCTACTGGCCTGGATCGTCTGGCCCGCGCCGGGCGCGGTCGCGGTGACGCTGGGCCTTGTCACGGCGGTGGCTTCGCTGGTCACGATCTATTGCACGGCGATGATCTATGCGTCGCTGAAAACGATTCACCAATGGCACAATGCCTATGTCGTGCCGAACTATCTGGCGCTCGGCCTTTACAGCGGAGCGTTGCTGCTGGCCACGATCCTGCATCTGTTCGGTCAGGGCTCGCAAGGCGTCGATATCGTGGTGCTGGTCGCGGGTGTCGCGGCGCTGATCGCCAAGCTCGGCTATTGGCGCTTTATCGCGACGACCCGGCATCCGAGCAGCCCCGAAAGCGCGACTGGCCTCGGCAATATCGGCAAGGTGCGCCTGTTCGAGGCGCCGCACACCGAAGAAAACTATCTGATGCGCGAGATGGGCTTCACCATCGCCCGCAAGCACGCCGACAAGCTGCGCGGGATATCGCTGCTCGCATTGTTCGCAGCACCGTTCGTTCTGGTGCTGATCTCTATCCTGTTGAGTGGGATGGCAGCCACCATCCCGTTGACGATCGCGGTCGTGCTTGCGGCGATTGGCGTGCTGGTCGAGCGCTGGCTGTTCTTCGCGGAAGCGCGACACGTCGTCACGCTGTTCTACGGTGCGCGCGCCGCATGAGGATCGATCGTTCTGAACGATCGATCGAAAGCCGAAATATCGTACGCTGCGACGGCATATTCGCGGCGCGCGATATTTTATGCCGATGCCAGATATTGAGACACGCGGATTGTCATTCTGTTTGTATCGTAAGTATTAGAAATAAATTCTGTGCCGCCCGAAGATTTCTCCGCTAGGATTGTCGAACAAGAATTCTGACGCCTTCTGCACGAGATGCTGCCGCACCGGCCGTATCAATCGTGCGAGGATAGATCGGAACGTGTGCAGCATCGCAAAAGGCGGCTGCGCTGGTGTCTGGGGAAGGTACGGTTACATGATGCTGCTCGTGATGCAGGGCATGACTCCGCGATGCGGATGGCTTTCGTTCCTCCCCAATTCTTCTGACGATATTTGCAGTGCCGTGGGACAGCGGAATGCGGGCATGGTCGCCCGCAAGAGCTGCAAATCGCACGCTCTCCGCAACTAAGAGACGCGCGAACAATCATTCAAAGGGAGGTCGAAATATCATGAAGTGGGTCCGTCAGATATTCGCCGCAGGTCTCGTCACTATGATGGCGACGCCTGTCTTTGCGGCACCTGTTAACGTGCGCATCGCCAAACAGCCGGGCGTGGGTTACCTGCCGCTGATGGTGATGGAGCATGAGAAGCTGTTTGAAAAGTACGCCAAGAAGGAAGGCGTCGAGATCACCACCGAGTGGCTGAAATTCACCGGCGGCGCGGCGATGAACGAGGCGCTTCTCTCCGGCAGCCTCGATATCGCGACGGGCGGCATCCCGCCGTTGCTGACTATCTGGTCGAAGACCCAGAACAATTACAAGGTGAAGGGGATTGCTTCGATCTCCTCGCATCCGCAGTTTCTTGTGACGACAAATCCCAAGGTGAAAACGCTGGCCGATTTCTCGTCGGGCGACAAGATCGCGCTGCCTGCCGTCAAGATTTCCAACCAGGCCGTCATGATCCAGATGGCGGCGATCAAGCAGATGGGCGAAGCCAAGGCCTTCTCTGTCGATCAGTACACGGTCTCCATGGGGCACGGCGATGCGATGGCGGCGATGCTGGGCGGCAGCATCAACAGCCACTTCGCCCAATCGCCTTTCCAGGACATCGAACTGAAGGACCCGCGGGTCCATATCGTGCTGAACAGCTACGATGCCGTCGGCGGCCCTTATCCGATCGCGGTGGCTTATGCGACCGATCGCTTCATTCAGCAAAACCCGAAGCTGCTGAAGGCTTTCGTGGATGCGTTGAAGGAAGCGCAGGGCATGATCCGTTCGGACGTCAACTATGCCGCGAAGGTCTGGATCGAGATGGACGTGAAGAAGTTCAGCAAGGACGATGCCCTCGCTATTCTGAAGAATCCAAAAATGATCTGGGACGCGGCGCCTCAGAACACGCTCACCTTCCTGAAGCACATGAACAAGGTGGGATTGGTCGAGCGGACGACCACGAACTGGAAGGACGTCTATTTCCCGGCGATCTACGATCTCAACGGGTCATGATGTCGGAAGCGCCGCGTCGGGAGGAACGGCGCGGCGCTTGATCGTCGAGGTTGCAGTAACGGTGGATTTGACTGGATGTCCTATACTCATTGCGTCATTGGCGGCGGCATTGTCGGGCTTGCCACCGCAACGGAAATCCTGCGCCGGGATTCCGGGGCGCGGATCGTGCTGGTCGAAAAGGAAAACAGCTTCGCGTTTCACCAGACGGGGCATAACAGCGGCGTCATTCATGCGGGCATCTATTACGCGCCGGGGTCCCTGAAGGCTCAGCTCTGCCGCGAAGGGGAAATGGCGACCAAGGAATTTTGCACCGCGCGGAATATTCCATTTGAGACGTGTGGCAAGCTGATCGTCGCGACCGACAGCGTCGAAATGGAGAGGATGCAGACCTTGATCGGCCGCGCCGAGCAGAACGGCATCTCGATCGAGGAGGTTTCGGCGACGCGCCTGCGGCAGCTTGAGCCGAACATTACCGGCGACGGCGCCATTCTCGTGCATACGACGGGTATTGTCGATTACCGTCAGATCTGCGTGGCGATGGCGGAGGAGCTTCGCCAGCATGGCGCGCGAGTCATGACCGGAGTCGCGGTCACGCAAATCGAGGAGGGCGAGCGGAGTGTAGCCGTCATGCTCGATAGCGGAGATCGACTGACGGCGGACCGGCTGATCGCATGCGCCGGCTTGCAATCGGACCGCATCGCGCGAATGGGCGGCCTCAACCCGACGCATCGGATCGTGCCTTTCCGAGGGGAATATTTCACGCTGCCGCCGTCGCGCTCGTCGATCGTCAAGCACCTGATCTATCCCGTTCCAGACCCGGATCTGCAATTTCTCGGAATCCATCTGACCCGGATGATCGATGGCCGCATTACCATCGGGCCGAATGCGGTGCTGGGATTCCATCGCGAGGGTTACGCCAAGGGAAGCGTGAATCTTCCAGACGTCTTCAGCATGGCGAGCTTCGGCGGATTCTGGAAGCTCATCTTCCAGCACTCTCGCGCGGCGCTGAGCGAGTTCGGCAATTCCATCTCGCGGCGGCGCTATCTGGACCTGTGCAGGAAATATTGCCCGGGGCTGACGCTCGCGGACATGGGACAGCCGGGCGCGGGAATTCGCGCTCAAGCCGTGATGGCTGACGGCTCGCTGTTGCAGGACTTCCTGTTTCTGAACACCAGCCGTCAGGTGCATGTCTGCAACGCACCGTCGCCGGCGGCGACATCGGCCATTCCTATCGCCAGGAAAATCGTCGATCGGCTCGACGTTGCGACTGTCTCACCGGCATAGCGATGGTGTGACAGGGCAGTACTCCGGACTTTCAACATTCTCGGGATCGGGCTTCGGCCCGTGCAAGAAAAACAAGGAAAGGGACTTTGCGATGCGTGGCGCGGATCTTCTCGCACAGACACTCAAGGCGGCCGGGACCAGCCGGATTTTCTCGCTCTCGGGAAACCAGATCATGCCGGTCTACGATGCCTGCTTTGAACTCGGCATCGAGATCGTCCATACCCGTCACGAAGCCGCCGCCGTGTTCATGGCCGAGGCTCACGCGCAACTGACCGGCGAGGTCGGCGTCGCGCTGGTCACGGCGGGCGGCGGGTTGGCCAACGCGGTCGGTCCGCTGTTCTCTGTCGGCGAGTCCGAGACCCCCGTGCTGCTGTTGAGCGGGGATTCGCCCGTCTCGCAGGATGGGCGCGGCGCGTTTCAGGAAATGAGTCAGTGCGCGGTGACGGCGCCTTTGACCAAGCTTTCGATACGCCCGACAAAACCTTCCGATTTTGGGCATGACACGGCGCGCGCGATCCGCACCGCGCGCTCGGGCCGTCCCGGCCCGGTTCATATCGCGTTGGCGTTCGATGTGCTCGAAGCCGATGCGGGGAAGGCGGCCGTTCCGCCCAAGGCCGCCTTTGAACGAGTGCCGCAATCGCTCGGCGATGATGATGCAAAGCGCATCGCGCAGGCGATCGCCGCCGCGCAGCGCCCGGTGGTGATTTGCGGCCCGGTGATGAACCGCACCCGTACCGGGGATTTGACGGAGCGGCTGGCTGCCGCGCTGGATGCGCCGGTGATCGTGATGGAAAGCCCGCGTGGCCTGAGAGATCCTTCACTCGGCGAAATCGGCAAGGTGCTTGGGCAAGCCGATCTCATCGTCAGCCTCGGCAAGAGAATCGACTTCACACTGTCGTTCGGCGGCACGAATTCGTTCGATCCCAAGACGGACTGGATCGTGGTCGATGCCAGGGCCAGCGAATTCGACCGCGCCTATCTCAATCTCGGCTCCAGACTAAAGACGATTGCCTCTGCCGATCCTGTCGATGCAGCGAAACAATTGATCGGCGTTGGCAAGGCGAGTGGCGCGCAGGATCATGCCAAGTGGCGCGGGCAGGTGACGGAGCGTCTGGCGGTCCGCAATCGAGGCTCCGCTGCGGCGGGCGAGACGATCACATCCGCGCAATTGTGCGAAGCGGTGCAGCGCCAGATCAAGTCGGCGCAGCGTTCGGTAGCGATCTGCGATGGCGGTGAAATCGGGCAGTGGGCGCAGGCGCTCACCGCGGCCGATCATCGCGTCATCAATGGCGTCTCCGGCGTGATCGGCGGCGGGTTGTGTTACGGGCTGGCGGCTTCGCTCGCGAAGCCGGATCATAAAGTCTTCGCCATGATGGGAGACGGGACGGTTGGTTTTCATTTCGCGGAGGTGGAGACCGCCGCGCGTCATGGGGCTGCCTATGTGATCGTCATCGGCAACGATTTGCGCTGGAATGCCGAGCACCAGATTCAATTGCGGGAATACGGAGCCGATCGCCTGATTGGTTGTCAGTTGAGCGGCGCGCGCTACGATCTGGCCACCGCCGCGATGGGTGGGCACGGCGAATATGTGACACGGCTGGATGAACTCGATGAGGCGTTGGCGCGCGCGGCGGCGAGCGGCAAGGTGGCCTGCGTCAACGTCATGATCGATGGTGCGCCGGCGCCCGCCGGGCATTGACCTGATCAAGGAAAGCCAAACCGGCAATGGCGGTGACCCGCCATTGCCGGGATTATTTTGACGCAATGTAAGCCGTCAGGCGCGTCTAGCTCGCTTTCACTTCCTTCACCGTCAACGTGTATCTGAACTTGTCCGGATCGAGGCAGTCGAGCAGGAGCGAGGCCCGCTCTGCCTGCGGATACATCAGGAAGCCGAGCTTGGGATGCGTGCTGCCCGGTAGTGCGACGTCATGCGCGGTATTGTAGGCAACCCAGTTGCCTTCCCATGCGCCGAACAAGGCTTTGCGCGCCGCCACCACCTTGGGATCGTTGATCGGGAGGTCCTTCGGCGGTTCTTCCAGCATCACCTTGCGAACGTCCGCAGGATCGACCGGAACCCATCCGAATCCCGCAAGGAAAACCTCAGCGCGGCAATGCTGGGCCTTGGTCACGTTGGCTGATCCGGCGCCGAGGCTCTTGTAACCGAACTGCGAGGGGATGACGCGGATGCCGTAAACGTCGCGCGCAGGCACGCCGGCGGCACGCGTGAGGCCGACATAGAGCGCGTTGAGATCGGCGCACTTGCCGCCGAGATTGCCGCTCTTGAGCATTGCCGCCACGTCGCCGATGCCGCAGCCGCGCGTCGATGCCACGCGCACCGTGTTCTCGACCACCCATTCGTAGATCGCGCGGGCTTTCTCGAGGTCGGTCTTGGCGTTGGCGGCCGCGATGATCTTGTCGGAGGTCTGCTTGACGATCCCGTCGACGGGAATGAGTTCAGTGCCTTCAAGGTTGAGCTTGCGCTCGGCATCGCTGAGAGATGCGGCGTTGCCGGGCTTACCGAGGTCGATGTCGCGGTCGCGCATCGCAACGCGGCTGACGACCTCGATGGCGGGCGCGCTCTCGCCGTCCTTCCAGATCGCATGGAGCATTTCGGCGCCGTATTTCGCATCGCGAACGCGCGTGACGCTGGCAGCGTTGCCGGTCCATGTCGATTCGCCGGGCCGCATCCACGCGGTCTCGTTCACGGATGGGAGCGGTATCCATGCCTGCATTTTGCCTGCCGGTCTGTCGATCTCGATCCTGGTGACAAGATCGACGCTCCGCCATGCGCCTGGATGCGGTGCGAATACGACCTCTGACCGGGCTGTGCCAGGCAGTATGGTCGCGAACGACAATGCTGCCGTAGCCTTCAGAAATTCTCGCCGTTGCATATTTTCCTCCTCTTTGAATGCTCAGGTTATTTGCGGTCGGTTGTTGCGCGTTGCGGCTGGTCCGCGGTGGGGTAGAGGGTTTCAAGCGTCGTCAAAACATCGTGGCTCGACCAGTCGAGATCGCCTTCGATGAAGAATCTCGGTGTGAGACTGGCGTCGAGCACGAACGTGGTCGGCAGCGCGGTGACGTCCCAGGACTTGCTGACCGCGCGATCGCGGTCGAGCAGGACGGCGAAATCGACAGGACGTTTTTCGAAGAACGCCCGAACGCGAAGATCAACCTCGGCGACATCGATGGCGATGATGGCGAGCGGCTTTCCGCGACTCATCGTGGCAAGCCGTTGCAGCGACGCCATTTCGCTCACGCATGGTTCACACCATGTTGCGAAGAAGTGCACCAGGACGGCTTTCCCTGCGAAGGCGCGCAGATCGCGCGGATTGCCATGCAAGTCGTCCAGTAAAAACGGCGGCTTCTTCGATTCGGACCAATTCCTGAGCGTGGCTGGAGGAGGGGTCTGCGATGTCCCGGAGGGGCCGGCGGCCGCAGATGTGGCAAGGCAGACCAGCGCGTAGACGGCGCCAAGGGATACGGCCAAGAATCTGGTGAGGGACTGGAAGACGAAGGAGCGGCGTATCTTCGGATATATCGCAGACCGACTTGAACATACCGCATACATGCGGAATGCGGCGCCGCGATTCGCGAATATATCGCGTCTGTACAATCCGATTCGAAAGCCCCGACCCGCGGGAGCAATTTGTGTCGCCACGCGATTGTTGTGCGACTCGTCGAGTCTGTCGTCAAGCGTTGTGCTGCGACGAAATGACTTCACGCGAGTTTGTTGTCACTGAGCTCGCCTTAAATGTGCATTTCATCTGAATGGATAAACGAGCAAGCGCAAAGAGATGCCGCGTTGCAACAAGGCATGAAGACAAGAAGGGCACATGACTGACAGGTGAGGTGCGACAAAAACGTAGCTTTGACAGTCACTTGAACTGGGCATAGTTTTTATTTTGACTAACTCTAAAGTCGGCTGTCCCCCGGCGGGGGCCAACTCGGAGGAAACGTTCCATGAACATGGAACTCTCGCGGCGCTCGTTTATGCTCGGGGCCGGCGCGGGTTTGGTCGGAACAAGTCTTGGTGCTCTTGGATTTGGTGAAATCGAAGCGGCTCATGCACTTTCAATCCGGCCTTTCAAACTTGCGCTAACCAAGGAAGTCCGTAGCCAGTGCCCCTACTGCGCTGTTTGTTGCGGCATGATTGTCTTCTCTGCGGAGAGCAAGGAAGAAAAAGGCAAGATGGCTGTCACCCATATCGAAGGTGACGTGGACCATCCTGTGAACCGCGGCACGCTTTGCCCCAAGGGAGCTGGTGCCCTCGACTACGTAAAATCGAAGGTCCGGGTGAAATACCCGATGTACCGCAAGCCCGGCTCGAACAGCTTCGAGCGCGTGAGCTGGGATTTCGCGATGGAGCGCATCGCGAAATTGATGAAGGAAGATCGCGACGCCAACTGGATCGACAAGAACCGCGACGGCGTCACCGTCAACCGGTGGCTGACCACGGCGTTTCTCGCAGGCAGTTCGGTCGCCAACGAAGGCGGATGGGCAACGTTCAAGGTCTCGCGTGGCCTTGGTCTGTTGCAGATCGAGAACCAGGCGAGAATTTGACACGGACCGACGGTGGCCAGTTTGGGCCCCACATTTGGTCGCGGTGCAATGACGAATTCCTGGACGGACATCAAGAACGCTGATCTCGTCTGGATTATGGGTGGTAACGCAGCGGAGGCACATCCCTGCGGATTCAAGTGGGTCACCGAGGCGAAAGCCGAGCGTGGCGCCAAGCTGATGGTGGTCGATCCCCGGTTCAACCGGTCGGCAGCCATGGCGGACCACTATGCGCCGATCCGTTCCGGATCGGACATCACGTTCCTGTCGGGTGTGATCAACTACCTGCTCACCAACGACAAGATTCATAAAGAGTACGTGCGCAACTACACGAACGCCGCGTTCATCGTGCGCGACGATTTCGAGTTCAACGAAGGCCTGTTCTCCGGTTACGACGAGGGCAAGCGTTCGTATGATCGCAGCACGTGGGAATACAAGTTCGGCCCTGACGGCTTCGCGCTTCGCGATATGACGTTGCAGGACCCGCGCTGCGTATTCCAGCTCATGAAGAAGCACTTCGCGCAGTACACGCCGGAGCTGGTGGAACGCGTTTCGGGCACTCCGAAGGACAAGTTCCTGAAGGTGGCCGAGTGGGTCTCCACCACCGCCAATGGCGAACGCGCGATGACGATCATGTACGCGCTCGGATGGACTCAGCACACCCATGGTGCGCAGAACATCCGCTGTGCGGCGATGATCCAGCTTCTGTGCGGCAACATCGGTATCCCCGGCGGCGGCGTGAACGCATTGCGCGGTCACTCCAACGTGCAGGGCATCACCGACGTCGGTACCTTGACGGCGGCCATTCCGGGCTATCTGGCCCTGCCGACCGAGCAGGAGCCGACGCTGGAGTCGCATTTGGGCAAGCGGACGTTCAAGCCGTTGACGCCGAACCAGACCAGCTACTGGCAGAACTATCGCAAGTTCTACGTCAGCTTCCTGAAGTCGCAGTTCGGCGCCAATGCCACCAAGGAGAATGAGTTCGGCTACAACTACCTGCCGAAGCTCGATGGCATCTATGACTGCATCAAGATGTTCGACCTGATGAGCCAGGGCAAGACCACCGGTCTGCTCTGTCAGGGCTTCAACCCCTTGATGGCGATTCCCAACTCGAACAAGAGCCGGGAAGCGTTGTCGAAGCTGAAGTTCCTGGTCAGCATGGATCCGATCGAGACCGACACGGCCCGGTTCTGGGAAAACCACGGCGAGTTCAACAATATCGACCCCGCCAAGGTCCAGACCGAAGTGTTCATGCTCCCGGTGACGTCGTGGGTCGAGGAAGAAGGAAGTGTCACCAACTCCAGCCGCTTGATTCAGTGGCGCTGGCAGGCGGCCGACCCTTACTTCGAGTCCAAGACCGACATCGCCATCATGGCCGACCTGTTCGTGCGTATGCGCAAGCTGTACGAAAAGGAAGGCGGCAAGGGCAAGGACGCGATCCTCGCGGTGGACTGGAGCTACAAGGATCCGCTCCATCCGAGCGTCGACGAATTGCAGACCGACCTCAACGGCAAGGCGCTGGTCGATCTCAAGGATGCGGAAGGCAAGGTGGTTCGCGCCGCCGGCCAGCGTCTCGCGACTTTCGCCGAGATGCGGGACGACGGTTCGACCGACGGCTGCATGTGGATCTACACCGGTTTCTACGGTCCGAGCGGCAACTTCGCCCAGCGTCGCGATAACGCAGACCCCTCGGGGCTCGGCGTCTATCCGAACTGGGGCTTCTCGTGGCCGGCCAACCGCCGCATCCAGTACAACCGTGCTTCGGCCGATCCCGACGGCAAGCCGTGGAGCGAAGCCAAGAAGTACATGTACTGGAACGGCGAACGCTGGACCGGACCGGATGTGCCGGACTATGTGCCGACCATTCCGCCGAGCCGCGCTGTTGGTCCCTTCATCATGAACGCGGAAGGCGTCTCACGTCTCTGGGTTCGTGGTCTGATGGCCGACGGTCCGTTCCCCGTCCACATGGAGCCGTTTGAATCTCCGGTCGGCAACCTGGTGTTCCCGAAACTCAAGGGCAACCCGGTGGCGCGGGCGTTCAAGAACGATCTGGCGGCCCTTGGTACGTCCAAGGACTTCCCGATCGTCGGCACCACCTACCGGCTGACGGAGCATTTCCACTTCTGGACCAAGACCGCGCACGCCAACGCGGTCATGCAGCCGGAATTCTTCGTGGAGATGTCCGAAGAACTCGCCAAGGAAAAAGGGATCAAGCACGGACAGCGCGTCCGGATCTGGTCCAACCGCGGCGAGGTCAAGGGCAAGGCGGTGGTCACCAAGCGCCTCAAGCCGTTCATGATCGACGGCAAGCAGGTGCATCAGGTGGGTCTGCCGCTGAACTTCGGCTTCATCGGCGAAACCAAGAAGGCATCCCCGATCAACAGTCTGACGTCCGCGATCGGCGACGCCAATTCACAGACGCCTGAGTTCAAGGCGTTCCTTGTCAATGTCGAACCCATCTCGGGTCCGGTGGCTTAAAGGGAGGGCAAAGACATGTTTACACCTGTTCCAAACCCGACCACCAATCCGGTCCCCGCGAAGTTCGGCGAGCAAGACCTGATCCGCCGTTCGGCTTCCACCGTCACGCCGCCTGCCAAACGGCAGACGGAGGTGGCGAAGCTGATCGACGTATCGAAGTGCATCGGCTGCAAGGCCTGCCAGGTGGCGTGCCTCGAGTGGAATAACCTCACCGAGGAAGTCGGCATCAACACGGGTGTCTACGACAACCCGCACGATCTGACGGAAAACACCTGGACGTTGATGCGCTACACCGAGTACGAGAATGCCGAAACCGGCAATCTCGAGTGGCTGATCCGCAAGGATGGCTGCATGCATTGCGAGGATCCGGGCTGTCTCAAGGCTTGCCCGGCGCCTGGCGCCATCGTGCAGTACTCCAACGGCATCGTGGATTTCGTCCACGACAAGTGCATCGGCTGCGGCTACTGCATCAAGGGATGTCCGTTCAACATCCCGCGTCTGTCGAAGGCGGACTCGAAGGTCTACAAGTGCACGCTCTGCGTCGATCGCGTCGCGGTCGGGCAGGGACCCGCTTGTCAGAAGGCGTGCCCGACACAGGCGATTGTGTTCGGTACCAAGGACGAGATGAAGCAGTGGGCCGACCACCGCATCAAGGATCTCAAGTCGCGCGGCTTTACCAAGGCCGGCCTCTACGATCCTCCGGGCGTGGGTGGCACGCACGTCATGTACGTGTTGCAGCATCTCGACAAGCCGCAGATCTACGCCAACTTGCCGAACAATCCGTCGATCAGTCCGATCGTTGAGGTCTGGAAGGGCGTGACCAAATACGCCGGTCTCGCCGCCATCGGCGCCTTTGCCGCCATCGGCTTCCTGCATCATGCCATCGCCGGCCCCAACAGGGTGTCGGAGGAGGATGAGAAGAACGCCGAGCGATTGACGGAGGGGCGGCCATGAGCGAGTTGGAAGTCGATACGGGCGACAGTGTCCGCCCCGGTAAACCGGTCATCGTCGATCGCTATACCGTCGGCGCACGCATCAACCACTGGATCACGGCGATCAGCCTCGTGCTGCTCGCCTTGTCCGGGCTCGCGTTGTTCAGTCCGAGCCTGTATTTTCTGACCGGCATGTTCGGCGGCGGTCAGTGGACGCGGGCTCTCCATCCCTGGATCGGCGTTGTGCTGTTCTTCAGCTTCATGGGGCTGTTCTTCCGTTTCTTCCGGCTCAATCTCTGGAAGCGGACAGATAGCGTCTGGCTCACCCGGCTGCGTGATGTATTGGCCGGTGACGAAGGCAAGCTGCCTGAAGTCGGCAAGTACAATGCTGGCCAGAAGATGGTGTTCTGGTCGATGTCGATCCTGATCCTGGTCCTGATCGTATCGGGTCTGGTGAGCTGGGATGAGTACTTCGCGAGCTACTTCAGCATCGAGCAGCGGCGCATTGCCGTTCTGGTGCACTCGGGGGCTGCGATTGCCGCGATCTGCGTCTGGATCGTCCACGTTTACGCGGGCATCTGGGTGCGTGGCACGATCAGCGCCATGACGCGTGGTCAGGTGACGGGTGGCTGGGCCTGGCGGCACCATCGCAAGTGGCTGAAGGATCTGGTCACGACGACAAAGCACTGAGAGTGCAGGCGGCGCCGGCATGATGTGCATGCCGGCGCCGTCAAGGAGTTGAGGTTGTGTTGAAGTGCTCCGCCAGGCGGGATATATACCTCTCGCCACGTCGTGGTGAAACCACGTGACCCGTGAGGTTCGTGAGGATTAATGATGTCCAGCGTCGATTCGACTGCGCCTGATCCATCCGTTGTCAGCAACATTCCGACGCCGCCGTTTGTGCGGCTCCCCGACCCAAAGCAATTGTTTTTGGTTCGCGCGGCGCGTTTTGGCTCGCTCGCCGAAGGCCATGAGCTTGCGCCTTATTTGAGGTTCCTGTCCGGTCTGTGCCGGGCACAGGCCGATATTCAGGAAGGTTTGCCGGAGCCTGACGCAGTTGCGCCCGAAACACTGGAGCGCGCGCGCCAGCACACCATGCCGCCGCTCGACCGGGGCCATTTCACGGCCGATGCCGCCTTTACGGCGACGCTGGACAGGCTGCTTGTTGCAGCGGCCGGCCTCGATATGCCGTCACAGGCCCGTATCGCGCTCGAGAAGGTGACGAAAGCTGATGCCGACGGGCGTGCACGCATGGTCGAGAATGTGCTGGCAGAAGCCATTCCGGTCGAAACGATCGCCGAACATATCTTCCTTGCTGCGGCCCTTCAGGTGCATTTCACCCGTCTCGCCGCGCGGCTCGATGCCAGGAGCCTGCAATCGGTGGGCGACGGTGCGTGCCCGTCCTGCGGCGGCGCGCCGACCGCGACGGTGCTCGTCAATTCGCCGCATACGCCGGGTGCGCGTTATTGCTCCTGTTCGCTTTGCGGAACGCTTTGGAACTACGTTCGTTCCAAATGCACGCTCTGCGGTTCGACCCGCAAAATCCTGTTTCAGGAAATCGAAGGGGCCGGCAACATCAAGGCCGAAACCTGCGATGACTGTCATGGTTATATGAAGGTGCTCAACCAGCAGAAAGACGATCGCCTCGATCCTGTTGCCGACGACGTCGCGACGCTGGGGCTCGATCTGCTGGTGCGCGAGCTGGGCTTCCGTCGCGGTGGCATCAATCCGTTTCTGATCGGCTACTAGGGAGGCCGATATGGATACAGGGATTTCCGCCTCCAGCCGAATTCCGTCCGTTGACGAGATCTTGAAAACGCCGTTGGCGCGGCAGGCGGTTGCCCGCTTTGGGTGGGCGCGTGTCGTGGAAGCGATACGTCAGGCGACCGCTGTCGTGCGGCGCGGAATCGAGGCAGGTGAGGCGCTCGCGCCCGGTGCCGAAGCCATCGCCACCGATGCAGTTTCATGGCTTGAGGCCGATGCCCGCCCGAATGCGCGGCCGGTGTTCAACCTTACCGGCACCGTGCTGCATACCAATCTCGGACGCGCCATTCTTGCCGAAGCGGCGATTGAGGCGGCGACGGTGGCGATGCGCGAAGCGCTGGCGCTGGAATTCGATCTTGCGCAGGGCAAGCGCGGCGAGCGCGACAGCCTTGTTCGCGGCCTGCTGTGCGAGTTGACCGGCGCCGAGGACGCGACGGTTGTGAACAACAATGCCGCCGCCGTGCTGCTTGCGCTCAATACGCTGGCCAAGGGCAAGGAGGCCATCGTTTCGCGCGGCGAGTTGATCGAGATCGGCGGCGCCTTCCGCATGCCGGAGATCATGGCGCGCGCCGGTGCCAAGCTGGTCGAAGTCGGCACTACCAATCGCACGCATGAGAAGGATTATGCGGCAGCGATCGGCTCGAAGACCGGGCTGATCCTCAAGGTGCATACGTCGAACTATCGCATCGAAGGCTTCACCAAATCGGTATCCGGCAAGGCTATCTCGGTATTGGCACATGCGAGTCGCGTGCCGCTTCTGAACGACCTGGGGTCCGGCACGCTGGTCGATCTGGCGCGCTACGGGCTGACGCACGAGCAGACCGTGGCCGAGGCCGTGGCTGAAGGCGCGGATCTCGTGACATTCTCCGGCGACAAGCTGCTCGGCGGCCCGCAGGCGGGGTTCATCGTCGGTAAGCGGGAGCTGATTGCGCGGCTCAACCGCAATCCGCTGAAGCGCGCGCTGCGTATCGACAAGATTCGCCTTGCGGCGATCGAGGCGACGTTACGGCTCTATCGCGATCCGGATCGTCTGGCCGAACGGTTGCCGACATTACGGATGATGGCGCGCCCGCTTGCCGACATCGAAGCGGCGGCGGCGCGCCTCAAGCCTGCTGTCGCGGCGGCAGTGGGTCCAGGCTTCGCGGCTGACGTGATTGCCTGCGCAAGCCAGATCGGTTCGGGATCGTTGCCGACCGAAGTGATTCCGAGTGCGGGGATTGCGCTAAGCGCGACAGCAACGCGCGGGAAAGGTCGCGCGCTGGCGGCGCTGACTGCTGCGCTCCGCATGCTGGACCAGCCGGTCATCGGCCATGTCGAGAATGATGCTCTCGTGCTGGATCTTCGTTGCCTCGAAGATGAGGCGGCGTTCGTGCGTAATCTTGCGACGTTGCATATCGAGGAGCGGCGCTGATGGGCTTGCGCAAATTCTTTGAGGATTTGCGTCAACAGCGCGGAGCGGATGCGCCGGGCGAAGCCGTGGGCGAGGCGCAGGTCGCCGAACGGATGGCGCAGGCCTATGAAGCCGCCGAGGCGAACGATTACGAATCCGCATTGGCGATTTGGGGGCCGTTGGCGCATCAAGGTGTGGCGCGCGCCCAGAACAATATCGGCAAGTGTTTCGGCGATGGGCTTGGCGTCGATCGCGACAGCGCACTCGCCTTGCGGTGGCTGACGCTCTCGGCCGAGGGCGGTGATCCGGTCGGACAGCGCAATCTTGCCGATGTTTACTTCAGGGGTGAGGGCGTCGAGGTCAATGCCGTCCGGGCCGCCGAACTCTACCGGGTCGCCGCGGAAGCAGGCGACGGACCCGCGCAAGACATGCTGTCATGGATGCTGGTCGAGGGTGAGATGATCCCCGGCGACATCTCGGACGCGAAGCGCTGGGCGGAAGCTGCGGCCGCACAGGGCATTGTGCCCGCAATGACGCGGCTCGGCATGATGTATCACAACGCGCTTGGCGTTGAACGTGATGCGGCTGCGGCCGCGCGCTGGTGGGACAAGGCGGCGGCGCTTGGCGACGCCGATGCGCAGGCGATGCTCGGCGCGGCCTATCAACTCGGCGCCGGGGTACCGCGCGACGGCGTCGCGGCGTTGATGTGGTTGCTGCGGGCGCAGGCCGGTGCCAGTGCGCTCGCGGAACCCTTCATTCATCCGACATTCGCGGCATTGTCGGTTGCGGAGATCGAACGCGCCAAAAAGCTTGCGGATCTTCCATTGCCGGAGTCTGCGTGATGATTGTCGGCACCGCAGGGCATATCGATCATGGCAAGACCTCGCTGGTGCGGGCGCTGACGGGCGTCGATACCGATCGCCTGAAAGAAGAGAAGGCGCGCGGCATATCGGTCGATCTCGGTTTTGCCTATCTGGCGATGCCGGGGGGCGGCATTCTTGGTTTTATCGACGTGCCGGGGCACGAACGCTTCGTTCACAACATGCTCGCCGGTGCGACCGGAATCGATTTCGCGCTGCTGGTGATTGCCGCCGATGACGGCGTCATGCCGCAGACCATCGAACATCTGGCGATCATCAATCTGCTCGGCATCCACGCCGGCGCGGTCGCGATTACAAAGTCGGATATGGTGGACGCCGAGCGCCTCGCCGAGGTTCAGGTCGAGATCTCGAATTTGCTGGCGCCAACGGCGCTGCACGATGCGCCGATGTTCGCGGTGTCCAGCGCGACCGGGGCAGGCATCGCGGAATTGCGCGCGCATCTTTTCGCGGCGGCGGCGGCATGGTCCGGCCGCTCGGCGCAGGGACGTTTCCGCCTCGCGGTCGATCGTTCGTTCACATTGTCCGGTGCGGGCACCGTGGTGACGGGAACCGTGCTCTCCGGCGGCGTTGCGGTAGGAGATCAGGTCGTTATCAGTCCGTCGGGGCGGATGGCGCGTGTGCGGGCCATCCATGTGCAGAATCGCACCGCGGAGCACGGGCAGGCAGGGGATCGCTGCGCGCTCAATCTTGCGGGCGATCAGATCAGCAAGGATGCGATCAGTCGCGGCGACGTGGTGCTCGATCCCATGCTGCATGCGCCGGCCAACCGGATCGATACGAAATTGCAGGTACTTTCCTCGGAAACGCGGTCTGTCACCCAATGGATGCCGGTGCGGCTGCATCACGCCGCGGCCGAGATTGGTGCGCGAGTGGTGCTGCTGGGCGACGATCCGGTGCCGCCGGGCGGTGAAGCCTTTGTCCAGCTCGTGATGGATGAGCCGATTGCTGCTGCGGCGGGGGACCGGTTCGTGCTTCGCGACACCACGGCACAACGCACCATCGGCGGCGGCGTGCTCGTGGATTTACGCGCCCCCGCACGCAAGCGGCGTACGCCGGAGCGGATCGCCCAGCTCGAAGCGGGCGCGATTGCCGATGCCGATAAAAGCCTGTGGGCGATGCTCGCGGTTACCGGTTATATCGATTTCACCGCTTTCGTGCGCGACCGCGCGCTGTCGGCAAGCGAACGCGAGGCGATGATCCAGCGCCTCAGCCTGCTACGTCTGCCAACTCCGAAAGCGGAGTATGTGATCGCACCGGCGGCATGGCTTCGCCTGAAGAATGCGATCAACGCCACACTCACGGCTTTTCACGCGGACCATCCGAACCTCCCCGGAATGGGGCTTGAGCGCCTGCGGCTGCAACTCGAGCCGCGACTTGCGACGCCAGTCTTTGTCGCCCTGTTGCAGGGCCTCGCGCGCAACAAGGAGGTGGCGCTCGATGGCGCATGGGTTCGCCTGCCGGGCCATGAGGTGCGGCTGTCTCCGGCCGATGAGGTGGTTTGGGGCAAGGTCGCCCATTATATTGGCGGCGAAGTGCGCTTCCGGCCGCCGCGCGTACGCGATATCGCAGGCTATACGGGCATCTCCGAGCCTGAGGTGAGGCGGGTTTTCAAGCTGATCGGCCGCATGGGCAAGGTCGATGAGGTTGCTCACGATCATTTCTTCCTGCGTGAAACCGTCGCCGAAATTGTTCAGATCATGACGTCCGTAGCCGCCGCGGCGCCAGACGGTTATTTTACTGCGGCACAACTACGCGACCGCCTCGACAATGGCCGCAAGGTTGCGATACAGATTCTCGAATTCTTCGACCGGCACGGCGTCACTATTCGCCATGGTGATTTGCGCCGTGTCAATAAGCACCGGCTTGACCTTTTCGGCAGATCGTCTGATGAATTGTCAGCGTCGGCAAAGGTTGCGAAGATAGAGCTTAACGGAAGAGCATCGTTCCCGGTGGGGCGTCCGGACTTCAAATCCGGGAAGGGCCGCGAGACGGTTCTTGGTGGGTTCGACTCCCATTCTCTTCCGCCAAATCCTCTCTCACCGAAATTGGGTGTGTGATGACGACGCAGCAGCTTTCCGCATTTCTCGATGGTTTCGAGCGCTCCGCGCATGAAGCGAGCGTGAACGAAGAAAATTATCGCCGCGAAATCGCCGTTCGCCTCAATGAGCTTGCAAACGAGCGCGCCTTCGGTTTCCGCAGGCTTAATCTCATGCGGACGGTCGTCGCGGCGATTCAGGATTGCGAGACCGAGGATGATGCCATCGTCAGAGGTTCGGCGGCCTTCCTGCGGGAAGTGGGCTGGTCGGCCGAAAACGAGTCCCAGCAAGAATCGCTGGAGAAATTCCAGCCGGTCATTCGCGCCTGCTGGCAGATGAAGCAGGCCGGAAGCGAAGATCAGGCGAATGGCGATGCGAAGCCGGAAGAGAAGCCGGTCGATATTAGAGAGCAGCTGAACGAGTTCGAGAATTGGTTCGGCAAGGCGCGCAACGGCTCGTTCCTCAGCGTGCTTGAACGAGAAATCGTGGAGCTGCCGCTTGTCGAAATCTGCTAGGGGGCACCGGGAGAAGCTCGATGATGCCTTGTTCGACGACTGGATCGTCAAGGAGTATCGGCGCAGGAATGGCTTCACCGCACTGATCCTGCTGGTTTCGACGGCAAATCTCAGCGTGTTGCCGCTGCGCTCGACCTTTACGCATATGATCGGCGACGAGCTTGACTGGCATCAGTTCAGCATGCTGATGCGCGGGGCCGGTGTTGCGTGGGATGGCGTTATGATCATGCCGGTCAGTGACGAAGATGGAGGCCCGATCGAGGATCGCCGCGCGGCAGAGGAACTGCGTGTGCTGGAGGATCGCGTCAATGAAGACCGCATGGTGGTCAATGAAGGACACTTTTTCGATAATTGGGGTCGTCGCATGAAGGTCGAGCCCGCGACGGCGAATTGACGGCATGGACCGTTCGTCATTGCCGGGTCTGGCCCGGCAATCCATTTTTTTGCAGGATGACGAACTAGTCGGCCCGTATAAGCCGCGATTCACGCTGTGACGCGCACCTCGGCGGGGCCCGCTTCGGTATGACCGACAATCCGCGCGGCATCGTAGCCTGCCTGTTGAATCGTCGCGAGGAGCGCTTGCGCGCGATCGGCGGCGCAAGAGATCAGCAGCCCACCTGACGTCTGAGGATCGACCAGCAGGTTGCGCTGCCAGTCGGGCAAACCTTCAGGCAAGCGGACCGCATCGCCATAACTTGCCCAGTTTCGCGTCGATGCGCCGGTGATGTAGCCCTTCTGCGCAAGCTGTGCGGCTTGCGCGAACAGCGGCACGTCGCCGGCCTTCAGCGTGACGGTGAGTTTCGAGCCGCGTGCAAGCTCCAGCGCGTGGCCGAGCAGCCCGAAACCCGTGACGTCGGTGATGGCGTGAACGGTCTTGTCGTCGGCAAGCTCGCCGCCGATGCGATTAAGCTGCGTGGTTGAAGCAACCATTTCAGCATAACCCTGACCGGATAGCTCGGCCTTCTTGATCGCGGCGGAATAAATGCCGACGCCAATGGCCTTGGTCAGAATCAGCGCGTCGCCGGGTTTGGCGTCGGCGTTGCGGCGTACCTGATCGGGGCGGCAAAGGCCGATGACGGCAAGGCCGTAGATCGGCTCCGGCGCGTCGATGGAGTGGCCGCCGGCGACGGGAATTCCGGCGCTCGCACAGACGGCGTTGCCGCCCGCGATGATCTTGCGCACGTCATCAACCGTGATCTTGTTGAGCGGCATGCCGAGGATTGCGAGCGCCATGATCGGCTTCGCGCCCATGGCATAAATGTCGGAGATTGCGTTGGTGGCGGCAATCCGGCCAAAGTCAAAGGGGTCGTCCACGACCGGCATGAAGAAGTCCGTGGTGGCAACCACGCAGGTGGAGTCGTCGACTTTCCATACCGCGGCGTCATCGCCGGTTTCGACACCGACCAGCAGTTGACGGAACGGTGCAGCGGCGGGCTGGTTAGCCAGCAGCTCCTGAAGCATGGCGGGCGCGAGCTTGCAGCCGCACCCGCCACCATGAGCAAGACTCGTCAGACGCACGATGGGGGCATTCATTGTCATAGATCTCCTGCGGATTGCGCCGCGCAGCGGCAGCCTCACCTGCATTCCGCGCACTACGCGGAGCGGAGAGTGACAAAACGTCCGCAGATCATATGCCCGATCGACCGCCGGATGCAAATGCGCGCGGGCGGCACTTTCGGCACGGCA
Organism: [Pseudomonas] carboxydohydrogena; assembly: GCF_029030725.1. Taxonomy (NCBI): domain Bacteria; kingdom Pseudomonadati; phylum Pseudomonadota; class Alphaproteobacteria; order Hyphomicrobiales; family Nitrobacteraceae; genus Afipia; species Afipia carboxydohydrogena. The sequence goes on from NZ_CP113162.1 coordinate 966,046, forward strand.
GTGCCAGTTTTCAGCCTGCATGTTTGCGGCATCGCCGGCGTGTGCGGTGCGTGTGTGAAGTTGCGGATATGGAAAAGCGCGTGAGGCTGATCGCGAGGAAACTGGAAAATTGTCGCGCAAAGGTTGGTGGCGAGAGGGGGGACTCGGAACCTCCGATCCGGCCGTGGTTCTTCATCGCGGCCGAATTGCGATCTCCCGTCTCAACATCCAGAAAATCCGCTGACGCACGCAGCCTGCGTCGGATATTGACTTCCCCATTTGTTGTACTCAAAATTTAATACGGCGTTTCAATATATAGAACGTCAATGAGGTTCGTTTGGAATCTAAAATCCTGCAAATGCGGCCGCGTGATCTCTCATCTAAAATTGCTGAAGGCAATGCGACGCTTTTGAGAACATATGTTGGATGGTGAAGATGCAGCTTGGTGAGATTCTTCTCAAACACGATCCAGCTTCGACGGCGGTGCTGTTTGAAGATCGGGCGTACTCTTACGGAGAATTGGAATCTCTCTCGAATCGCTTCGCGCGAATGCTTCTCTCTTTCGGCGTCAAGGCCGGAGAAACCGTTTCCTATTTGCTGGGCAACGATCCTCTGTTGGTTGCGGCCTATATTGCCGGTTTCAGGACCGGCATCATTACCAACCCTCTTCACGACAGGCTGACCGCGGATGAGATCGCCTATATTGTCAGCCATGCGGGCAGCAAGATCGTGGTTGTCGGAGAATCCTACGCGGCGACACTTGCGGAAGCATTGAAGAGCATCAGCGATGTTCGTGTGGTTTGTTTTGGCAAGCCGGGTGTTTTGAAGAATGCGGCCGTTCCCGATCTGGATTCTTTTTCATCGGAGGCGGTTAATCCTGAAGTGAGCCCGAACGATGTGGCGCTGCTTCTCTATACATCCGGCACGACGGGGCGGCCGAAAGGCGTAATGCTGACGCATGATAATGTCGCGTCAGGCATCTCGGCTGTGGCTGGTGGTTTTCGTCTCAGGCCATCCGATCGGACGCTATGTATCATGTCGCTGTCGCACACCAACGCGCTGATGTTCAGCACGCTGCCGTATCTGTTGTCCGGCGCGTCGGTCGCGCTGTGCAAGCGCTTCAGCGCTTCCAGCCTGTGGGATCTTTGCGAACGCTACGAAGTGAACAGCTTCAGTGCCTCGCCGACCATCTTGAGCATTCTGCTGGAAGACGCGACCGGAAAGACCGGTTACCCGAAACTTGAGTTCGTCAAGGTGGCGTCCGCGCCCACCTCGGTGGATCTGTCGGACCGGTTTCACGCCCGTTTCGGACAGGATTTGCTTATCGAGACTTACGGTCTGACGGAGACCACATCCATCAATGTGATGAATCCGCTTCGCGGTCCGCGCAAACCCGGGTCCATCGGAAGGCCGTTGCCGCCGAGCGAAATCCGCATTGTCGATGCTCAGGGACAGGAACTGCCAGCAGGCGCAACAGGTGAGATCGAAATCCGTGGCCCGACTGTGATGAAGGGCTATTACAAGGATCCCGATGCGACGGCTGCGACCATCAGAGGCGGCTGGGTGAGGTCTGGAGATCTGGCGAAGGTTGATGAGGATGGCTACATTTTCATCGTTGGCCGGAAAAAAGAAACGATCATTCGCGGCGGTGAAAATATTTCGCCGCTTGAAGTCGAGCAGATCATCGCGCGGCATCCGGCGGTGCGGGAAGCGGCGGCGGTCGGAATTCCTGACCGCATCTATGGCGAAGTCGTCGCGGCCTGCGTCGTCAAGCGGGGCGACGTGACGGAAAGCGAGCTGATCCGGCACTGCGGCGAGTACCTTGCCTCTTTCAAGGTGCCGGCTCGCATTGCCTTCGTTGATGAACTGCCGCGTAATCCGATCGGGAAGTTCATTCGCCGGGCGTTGCTGCCGTATTTCGAAGACGGGATCGAGCCAGTTGCCAGCAAGAGGAACGCATGAGCACAAAAAGCGTAGCCGTCGATTTTGGCGACAAAAAGCTCAATATTGATGTCCCCGATCATGCATCGGTCGTCGAGTTTGAGGATCCGCCATTTCTGCAAGACCCCGCGGCCTCCATACGCGAGACGCTGGCGAAGCCGTACAGCTCTCCGCCGCTGGCTGAATTGATCAAGCCCGGCATGCGGGTCGCGATCGGGTTTGATGACATCACCAGGCCAAACACGCCCCCGCGAACCATCCTGCCGATCATCGTCGAGGAGCTTCTCGCGAAAGGGGTGAAACAGCGCGACATTGTGTTCGTGAACGCCTGTAGCAATCATCGCAAGAATACGCGGGCGGAACTGGCCAATCATCTCGGTCCGGAGATTTTCGGCACGTTCTGGGGCACGGGACAGATTCTCAACCACGATTGCACCGATCAGGAGCAGTTACAGTATTTCGGCATCACGGATGGCGGCCGCTATGTCGAGATGAACAAGCATTTCGTCAATGCGGATCTGATGATCTATCAGGGAAACGTCGCCGCCGGCGCGTGGCGCAGTTATACCGGGACAGGCGTTGCTGTCGGCCTGGCATCGACACGCAGTATCGCGTCCCACCACAGTTTCCATGGCATTCCGGAGCCAGCCGTCAAGGTCAACGCGGAGAAAAAGGCTGCGGCCGCGCCGCGCAAGCGTATTCCGAGTGTCAAGGAAGAGATGACAGATTATCTCGACGAGGCTCTTGGCCGGAAGGTTTTCTATATCAACTCCTTCAATGGCAGCGGCGGGCGCATGGCAGGCATTTTTGCGGGCTACGCGGATGGAGTTAAGCCTCCTGCATGGGAATTGGCTGAGAAATACGTTCGCCGCCCAACACCGGAAGCGGATGTACTGATCGTGGGGCTGCCTGCGAGCTATTCTTACGGCAGTTCGAACAATACCCTGATCGCGACTGTTGGCGCGACGGTGCCCCCGCGTTATTGCCCGGAGGCGCCGGTTTTGCGTGAGGGAGGAGTCGTTATCGCGTGCTCTCCGGCGAACGGCCATATCGATGCCGACCGCTTTCCGTCATATCAGCCGGCCATCGATCTCTACGCGCGCTATTTCTCTTCGCGGGACATGGTCGATCACGAGGATGAATTCGATCATCGCCCTGACTTCCGGCACAAATATACGCACGGTTACGGCTACCCGCCGCTGCATGCCTTTTGGCTGTTCTATGAGAACGAGTACCTGCTGAAGCGAGCCGGTGCGGTCATCATGGCGGGTACGCCAAACCCGGGTGCATTCCGTGCGCTGGGCCTTACCCCGGCACGCAATTTCGACGAAGCGTGGCAGATTGCGAAAAAATACGTCGGTGCAAATCCCCGGACGGTGGTTGCTCCGACCTTCTGGAGCAAGCCCCGCATCAAGTTCGATGTGCCGCGATAGTTCGCTAACGGAGAGATCCCATGCTGTCAGATCAGGTCAAGCTCGATTTTCAGCGGCGTGAACGGATCGGATTCGACGAGGCGGTGCTTTGCGAATGGAAGAGCGTGGAGCAGATTGGCTACATCCTGCAAACGGCCGTCGAGGCGGAACGTCCGCTGCTTCTGACCCGGTTGACGGATGTCAAACTTGCGGCCTTGCCGGAGAAATTGCGAAAGAATATCGATTATGATCCGGTTTCGCGCACGGGTTTCTTCGCCGCCGAGCTTTTCGTTCCCTCGCATGCCGAGGTGAGTGTTGTGAGTGCGGGAAGTTCGGACATTCCCGTGGCGCATGAAGCGATCCGTACATTGCAGTATTTCGGTATTGGGGCGTCCGAGATTTCCGATGTCGGCGTGGCTGGCCTGTGGCGGCTGATGGAGCGGATCGACGCCATCCGCGCGAGCAGGATCGTCATCGTGGCTGCCGGAATGGACGGCGCATTGCCAAGCGTGGTCGGCGGTCTCGTCCCAGGCGCCGTGATCGCGGTGCCGACCTCGGTGGGGTATGGCGCGTCCGATAACGGACGCACGGCGATGAATGCCTGTCTGGCGAGCTGCGCCGCCGGTCTGGCCGTCGTGAATATCGATAATGGCTTCGGAGCGGCCTGTATCGCGTTGCGCGTGCTGCGCGATACGAAAGCTCCGCAATATCGAATGCTGCTTGAAGCAGCTGTCAGGGAGTGAAATTTGTCAAAATAACAAATCGACAGAGGAGGAGAGGATATGTCTCGAGCGAAAGCGGTGACTGGACTAAGTGGACTGATATTCGCAAGTGGGATCATGCTCGCCAGCCTGACCGCGCCGGCGGCGGCGGAAGTCAGCGAGGTCAAGATCGCCATGCAATATGGCCTCGGGCATCTGCACGTGATGCTGATGCGCGACAAGAAGCTGGTCGAGAAGCATCTCAAGGAAGAAGGTCTCGGCGCCACGGCCACGAAGTATTTTCAGCTCGCCGGATCGGCGGCAATGAATGACGCGCTACTGTCGGGAAGCGTCGATTTCACCAGCGGCGGATTGACGGGTATTGCCACATTGTGGAGCGCGTCGAAGGGAAAGGTAAAGGCATTGTCCGCCGTGAATGCCTTCCCGATGTATCTCAATACGATCAATCCGAACATCAAGTCGCTGAAGGACTTCACGCCGGCCGACAAGATAGCTCTGCCGGCCGTGCGCGTCTCGCCGCAGGCCATCGTGCTCGGCATGGCGGCCCAGAAGGAACTGGGCGATCCCACCAAGCTCGACTCGCTGACGGTGACGATGAACCATCCGGACGCGATGGCGGCCCTGTTTTCTAAATCCGGTGCGGTGAACAGTCATCTTGCCTTCTCGCCGTATCAGGAAGCTGAATTGAAGCACCCGGGCGTGCACCGTGTTTTCAGCTCCTACGACATCATGGGCGGCCCGGCGACCATCGTCGTGATCGGGACGCGCCAGGATTTCTACGATCAGAATCCGAAAACGGTGAAGGCCGTGCTTGCGGCGCTCAACGAGGCGATTGCATACATCAACAACAACAAGGAGGGCGCCGCGAAGTTCTATGTCGAGCATAGCGGCGACAAGAGCTCGACCTATGAGGAGGTGTTGAGCCTTCTGAAGAATCCGGAAATCATCTTTTCCAACGTGCCGTCGGGAACGATGAAGTTCGTCTCCTTCATGTACGATCGCGGCATCGTCAAGCAAAAGCCTGAATCCTGGAAGGACCTTTATTTTCCGGTGGCCTACAACATCAAGGGCGCGAACTGAGTGTCTGAACGGCTGCATATTCATCTCGATGTCGTCGGCGGAATCGCCGGCGACATCTTCGCTGCGGGAATGGCGGATGCTTTCCCGAAGCTGAAAGACGCGATTCTCAGGAATACGTTGGCCGTCGTTCCCGCGAGTTGCGGCGCGCCTGTGTTTTCGGAGGGCAAGAGCGGGGCGATCCGGGCGTTGCGGTTTTCGCTCGCGTCTATTGACCAGAAGGCTGCTCACCCTCACCACGGCCACGCGCATGGTCATTCTCATCATGCGGCGGGTCGCCATAGTCATGATGTCGAAACCCTGCAACCAAGCCATGTGCCGGCGGACCATCACGACCATCACCATGGCGCAGGCTCCTATCTTGAAATCGTCCGCCTGATCGAGGCGGCCAGTCTTGCTCCGAACGTCCGTGTGCAGGCTCTCGGAATCCTGCGCCTTTTGGCTGAAGCGGAGGCTCATATCCATCAGATCGAAATCGATCGCGTGCATTTCCATGAAATCGCGGGTTGGGATTCGATCATGGATGTGGTCGCGGCGGGTACGATCATCGCGGCCCTCGATGGCGCGCGATGGTCGGTTTCCAGCCTTCCTCTGGGTGGCGGCCTGATCCAGACCCAGCATGGCCTGTTGCCTGTGCCCGCGCCTGCGACTGCGGCGCTGCTCAAGGATTTCCAATGGCGCAACGATGGCGTTTCGGGCGAACGCATTACGCCGACCGGTGCTGCCATCCTGAAGCACCTGATCGGTATGCCTGCGACCCAGTTGCCGGAGGGGCGACTGATATCGACGGGTATCGGCGCGGGGACGCGTGAATTCGAGAAACTGCCGAACATTTTGCGCGTACTTGTTTTTGAAGCGGGCACGCAGGCAGAGAGCATGGTGGTCGCGACGATCAATTTCGATATTGACGACATGACCGGGGAGGAGATTCAGGTCGCGGCCGACAGGATTCGTCAGGTGGACGGCGTGATCGACGTCACAACCGGGCAGCGAACCGGAAAGAAGGGCCGTGTTGCGACGTCGTTCCGCGTTTTGGCGCAACCTGACAGGCTTGATGAGATCAACCGGCAGATTTTCACGGAAACCTCGACGATCGGTCTGCGTTGGCATCTCGAGCAGCGCGCCTGCCTATTCCGCAAATCCGACTCTGTTCCGCAGGAGGAAGGCATTTTGCGTGTCAAGGAAGTGAAACGCCCTGACGGCTCCTTGAGCCGAAAAACGGAGAGCGACGATGTGGCCCCGCATTCCGGGCTTGAAAAGCGCCGGGCTCTCAAGGCCAAAGCGGAGCGAAATCAGGAATGAAGGCATTCGCTAACGAAGCCGCCTTGGTGTCGGTGCTGGACAGATATAACGAGATCGCGATTGCGGTGAGCGGCGGCATTGACAGTATGGTCCTTGCCTACGTCGCGCATCGCTTCTCTCGCACGAAGGCAGTGATGATGCATGCGGTCTCGCCTGCTGTGCCGCAGGCCGCGACGGCTCGTATCAGGCGTTACGCGGACTGCGAGGGCTGGAATGTCGTCTGGCTCGATGCGGGTGAATTCGACGACCCAAATTATCGCGCCAACCCGGTTAACCGTTGCTATTACTGCAAATCCAATCTGTACGATCGTATTCGCGATGCGACGTCCTTCCAAATCGCATCGGGAACCAACATCGACGACCTCGGCGATTTCCGCCCGGGGCTGAAAGCTGCATCAGAGCGTGCGGTGGTCCATCCTTATGTTGAAGCCGGTCTGGGTAAGGCAGTCATCTATAGCTTGGCGGAAAGGTATGGATTGACCGATCTTGCCGAGCTTCCGGCGCAGCCATGCCTTGCCAGCCGTGTTGAAACCGGCATAGCGATTAATCCGGATGATCTGGCTTTCATCGAAATGATGGAGAACAGGGCTGCTTCGCTCGCGCCTGTTACTGCCGATATTCGATGCCGCACCACGGCCACAGGCATCGTCATCGAAGTCGGTACGACGTTCCCGCAATCCCAACGTGACTTTCTGGCGCAGGACGCTGCAAAGCTATGTGCGGCTCACGGACGTATCTTTGCGGGGGTGCGAGACTATCGTCGCGGGTCCGCGTTTCTGCGCTGACAGTGTTGAAACGCTGACTTTGGGGGGCGCATGTTCGGAATCCTGACGCTTGGTTTTCTGCTCGGGATGCATCATGCGCTCGAGGCTGATCATATCGCCGCGGTGTCGAGCATCGCCGCCCGCCGCTCCAGTGTCCGCGACATCGTCAAGCACGGTCTGACCTGGGGTATTGGCCATACCATAACGCTGTCTTTATTTGCTGGGGCAGCTCTATTGCTCGGGCAGATGATTTCGGATCATCTCGCTGAACGGCTGGAATTTGCGGTCGGCGTCATGCTGGTTATCATGGGCGTGTACGTGTTGTGGCAGCTTTGGCGTGATCGGATACATTTCCATGGCCACATTCATGATGGGGCTGTGCACTTTCATGCTCACAGCCATCGTGGGGAATCCATGCCGCATGAACGAAGCGCGCATGCGCATGAACACGGATTCCGCTGGCGGACATTGCTTGTTGGTTTGATTCACGGCATGGCAGGCTCGGCGGCACTACTCGTTATCGCAATGTCGCAGGTGAGCAATCCGGTTTATGGGCTGCTCTATCTGGTTTTATTTGGCCTCGGATCGATGATCGGCATGGGTGCGCTGTCGGCCGTTATCGCCGTGCCATTGGCGATTTCCGCGCGATCGTTGACCTGGGCAAATCGTACCTTGCAGGTAGCTGTGGGGATGGTGACGGTCGGTATAGGCGCCTCGACCATCTATGCGACGATGTTTTCTCATGCGTAGCACGATCGAAGGTGCTGATCGGTGCAACGGAAGGCTTTTGGTAGCGAGAGAGGGACTCGAACCCCCGACCCCAGGATTATGATTCCCGTGCTCTAACCAGCTGAGCTACCTCGCCAAAATCCGCATGGCCGATATGACCGGCCACTCGCGAATGGCGCATATAAAGAGGGAGCCAAATGGCTGTCAAGCAAGAGAAAGCTCCGAAAACGCATCATTTCGGCCGCACGTTGGGATCGCCGCCCGGACTTCCGGGTGGCGGAATCACCGGCATGGAACCGCCGGGCGGGTTCGGTGTCGGCGCATGCATCTCGGGATCGATGCCGGGCGGAGGGCACAGCACGCCATCCGATTTCGCCAGCGTATCGCCGAGGGGTTTGCCGGCTTGATTTTTCGGGTTCGATGGCTGAACGCCACTCTCTCCGGGCGCGACCTGCGTGGGCGCACATTTCGTCGCCGGGCGATCGGTATTGCTCGGTGCTATCGGCGCTTGCGGTGTCGCAGGCGCCGGGGCGGCCTGAGCCAGCACCGCTGCGGGCGCAGCCATCAGCGCACAGATCGTCACAGCAAGAGTGGTTGTCATCCGCATGAAGGCTGAACGGCCCAGGCGAAGGCATGTTCCTGAGTACGGGCGGTCGGCGGAGGATTAGTGCTTGCGGTAGCGGATCAGGGAGAAATGTCCCATCGGCGGCATCGGCCGCCGTTCGATCAGATCCACGCCGCCGTGGCGTGCGGCCCAGTTGACGAGGCGCGCCCACGGGAACTCGGGCCGCCAGCCGAGACGGCGCGCGATTGGCGAGAACGCCAGTTCGAACAATTTGCGCGGGCCGCTTTCCGCGCCGATGTGATTGACGAGAATAAGCTCGCCGCCGGGTTTCAGCACGCGCACGAAATCGTCAAGCGTGGCCTCCGGCTCCGGCACGGCGGTGACGACATATTGCGCGACCACGGCGTCGAAGGTGCCGTCCGCGAACGCCAGATGTTTGGCGTCCATCACCGACAGGGCTTCGACATTGGTCAAATTGAGCGTGCGTGCGCGCTCGCGCGCCTTGCGCAGCATCGGCTCGGAAATATCGACGCCGCAGATTTTCGTGGTGCGTGAATAGTCGGTCAGCGACAGGCCGGTGCCGATGCCGACATCGAGAACGCGGCCGCCGATCCGGTCGGCCAGCGCGATCGTGGCTTTGCGCCCGGCATCGAAGACTTGCCCGAAGACGAGATCGTAGATGGGCGCCCAGGCGGCGTAAGCCTTCGCCACTCCGGCGCGATCGATGTCGTTAGCCACGATGTGCCGATGATCCTAGAGCGCGGCGGAGGCCGCGAGATGATGGGAATCCACGGCGTCGCCGTGATTGAAGGCGTGGGTGATGAAGCCGCCGCCGAGTACGCGCGCCTGTCCGTCCGGTGCGTCGTAGAATACGCAGGCTTGTCCCGGCGAGATGCCTTCCTCGCCCGCGAGCAACTCGACTTCGCAATGGTCGCCGTTCATCCGCAGATGGGCAGGCTGGGGTGGACGGGTCGAGCGCACCTTGATGTAGAGGTCGCGGCCTTCATTCGCGGCATGCTCGAACGAGCCGTCGCCGATCCAGTTGATGTCGCGCAGCGTGATGATGCTTTTGCGCAGCGCCGCGCGCGGACCGACGATCACCCGTCGCGATGCGGCGTCGAGTGCCACGACATAAAGCGGTTCGGCGGCGGCGATGCCGATGCCACGGCGCTGGCCGATCGTGAAATTCACGATACCCTGATGATGGCCGAGAACGCGGCCGCGCAGATCGACGATATCTCCCGGTTGCAGCGCATTCGGCTTCATGCGCTCGATCACGTCGGTGTAGCGGCCGGTCGGCACGAAACAGATGTCCTGGCTGTCGTGCTTCTCGGCAACCGGCAGATCGAAGCGACGCGCCAGTTCGCGCGTCTGGGCCTTGGTCATGTCGCCGAGCGGGAAGCGCAAATCGTTGAGCTGGTCCTGCGTCGTCGCGAACAGGAAATAGCTCTGGTCGCGGTCGGCATCGGCGGCGCAGACCATGGCGCGCGAGCCGTCAGCCTGCCGCCGCGAGGCGACGTAATGGCCGGTGGCGAGCGCCTTGGCGCCGAGTTCGCGGGCAGTCGTGAGCAGGTCGCGGAATTTGACGGAACGGTTGCACTCGATGCACGGCACCGGCGTTTCGCCCAGCACATAGCTTTCCGCGAAGCGGTCGATCACCGATTCACGGAAACGGCTCTCATAATCGAGCACGTAATGCGGAATGCCGATGCGTTCGGCGACGTCGCGCGCGTCGTGGATGTCCTGTCCCGCGCAGCAGGCGCCCTTGCGGTGGGTGGCGGCGCCATGATCGTAAAGTTGCAGCGTGATGCCGATGACATCGTAGCCCTCGGCCTTCAACAGGGCGGCCGTGGTCGAGGAGTCGACGCCACCGGACATGGCGACGACCACGCGCGTGCCGGACGGCGGTCCTTCGAGGTCGAGACTGTTGAGCATCGCATTGATCCAAAGGCGCGAAAGGCCGCGCCCTGTCTGGGTACTTTATTATAGTTGGGGAGGATGGGTGGCAATTAGAACGGTTTTGTCCGGCAAAACTTGCCGGAAGGCAGAAAAAGCAGACAGAAAAGAGCCTGATGAAGGATTGTCTGGAAATATAAAGTATTGTTTTTATTGAATATATCAAGAAATCAAGGCTGGCCCGGTCCTTGCTGAGAAAGCTACAGGTACCTTTGCGAGAACCAGTCCCGTGTTGAACGTCGCGCACGATCCGGCCGTCAATTCCCAGGTTTACAGTCACCGTAGCCCGCCCAGGCAGGATCAGGGCGTGTCCGCGGATGATTTCGGTTCCCTGGTCGATAGCAATGCGGCGGCGGCCAATCGCGATGTTCCTCTCCCTTCCGTGCAGGACGGGACGGCTCGCCGGGCCGACAACAGCAATGATCGTCCGGCCAGACGCGATGACAGAGATGATGCCAAGCCCGCCGAGGACGCGCAGCAGGCTGCGCCGCGCACCGGTGTCGTCGATCAAAAGACCAAAAAAGCGCCCGCAAATGCCGGTGCGGTGAAGACCGGACTGTCCGAAGGCAAATCGAAAACCAAAACGAAGGATGATGCGGCTGACGGCACGCCGGCCGATCTGACCCAATCCCCGCAAACGGCTGGCGATGCGGCCAGTCCGGGCGCGGTCGTGGTGGCAGCTCCTGCGGCAGTGACGCAGACCGAAACGGTCAAGTCTGACGGCAAATCCGATGCGACTACGGAGACGGCGACACCCGCTCCGGGCGTTTCGGCAACGGTTGCGGCCAATGCGACTTCTGGCAAAGACGCCGGTGCAGAGGCTGAGGCAACCGGCACCGTGGCCAAGCCGATGGTCGATCCGTCAGCCGGACACCCGTCTTTCGACAAATCGAAAACGGGCCAGACGCAGGCGTCGGCCGATGGCGCTTCTTTGGCGAAGACAGGCGATGGCGCGAATGCGACCGCGCTGTCCACCGGCATTGTCGTGCTGCAGCAAGCCACAGCCGCACCCGCGGTCACCACCGGAGTGGCCAAGACCGAAGCCGTCGCGGGCATCGCGAACGGCAAGCCCGCGAAGGCTGCGGTCAAAACGGACGCTACCGATCAGGCCGATACGAAACCCGGAGCGGACACCAAGCCTTCCGGCGACAAGCCTGCCGCTTCTTCCGCCAATGACACGAATGCGGATCAGGGCAAGAGCGATGCCGCTTCGGCGAAAGCCGACAAGGGGGGCGCGGTGCCTGCCGCTCCCTCGCATGACCGCCATAGCTCCGATGCTCCAATCGCCAAGCCGGATGTCAGCTTCCAGGCGGCTCTCGACATGCAAGCGCCCGCCACGCAACAGACTCAAACCCAGCAGCAATTCACGGTGACGGCGGCGGGGCCGACGGCCTCCGCGCAGGCAGCCAGCGTTCCCGTGCCGGTGAACGGGCTCGCGGTCGATATCGCGACGCGCGCGGCAGCGGGCAATACCAGCTTCCAGATCCGTCTCGATCCGGCCGAACTTGGCCGCATCGATGTACGACTGGACGTGGACAAGCATGGCCGGGTGACCTCGCACCTCACGGTGGATCAGCCCGCGACACTCGACATGCTGCGCAGGGATGCGCCGCAGTTGCAGCGCGCGTTGGAGGATGCCGGTCTCAAGACCGGTGACGGCGGATTGCAGTTCAGCCTGCGCGATCAATCGCCGCAGGGAGGTCAGGGCGATAGCGGGCAGGGGCGCCAGTCGCACCGCCTGATCGTCTCCGAAGAGGTTTCAACCACGCCGCAGGTGGCGGGCGCGAGCTACGGCCGGTCGTCCGGTTCAAGCTCCGGCATCGACATCAGCATTTGAGGACTAGCCATGTCTGTTGACGCGACAACGGCAACACCGGTCACATCGGCCCCCGCATCGACGACGAACACCGGTTCGTCGTCGAGCAGCAGCAGTTCGAGCACGGGCTCCACGGGGATCGCGGATAATTTCCAGACGTTCCTGACGCTGCTGACCACGCAGTTGCAGAACCAGAATCCGCTCGATCCGCTCGATACCAACCAGTTCACCGCGCAGCTCGTGCAGTTCGCGCAGGTCGAGCAGCAGTTGAAGGCCAACGATCAGTTGAGCTCACTGGTGGCGCTACAGAAAACGGCGCAATCGACGCAGGCATTGAGCTTCGTCGGCCAGACCATCTCGGTCGATGGCTCGACCGCTGCCTTCAACGGCTCGGCGACATGGAATTTCAATGCGGCCGCCGACTGCAACGCAGTCGTCACGATTGCCGCCCCGAACGGGGAGACGGCCTATACCGGCAGCTATTCGCTGAAAGCCGGTCCCGCCAGTTTTGTCTGGGACGGCAAGGGCAATGATGGCACCCAATGGGCGGCCGGCAACTACAAGCTGACGGTGACCGGCAAGGACAACAGCGGCAAGGACGTCACGGTGACGACCGAGGTGCAGGGCGTGGTGGATTCCGTGGACATGACGGCGAGCCCGGCGCTGCTCTCGATGGGTGGCAACAATTATACGATCGACCAGATCAAGCGGGTGGTCCGCAGCAGCACGTCCGACACTGGAAACGGCACGGGCAACAGCGGCACCTAAGTACCGTTAGTCGATTATTTAAGAATTCCTGCCCCGCCTTTCAGGAGGCGGGGTTTGTCGTTGAAGGGGCGGAGTTCAGGAGAACTGCATTCGACGCTTAGGCTTAGGCAAATTTTAAGCGGCTCGGGGTACCTTGTTCCCACGAGTGCAGTTTGAGTTTGTGAGTACGCCATGACAGAACCCCACCGCCCGAGGGTGAAGTATGTCATCGGGCCCGATGGTAGCCCGCTGACGATTGCTGATCTTCCGGCTCCTGGTACCAAACGGTGGGTTATCCGCCGCAAGGCCGAAGTTGTCGCAGCCGTCCGTGGCGGCCTTCTTTCTCTGGAAGAAGCATGCAGCCGCTATACGCTGACGGTGGACGAATTCCTGTCCTGGCAGTTTTCGATCGACCAGCACGGTTTGGCCGGGCTGCGCACCACCCGAATCCAGCAATACCGCCAATAACGCTAGCAGCCCGCAGCCGGGATTTTCCGAAAATCCGCTTCATTACATGAAGCGGAGCTTGAGGATGTCTCAATTTATGCCAGGCTGTTAACCCGCGTTAACCATCTAGAAACCATCCCTAGGCAAATTCTGCCCAGTCGGCCCATTTGGCCGAATCTTTGGGGTGGTCTTTGCCAGGGCTGGTTTCATTCCTTCGCGGTATGGGTGCAGGGCGGCTCGCGGCGATGTTGGCCGTGACCATGGCCCTGCTGGGCTTTTTCGGGTTCGTCATCCTGCGGGTGACGGCCCCACAGATGGTCACCCTTTATACCGATCTGAGCTACGACGACGCCTCCGGCGTCATGAAGGAGCTCGACCGGCAGGCCATTCCCTACGAGTTGAAGAATGACGGCGCCATCATCATGGTGCCGAAGGACAAGGTCACCCGCCTGCGGATGAAGCTCGCCGAAGGCGGCCTGCCGAAGGGTGGTGGCGTCGGCTACGAGATCTTCGACAAGTCCGATACGCTGGGTTCGACCAGTTTCGTCCAGAACGTCAATCACCTGCGCGCGCTCGAGGGTGAGCTTGCCCGCACCATCAAGTCCATCGACCGTATCCAGGCGGTGCGAGTGCATCTGGTGCTGCCGGACCGGCCGCTGTTCTCGCGCGAGAAACCGGAGCCCTCGGCGGCGATTGTGGTTCGTGTCCGCGGGGCGCTTGAGCCGCAGCAGGTTCGCGCCATCCGCCATCTTGTCGCATCGTCCGTCAATGGCCTGAAGCCGCAGCGCGTCTCGATCGTCGACGAGAATGGCCAGTTGCTCGCGGACGGGTCGGGTGACGCCAACGGCATGGGGGATGTCGGCGCGGACGAGCGGCGCATCGCCTATGAGAACCGGCTGCGCAAGCAGATCGAAAGCATCGTCACATCGGTGGTTGGCGCCGGCCGCGCGCGCGTCCAGCTCTCGGCGGATTTCGATTACAACAAGGTCACCGAGACGTCCGACAAGTTCGACCCGGAAGGGCGTGTGCTGCGCTCGAGCCAGACACGTGAGGAATCGTCCGCGACGTCGAACGGGCAGAACGGTCAGGTCACCGTCAACAACGAAATGCCCGGCAACCAGCAGCAGAATGCAGCCAACGCGGGCAAGGACCAGAGCAAGAAGAGCGAGGAAATCAACAATTACGAAATTTCCCGCACCACCAAGACGGAAGTGACCGAAGCAGGTCGCGTGCAGCGCGTGTCGGTCGCCGTGCTGGTGGATGGCACCTATTCCAAGAACGAAAAAGGCGACATGGTCTATGCGCCGCGCAGCAAGGAAGACCTTGAGCGCATCGCCACGCTGGTGCGCTCGGCGATTGGCTTTGAAAAGAACCGTGGCGATCAGGTCGATGTCGTCAATCTGCGCTTCGCCGAAGCGCCTGCGGCCGTGCCGCTGCCCGAGCCGACCGGCTGGCTGAGCGTATTCCAGTTCACCAAGGACGACGTGATGTATTTCATCGAACTTGGCGTGATGTCGCTGCTCGCCATTGTCGTCGTCTTCATGGTGGTCCGGCCGCTCGTCAAGCGCGTGTTGGCCGAAGACCCGCCACCCGCTCTGCCGGCGCTCCCCGAAGTCGAGCAGCCCGCCGCCGTTCCGGGGCCCGTTCATACCGCCGCGACCGCGCAGATGATCGATGTCGCGCAGGTGCAGGGACAGGTCCACGCGCAATCCGTCCATCGCGTCGGCGAGTTGGCCGATCGCAATCCGAACGAGACCGTTTCCATCATCCGTCAATGGCTGACAGAGCAACCGGCGTAAAACATGGCATCCGTTCCGGCCCAACAGAAACCAGAAGATATCGCCAGTGTCGTCGCGACGCTTGCGAGCCGTCAGAACGGGCGTGCGGGGCCCGCGCCGGCGCCGTTGAGTGGTCCCAAGCGCGCGGCGATCATGATGCTGGCGCTGGGCGAGCAATATGGCAGCAAGGTCTGGTCGCTGCTGGATGATGACGAAGTGCGCGAATTGTCCGCCGTGATGTCCTCGCTTGGCACCATCGAGGCGAATGTCGTCGAGGATTTGCTGCTCGAATTCGTCTCGCGGATGTCCGCTTCAGGTGCGCTGATGGGCAACTTCGACGCGACGGAGCGGCTGTTGCAGCAATACCTGCCGTCCGAACGCGTCACCGGCATCATGGACGAAATCCGCGGCCCCGCGGGTCGCAATATGTGGGAGAAACTCTCCAACGTGCAGGAAGAGGTTCTCGCCAATTATCTCAAAAACGAATATCCGCAGACGGTCGCGGTGGTGCTGTCGAAGCTGAAACCGGAACATGCTGCGCGCGTGCTGGCGATCCTGCCCGAGGACATGGCGCTCGATGTCGTCAACCGGATGCTGCGCATGGAAGCGGTGCAGAAGGAAGTCATCGAGCGTGTCGAGAGCACGCTGCGCACCGAATTCATGTCCAATCTGTCGCAGACCCGCCGCCGTGACGCCCATGAGGTGATGGCGGAAATTTTCAACAATTTCGATCGCCAGACCGAAACGCGCTTTCTCACCGCGCTGGAGGAGGAAAGCCGCGAGGCGGCCGAGCGCATCAAGTCGCTGATGTTCACGTTCGACGACCTCGTCAAGCTCGACGCGGGTTCGGCCCAGACGCTGATGCGTCATGTCGACAAGGACAAGCTCGGCGTCGCGCTGAAGGGCGCCAACGACGCCGTGCGCGAGTTCTTCATGGGCAACATGTCGACCCGTGCCGCGAAGATGTTGCAAGACGACATGGCCGCCGCCGGTCCGGTGCGGCTGCGTGACGTGGATGAGGCCCAGGCGCTTCTGGTGAATCTTGCGAAGGACCTCGCCGCCAAGGGCGAGATCATGCTGCAAAAGAATCGTGCCGACGACGAATTGGTGTACTGATGAGCGCGCCCGCGAAATTCCTGTTCGACATGGACTTTGCCGCTCCGGCGAATACCGAGCGGCAGGCCTCGCGTGCGGAAATCGCCCAGATGGTCGCCGATGCCGAGGCGCGCGCTTTCCGCGATGGATTTCAGGCCGCGCAGAAAGAGGCGAGCGTGGAGAGCGACCGCCGTTCGGCGCTGGCGATGGAGGAAATCGCCATCGCCATGCGCGGACTGGCCTCCAGCTTCAAGACGGTCGAGGGGCGGATGGAGACCGAGGCCGTGGATGTGTCGGTCGCGGTGGCGCGCAAGCTGTGCAGCGAGCTTGTCGCAGCCGAGCCGCTTGCGGAGATGACGGCGCTGATCGCCGATTGCCTGCGGCACCTGACGTCGACGCCTCATATCGCGATCCGGGTGAACGACGCGTTGTACGATCGCGCGCGCGCGCGGATCGAGGATCTGGCGCGCCGCAGCGGGTTTGAGGGGCGGCTGGTGATTTTGGCGGAGCCGGACATCGATATTTCGGACTGCAAGATCGAATGGGCGGACGGCGGGTGCACGCTCGATCGTGCCGCGACGGATGCCAGGATCGGTGAATTGGTGGAGCGCTACATGGCGGCTCGCAATCAGGCCGAAGATCCGGCCGGGAGAGACTCATGAGTGATACTGATGGACAGGGGCAGGTGCCGTTGCCGGACCTGAACGAAACCGAGGCTCCGCCGCTCGATCAGACGGCCTATTCGGAGGACGAAGAGCGCAGCGCGCGCATCGCCTCCGATCTGGAAGCGGTGTTCGACGTGCCGGTGCAGGTGTCGGCGGTGCTGGGCCGCTCGAAAATGGATGTCAGCGATCTTCTCAAGCTCGGTCCGGGGACGGTGCTCGAACTCGATCGGCGCGTCGGCGAGGCGATCGATATTTACGTCAACAACCGTCTGGTGGCGCGCGGCGAAGTGGTTCTCGTGGAAGACAAGCTCGGCGTGACCATGACGGAAATCATCAAGGCGGAACGCGCGTAGACCGCGCGGGAAATCAAACCGAACGCCGCAAATGGCGCGATACTGACAGGAGCAAATCATGCGGCTTCTCATCGTCGGAACCCTGAAGGGGCAACTGACAACCGCAACCAAGATCGCGATGGATAACGGTGCGACCGTGACGCACGCCGAGGACATCGAACTGGCGATGCGGGTGGTGCGCGGCGGCAAGGGCGCTGACCTGCTGCTGGTGGATGTAGCCATCGACATCCGCGATCTGGTGATGCGGCTCGAGGCCGAACACATCCATGTGCCGATCGTCGCCTGCGGCATCACCAACGATGCCCGCGCCGCGGTTGCCGCGATTCATGCGGGTGCCAAGGAATACATCCCGCTGCCGCCGGAGCCGGAGTTGATCGCGGCGGTGCTGGCCGCGGTCGCCAACGACTCGCGCGACCTGATCTATCGCGACGATGCGATGGTGAAGGTGGTCAAGCTCGCGCAGCAGATCGCGGGCTCCGATGCCTCGGTGATGATCACCGGCGAATCCGGCACCGGCAAGGAAGTGCTGGCGCGCTACGTCCACGGCCGTTCGGCGCGGGCGAAGAAGCCGTTCATCTCGGTCAACTGTGCTGCCATTCCCGAGCATCTGCTGGAATCCGAATTGTTCGGGCATGAAAAGGGATCGTTCACCGGCGCCATCGCGCGCCGCATCGGCAAGTTCGAGGAGGCGACCGGCGGCACGCTGCTGCTCGACGAAATCTCGGAAATGGACGTGCGTCTGCAATCGAAGCTGCTGCGCGCGATTCAAGAGCGTGTGATCGATCGCGTCGGCGGCACCAGGCCGGTGCCGGTGGATATCCGCATCATCGCCACCTCGAATCGCAACCTCGCGGATGCGGTGAAGGCGGGCACGTTCCGCGAAGACCTGCTGTTCCGCCTCAACGTCGTGAACCTGAAAATTCCGGCGCTGCGCGAGCGTCCGGCGGATATTCTCGAACTGTCGCAGCATTTCGCGCAGAAATATGCCAACGCCAACGGCGTGCCGGTGCGTCCGCTGTCGGCTGAAGCCAGGCAGGTGCTCACGGCGAACCGCTGGCAGGGCAACGTGCGCGAGCTGGAGAACACCATCCATCGTTCGGTGCTGATGGCGCAAGGTGACGAGATCGGTGCCGAGGCCATTCTGTCGCCGGATGGCGATCGGCTCGATCTCGCCAAGACCGCACCCGTGGTTGCCCATGCGACATTCGCGGCCGAGCAGGTGACGCGTGCGCTGGTGGGGCGCACCGTGGCCGATGTCGAGCGCGACCTTATTCTCGAGACGCTCAAGCATTGCCTTGGCAACCGCACCCATGCGGCGAATATTCTCGGCATCTCGATCCGCACGCTGCGCAACAAGCTCAATGAATATGCCGACGAGGGGCAGCCGATTCCGCCGCCGGGCAATGGCGAGATGCGCGGCGTGGCAGCGGCCTGAGCGGCATCCGATATTCTCAAGCGGTTCAAAATGGCGGCCGTGGGCCGCCATTTTTCTTTATGGACATGACAGGAAATGGGCCGCGTCCCATGAGCGCGGGCCTGCTGCCGTGTTGCGGAAGCTGGCGGATTTGGCGCATAATTGGCGCGATCTTGGGTGGTCTTTCCGGCGGTCATGATGCCGCGCCGGCCTGCCGGAGATAACTGATCCGGCCATTGGAAGTCATGGCGCGGATCGCATGCGGCGGATATCACATTGGCGATTTTAACGGCAGCTTTGCCACGGCGGCGATGAAGACCCTCATCATCGATAATTACGACTCGTTCACTTACAACCTCGCCGACCTGATTGCCGACATCAATCAGCTCGCGCCGCTGGTGGTGAAGAACGATGCCGCGACGTGGGGCGAGATTTCGAAAGAGTCGTTCGACAATATCGTGATCTCGCCGGGCCCCGGCCGCCCGGACCGCGCATCTGATTTTGGCCTGTCGCGCGATGCGTTGCTGAAGGCGAACGTTCCGGTGCTCGGTGTGTGCCTCGGCTTTCAGGGGCTTGCGATGGAGGCAGGCGGAAGACTTGCGTACGCACCATCGCTGGTGCATGGCGAAGCATCGATGGTGCGTCACGACGGCGATCCGCTGTTTGCGAGCATGCCGTCACCTTTCGCGGCGGGGCGCTATCATTCCTTCATGATCGAGCGGCCGTTGCCGCCGCATCTGAAGGAGATCGCATGGACCGAGGACGGTCTCTTGATGGCGATCGCGCATCGGGAGAAGCCGAAATGGGGTGTGCAGTTTCACCCTGAGTCGATTTTGACCGAGCATGGCAGGCGGTTGCTCGAAAATTTCCGGGATATGTCACGGGGTGCTGCGCCAACTCCAAAAATGGTACGCCTGCGCGAAGCACCGCCATTATCGAAAACGCGCAAGGCTTTCTGGCGCGAACTGCCGCGCGCGCTCGATACCGAGGCCGTGTTCTGCTCGCTGTTCGCCGCGTCCCCTCACGCTTTCTGGCTCGACAGCAGCCTTGTTGCGCCCGGCCTGTCGCGCTGGTCGTATCTCGGTGATGCGTCAGGGCCGAACGCTGAAATCGTCAGCTATGATTGCACGGATGGATTTGTTGCGGTGGAACGTGGCGGCGAACGCTTCCGTCATGGCGGCAACATTTTCGATTATTTGAAAGGACAGCCGCAGGCGTCGCCACAAAATCCGCCGCCATGTCCGTTCACGGGCGGGTATGTCGGCTGGTTCGGTTACGAATTGCAGCAGGATTGCGGATCGCGGGTTCGCCGCAAGGCCCGGACACCCGACAGTCTGTTGATCCGCGCCGATCGGTTCATTGCGGTCGATCACGTTGAAGGCAAAAGTTATCTGGTTGCCATCGACGCGCCGGAGCATGAGACGCGCGCCCGGCAATGGCTTGATGAAACGGAATCCGCCATCACGAACGTCAGGCTGCCTCCGCCAGTTGTGCCTCATGGCACAAGACCGCTCGATGTCGTCATGGAGAAAGGCGAGCGAGCGTATCGCGCCAGTGTCGAGGAGTGCTTGCATGCGATCCGGGAAGGGGAGAGCTATCAGGTTTGCCTGACCAACGAATTGTCATGCGAAGCCGATCTCGATCCGCTCGATGTCTATCGCGTGACGCGTGCGATCAATCCGGCGCCATTCGCGGCGTTCATGCGCTGGCCGGGCGGCGCGGTGCTGAGCGCCTCGCCGGAACGGTTTCTGTCGGCGAATACGCGGGGCGAGGTCGAGACCAAGCCTATCAAGGGCACGGCGCGGCGCGATGTCGATCCGCGCCGCGATCATGAATTGCGCGAGAGCCTGCGCCAGAGCCGCAAGGATCGCGCCGAGAACGCGATGATCGTCGATCTGCTGCGCAACGATCTGTCGCGCTGCTGCGCGCCCGGCACGGTGCATGTGAGCAAGCTGTTCGGCGTAGAAAGCTACGAGACCGTGCACCAGCTTGTCAGCACGGTGCGCGGCACGTTGCGGCCCGATTGCGGCGTGGCCGATCTGTTGCAGGCGGCATTTCCTGGCGGGTCGATGACGGGCGCGCCAAAACTGCGGACGCTGGAGATCATCGACCGGCTGGAGCAGCGTGCGCGCGGGATTTATTCGGGCGCGCTGGGATGGGTCGGTGACGATGGCGCGGCGGATCTCTCCATCGTCATCCGCACCATCGTCGCGCAGCAGGGGCGCTTCACCATCGGCGTCGGCGGGGGTGTGGTCGCTGCGTCCACGCCGCAGGCGGAATACGCCGAAATGCTGTTGAAGGCGCAGGCGTCGATCAAGGCGCTGGTCGTGGTGGCGTTCGGCCGGTTCGATGAAAGCCTGTATCGGCTCACGGATGCGATGCACGAGAAGGTCGAGGAGCATGTGACGTGACGCAGGTCTGGCTCAACGGCGCATGTCTTGACGGAGCGGAGGCGCGGCTCTCGATTTCCGATCGCGGCTTCACGCTGGGGGATGGCATTTTCGAGACGCTGCTCGGAATCGGCGAACGGCCGGTCTGGCTGGCTGAGCACCTCGCGCGTTTGCGCGCCGGGGCGTCCGAACTCGGTCTGCATCTGGCTTTCGATGATCGGGCGATCGAGGCGGCGGTGATTGGTCTGTTACGCCGGAACGGTTTTGCGCGCAGCGCGGTGCGTATCACATTGACGCGCGGCCCGGCCGCGAAGCGCGGGTTGTGGGTGGACGATCAATCATCACCGACCCTGCTGATGACGTGCGCGCCGGCTTCGGTAGTCTCAGAACCCCAGCGCGTCGTGATCGCGCGGACGACGCGGCGCAATGAGCATTCCCCGCTGTCGCGGCTTAAATCTCTCAACTACGGCGATAACATTCTGGCGCGGCGCGAGGCGCTGGCGCGGGGCGCTGCCGATGCGCTGATGCTGAACGGGCAGGGGCATGTGGTGTGCGCCACTGTCGGCAATCTGTTCTTGCGGATCGCGGGAGAATGGATCACGCCGCCGGCTTCGGATGGTATTCTTCCCGGCATCGCACGCGGAAAGATATTGTCGCGCATGAGCGTGACGCAGGTTTCGCTATCGGAGACGGATTTGCGCGCGGCGGATGCGGGCTTCATCAGTAACAGTCTCGGTAGCGTAGATATCGTGGAAATCGAGGGCGTGCCGCTGCGGCCCTGCCTCTCCGGGCTGCCTGTTGCCGCGCTCTATGAGACGGAATGAAGTGGGTTCGTGGTCGGCGGACAACAAAAAAACCGGCCTTGCGGCCGGCTTTTCGTTTGAGAATTGTTCAAAGTTCAAAGGTTGCGCTTGGCCGCCGCGGCAGCCTTGTCCACTGCGTCCTTGGCGGCGTCCTTCGCATCGCCGACCGCTTTCTGCGCGTGGCCCTTGGCTTCCTGCATTGCGCCTTCGCCCTGAAGGCGATCCGAGCCGGTCGCTTCGCCGATGCCCTGCTTGGCCTTGCCGATGGCTTCGTTGGCGGTGCCTTTGATCTTGTCAGCGGTGCTACCCATTGCAAACTCCTTTATGGTGATGTTCGCCGGGGCAACACCGCGCGGGTATGCATGTTCCTGTCTAACGATATGAAATAAATGAAAAATCGAGGGAACAGAGAACGCTGTGTCGAAATTTTGCATTCATCGCGATGCGCGGCCATCGGCGGGAGGCGCACAATACCGCAGGACAGGGAGAGCACCTGAAAGCCTCTCCCACTTCGTATAATCTTGTTCACGATGTTGAGATTCGAGACCCTGTCAGGATCAATTCAGGATCGATAGTGAGACTTTATAAGGTCAGTAGATACACACTCACCTCGGGATTCAAACTTCCCACCTTCCTGTCCGCCGATGGGCTATTCTGCCCGCACCGAAAAGGACGCCTCCATGAGCTTCTCCTTCCGCCGCGATGTTCTGACGCGTCCGATCTTCGCGTGGGCGCATAAGGCACTTCCGGCGATGTCCGATACCGAGCGCGAGGCGCTGGAAGCGGGCGACGTGTGGTGGGATGCGGATTTGTTCACCGGCAACCCGGACTGGTCGAAGCTCCTGGCTAACGCGCCCGCAAAGTTGACGGATGAGGAGCAGGCGTTTCTCGCGGGTCCCGTCGAAGAACTCTGCGCCATGGTGGACGACTGGAAGGTCAACTGGGAGTGGCGCGACCTGCCGCCCGAGGTGTGGGCCTTCATCAAGGCCAACAAGTTTCTTGGCATGATCATTCCGAAGGAGTTCGGCGGGTTGGGATTCTCGCCGTTCGCGCATTCGGAAGTGATCCGTAAGATTTCCTCGCGCTCCGTCACGGCAGCCGTCACCGTGATGGTGCCGAACTCGCTCGGGCCGGGCGAGCTTCTGATGAAATTCGGCACCCGCGCGCAGCAGGACAAATGGCTGCCGGGGCTGGCCGCGGGCCGCGAAATTCCCTGCTTCGGCCTCACCAGCCCGGAGGCGGGTTCGGACGCCGCGTCGATGATCGACACCGGCGTCGTCTGCAAGGGCACGTTCGAAGGGCAGGAGGTGCTGGGCCTGCGCCTGAACTGGCACAAGCGCTACATTACTTTGGGCCCTGTCGCGACGCTGCTGGGCCTCGCCTTCAAGGCGCGCGACCCGGAGCGTTTGCTCGGCGGCGCGGAAGAGCTTGGCATCACCGTTGCTCTCATCCCGACGCATCTGCCCGGCGTCACCATCGGCCATCGTCATCTGCCTGCGATGCAGGTGTTCCAGAATGGCCCCAACTGGGGCAAGGACGTTTTCATTCCGATGGATTACGTCATCGGCGGGCAGGCGCGGATCGGTCAGGGCTGGAAGATGTTGATGAGCGCGCTGGCGGCGGGGCGCGGCATTTCGCTGCCGTCGCAGTCGGCGTCGGGTGCTGCCTATTGCGCGCGCAGCGCGGGCGCTTATGCGCGCGTCCGCGAACAGTTCAAGGTGCCGATCGGCAAGTTCGAGGGCATCGAGGAGCCGCTCGCCCGCATCGCGGGTACGGCCTATCAACTCGACGCGGCGCGGCGGCTGACCTGCGCGGCGCTCAATCAGGGAAAACATCCCGCCGTCATTTCCGGCATCATGAAGCTGCATGCGACCGAGCGGCTGCGGATCGTCGTCGATGACGCGATGGACATCCATGGCGGTAAGGCGATTATCGAAGGCCCGCAGAACTACATGGGCAACCTCTACCGCTCGGTGCCGGTCGCGATCACGGTGGAAGGCGCGAACATTCTCACGCGCAACCTGATCGTGTTCGGACAGGGCGCGACGCGCGCGCATCCCTATCTGCTGCAAGAGATCAACGCCATCGGCAATCCAGACAAGGACGCGGGGCTGGAAGCGTTCGACCACTCGTTCTGGAAGCATGTCGGCCACGCCTTCGCCAACCTGTTCCGGGCGTGGGGGCGAAGCTGGACCGGCGGCCTGTTCGCGCCCGCGCCGGATGCGGGCGCTGTGACGGGCTATTATCGCCAGCTCTCGCGCTATTCCGCCGCGTTCGCGCTGTGCGCCGACATGGCGCTGCTCACGCTCGGCGGCGCGCTGAAGCGCAAGGAAACGCTGTCGGCGCGGTTCGGCGACATTCTGTCCGAGCTTTATCTGTTGTCGGCCGCACTGAAGCGCTGGGAAGACGAGGGCCGGCAGGACGCCGATCTGCCCGCGCTGCGCTGGGTCATGGCGAACGGCATCCGCACCATGGAGCAGCGTTTCGCCGAAGTGCTGGCGAACCTGCCGAACCGCCCTGTGGCGTGGCTCCTGAAATTTGTCGTGCAGCCGCTCGGATCGAACACGCTGGGTCCGTCCGACAAGGTCGTGCACCAGTGCGCGCAGATGGTCCTGTCGCCTTCTCCGGAGCGAGATCGCCTGACGGCGGGCCTTTATCATGCGGGTGCGAACGATGACGGACCGCTGTCCCGCCTTGAACGCGCCTTCCGTCTCGTTGTAGCCAATGAGCCAATTGAAAAGAAAATGCGCGCCGCTCATATTCGCGACTGGGGGGAGGCCGCTTCGCGTGGCATCATCACGGCGGCGGATGTGGAAGCAATCAAGACAGCGCAGGAGGCCGTGGCGAAGGTGATCGAGGTCGATGACTTCGCGCCGGAAGTGCTGTCTCCGATCTACCGTCAGAACCATCCTGCCACCGCAACGGCGGAAAGGGCCGCAAGCTGATGTCCCGTCCTGTCTATATTATCGATGGCAGCCGAACGCCGTTTCTCAAGGCGCAGGGCGGTCCCGGGCCGTTCACGCCGGTCGATCTGGCGGTGCAGGCCGGGCGTCCGCTGCTGGCGCGGCAGCCGTTCAAGTCCTCCGAATTCGATCAGGTCATTATCGGCTGCGTCAGCGTCATCGCCGATGAGGTCAATCCGGCGCGTGTCGCGGCACTACGGCTCGGCATGGGCGAGGACATGGTCGCCTTCGGCGTGCAGATCAACTGCGGCTCCGGCATGCAGTCGATCGACACCGCCTACCGCTACATTCAGGCCGGGCAGGCCGACATGATTCTCGCGGGCGGCACGGAAGCCTTGAGCTATTCGCCGCTGGTGTTTCCGCAGGCGGGCGTGCGCTGGTTTGCTGGCATGGCCACGGCGCGCACCACGCTGGCGAAACTCGCGGCCTTCCTTAAATTGCGGCCGTCTTATTTCAAGCCGATCATCGGCCTGGAGCGCGGGCTGACCGATCCGGTCACCGACCTGAACATGGGCCAGACCGCGGAAGTGATCGCGCATCTGATGGGTATCACGCGCGAGCAGGCGGACGCCTATGCGGTGGAAAGCCACAAGCGGCTCGCCAACGCGCAGGCGCAGGGCTTCCTCAAGGGCGAGGTCGAGACCGCGTTCGACCGCAAGGGCAAGTTCTACGATCACGACGACGGCGTGCGCCCCGATTCATCGACGGACAAGCTCGCCAAGCTCAGGCCCGCCTTCGAGCGGCCGTGGGGGCAGGTGACGGCGGGCAATTCCTCGCAGATCACCGATGGCGCCTGCTGGACTATTCTGGCGTCGGAAGATGCGGTCAATAAACACGGACTGAAGCCGAAGGCGCGCATCGTCGATAGCGCATGGTCGGGCCTTGATCCGACCGTGATGGGCTTCGGTCCTGTGCTGTCGTCGAACCGGTTGCTCAAGCGCAACAACATGACGATCCACGACATCGATACATGGGAGATCAACGAGGCGTTCGCCTCGCAGGTCCTCGCCTGTCTCGCCGCATGGAAGGACGACAAGTTCTGCCGCGACATCCTCGGCCTCGACGGGGCAGCGGGCGAAATCGATCAGGCCAAGCTCAATGTCGATGGCGGTGCGATCAGCCTCGGTCATCCGGTCGGCACCAGCGGCAACCGCATCGTGCTGCATCTGGTCAATGCGATGCATCGGCTCGGCACCAAGCGCGGCGTTGCTACGGAATGTATCGGCGGCGGCCTCGGCGGCGCCATGTTGATCGAGACGGTTTAGGAAACGGCGATGGACAGCAAAATCCTCGATGCGATGAAGGACCACGTCCTCGAACTCGGCCCCCAGCCGTCGTCCGGACCCTATCGCCATTTCAAGCTGACGCGCGACGAAGACGGCATCGCCTGGCTGTTGTTCGACCGCGAGGGCGCCAGCGCCAACACGCTCTCGACCGAAGTGCTGGAGGAGTTTTCGCAAATCCTCACGGCGCTGGAGAGCGAGCGTCCCGCCGGACTCGTCATCCGCTCGGCGAAGCGTTCGGGTTTCATCGCGGGCGCGGATATCAACGAGTTTCGCGGCCTGTCCGATCCGGCTCTTGTCGAGCAGCAACTCGGCCGTGGTCACGAAATTCTCGACCGGCTGGAAAATCTCAAGATGCCGACGGTGGCGGTCATCCACGGCTTCTGTCTGGGTGGCGGGCTGGAAGTCGTGCTTGCCTGCAACATGCGGATCGCGATCGACGGCGCGCGCTTTGGTTTTCCCGAGGTGCTGCTCGGCCTGCATCCGGGATTTGGCGGCACGGCGCGTTCGACGCATCTGTTCAGTCCGGTCGAAGCCATGACCATGATGCTGACGGGCAAGACCGTCGAGGCGCGCAAGGCGAAGTCGCTCGGTCTTATCGATGCGGTGACGCAGGAGCGTCATGTACGCGGCGCGGTGAAGGATGCGATCTTCGGCCGCCTGAAGCGCAATCGTTCGATGTTGCCCAAGGTGATGAACATCGGTCCGGTGCGCGGAATTTTGGCCTCGCGGATGCGCTCCGAGACGAGCATGAAGGCGCCGCAGGAAAATTATCCGGCGCCTTACGCGCTGATTGATCTGTGGGAAAAGTATGGCGGCAACCGCGCGGCCATGCTGTCGGCGGAAAAGCCGTCCTTCGCCAAATTGATGGTGACGCCGACCGCGCAAAATCTCATCCGCGTGTTCTTCCTGCGTGACGAGATGAAGAAGCTCGCGGGCGGCAAGAGCGCCATCAAGCATGTTCATGTGATCGGTGCCGGTGCGATGGGTGGCGACATCGCCTCGTGGTGCGCGCATCAGGGATTGCGCGTCACGCTGGCCGACATGCAGCCCGCTGCGATCGCGGGCGCCATGAAGCGTGCCTCGGATCTGTTTTCAAAGATCACCCGCAGCCGCATCGGCCAGCGTGACGAACTGGATCGCCTGATTCCGGACATGACGGGCGAGGGTGCGAAGCACGCCGACCTCATCATCGAGGCGGTGCCGGAAAAATTGCAGCTCAAGCAGTCGATTTATGCGGGGCTTGAGAAGGTGATGAAGCCGGAGGCGATTCTGGCGACCAACACCTCCAGCATTCCGCTGGAGGAACTGCGCGCCTCGTTGCAGCGACCCGAGCGGCTGCTCGGCATCCATTTCTTCAATCCGGTGTCGCGGCTGCAACTCGTCGAGGTCATCAGTCACGATCAGGTGGACCGCGAGGCGCTCGCCAACGCCATGAAGTTCGTCGGCGGCATCGATCGCCTGCCGCTGCCGGTGAAAAGCTCGCCGGGCTTTCTCGTCAACCGCGCACTGATGCCGTACCTAATGGAAGCACTGCTGATGCTCAACGAGAAGGTGGACAAGCTCACCATCGACGAGGCGGCGGAGAAATTCGGCATGCCGATGGGACCGATCGAACTGGCCGATCAGGTCGGTCTCGATATCTGTCTCGCGGTCGGCGACGAGTTGCGCGCCAAGTTAGGCGATTCCATCCCCGCCGCGCCGGAATGGTTGCGCGAGAAGGTCGCCAAGGGCGAACTCGGCCGCAAGACCGGACGCGGGTTCTATGAGTGGAAGGACGGCCGGGTGCAGAAGGGACATGCGCATGTCCATCCGACGCCGGACATGACCGACCGTCTGGTGCTGCCGATGTCGAATGTCTGCGTCGCGTGCCTGCGCGAGGGCATCGTCGATAATCCGGATACGGTGGACGGCGCGATGATCTTCGGCACCGGCTATGCGCCGTTCCGTGGCGGGCCGCTGAATTACGCGCGCGAGCGCGGGCCCGAGAATGTCGCCAATGCGCTTTCGGCGCTGGCGGCGAAATATGGCGAACGCTTCAAGCCGGATGCCGGCTGGGCAACATTCCGCTGACCTTCGAGGAATAGAGCATCACATGACAGATACCCCTGTGACGGGTCATGAAACCAGATCGATCGTATTGGACGACTCGGTGCCGCAAGGCGAACTATGCGTTCGCACCATTGCGATGCCGGCCGACACCAACCAGAACGGCGATATTTTCGGCGGCTGGTTGTTGAGCCAGATGGATCTCGCGGGCAGCGTGTTCGCCTACAAGACGACGCTGGCGCGCAATGTCACGGTCGCCATCGAGGCGATGACGTTTCGCAAGCCGGTGTTCGTGGGCGATCTTGTGTCTGTCTACGGCACGCAGGTGCGCGTCGGCCGCACCTCGATCACCGTGCACATCGAGGCATGGGTGCAGCGGCGCAACGAGATGGGCATCATCCTGGTGACCGACGGCAACTTCACCTATGTCGCCGTTGACGAAAAGGGCCAACCGCAGCCGATCGCGCAGCATAAGCCTGCGTAAAGTCCCCGCTGTGGGACCGGCTGTTACCGGTCAGCGATGGTGGCGGTGACGGGTATGACGCCGGTGGTGAACGTACCGCACCGGCGTGGCATACTGCGGCGGCGTGATGTCCAGCGCAGGTGCAAGTCCGGAATTCGGGAGCATGGTCGCGTTCGCTTCCATCAGGCGCTGACGCTTGGCGGCATAATAATATCCACCGGCATAGTAGGCGACGGCGCGGTTGTGGTTGCCATGCGCGGCGCGATAGGCACCGGCGAGATACTTCACCGCATAGGTGAGGTTTGTTTCGGGATCGAGCAGGCCCTGTGCCGTGCCGGTGTAGCCGAGGCCGCGCGCCGTCTGTAGCTTGATCTGCATCATGCCGTAATTGCCCGCATGAACGGCGCGTGGATTGTATCGGCTCTCGCGCATGATGACCCGATGCACGAGTTCCGCCGGAACACCCTCGGCGGCGGCATGGCTTTCCACCATGGCGCGATAGGATTCGCCTTCGGCATGAGCAAACGGAATCGCCGACAACGCCGCAACTGCGGCGAGCGCAAATCTTTTCATGTCAAAATCCCTGGGTTCGATGGATTTGGTTCGGCAGGCCCATGGCCAGATGCGCGAACGATTGCGTCCCTCAAGGGCGACGCGCGGATGCGGCGTGAATGCTCCGACAATGTGGAGATATCATGTCATCGAAAGATGGCTGTGGAACAAGTCTCCCGGACCGTTAATCGTGATGGAACCTCACGGAAATTGTTTACAGCGAGGGTAATTGGGTCACGGTGACGTTGAGCGTACCTGTGGCCTCGACGATGACGCGCAGCGTCGAGGAGTCGAAGGAGACTTCACCGAGTCTCACACTGGTCACGCTGGCGTTGACCCTGGCGCCGTTCTGTTCGGTCCTGAGACCGTCGATGATACCGGTGAGTTTTTGCCGTGCGCCGGATGATATCTGCTTCAGATCGATGGTCGCATGCTCCTGCAAGGCTTGTTGCAGATAAGGTGCTACGCGTTGCGCGAGCGCGCCGAACAGGCCGAAGGCGGCATCGGATGTAACGGCGACCGACAAATCTGTCAGGCGCAGCACCTGCGCATCCGCATCGAGCACGGGGCGGCACCAGATTCGCACGGTGGCGTCCGCGCCCAGCCCGAACCAGCTTGCCTTTTCCTTCGCATGTACCAGCAGCGAGATCAGCAGGCGGTCGCCGCTGGCATCGATATCGACACTCTTGATGCGGGCCGCGATTGCGCCGCTGCCGTCTTCCGGAAACGTGCGGCCCTTGAGCCCGGCTTCGGCGATCCTGCCGAGCTGCGCGAACGGGATGTCGATCGGAACGCCGATGTTGACGTGTCCCTCGTTGAGCGCGGGCTGGATCTCGAGTGTTTGTGGGAAGGGGCATTGCGGAGTGGTCTCGCGATCAACGATTCGCGTCTCGGCTTGCAGGCCGACCGCGAGTTTGACCGCGGTATTGTCGATCTGCGGTTGCGCCGCCATGGCCCTGACGGGGCGCATTTCGAGGAATAGCGGCGGCGTGCCCGGCGCGGGCGAAGGCAGCGCGATCGATTTGCAGGCGCGCGCCCATTGCTGCTGCATCGCGCGGCGGAAGCTCTCGTCGTTGCGCAGCCGCTGTTGCAGACGCCCGACCTGTTCGTTCACGGTATTGTCGATCACCGGCTTCACCTGAGCGGGCACGGCGACCTTCGCGCCTGCAACCGACAGGCTGTTGTTGGCGAGCGTCACCTGCGCGGTGAGTTGCGGATCGACATGCCAGTCGGGCGTGAGGCGCGGGCGCGATGTCGCCGTCGCCGTGCCGTTGATCGCGGCGCTCGCGTTCAGCGACTTGATCGAGATGTTGCCGAGCTTCTGCGCGGTCTTCGCGCCGAACAGATTGCCGAGCGCGTTGTTGAGCGGCGAGCCAGCCGCGGTGGAGAGCGAGCCGGTGACGGTGAGCTTTCCGTTGAGCGGGGTGGACATGGTCAGCGCGTTCTGGTCGCCGCTCGCGGCCATGGCCCCGCGCGTGATGCGCCAGTCGATATCCGCATCCGTGAGAATCTGGCTGGTCGGATTATCGGCCTTGCCGCCGAAATCGCGCGGCGCGGCGCGATCGAGCGCGGACGCGATCACGTTGAGCGGAATAATGACGGGAGCCACGAATTCGGATCGGCGCGTCGCTGGCGGCAAGGGCGGCAGTTTGGCGAGTGCGGGCTTCGACGCGCGCGGCGGCCATATCCAGTCCATCACCTCGAGGCTGATGAAGAAGGAGCCGGCCAGGATCAGGATCGCGGCCACGAGGGGTTTCAAACGCATGATGCCGTTGCCGATGAGAGAATCTGCCCGCAACGGGGCCTGAACGCGCCTATCGTGGTTAAAAGAATCTGAAAAGCAAGCCGTTGATAAGTCTTTAAGTTTATTCGCGGACTCTCCCGCTTATGGCGCGTGGAGTGAGTTTGTATCTCGTCGGCTCCCTTGCCCTTGTCTCCCTGGCGGGTTGCGGTCGCGGTTTTTTTCAAACCGCAGAGCGTGAACCCTGGCGAGCCGAGGCGGAACAGGCGTGCCTGAAGACCGGAGAGGTCAAGGAAACCGCCGAGGTTGTGCGCATCAGCCCGATTTCCGGACCGGGGGTTTGTGGCGCGGAATTTCCGCTGAAGGTCAGCGCGCTTGGTGAGAGCAACAGTTCGCTCGGTTATGCCGACGATCTGCGGCCGCCGGGCTCGATCGCGGGCCAGCCGCGTTGGCCGGTTGCGCAGCCTTCGTCATCGTATCAGCAGCCTTCTTCGTATCAGCGCCCGGGATATCCCTCCGCGCCAAATGGCTATGTGCCGTCCGGCGCGCCGGTGCCTTTGAATATTCAGGCCACGTCGCCGGCCGATGGCGAAGACGACATGGCGCACGGAGAAGCCGTGCAAAGCCGTCCGGCTGCTCCGCCCGCGTCCTATCAAGGCGCGCCTTATCGAAGTGAGCCGTATCAGCAGAGGGCGCAGCAACCGCCGCCCTATTCGCAGCAGCGGCTTGGCCCTGTCGGCAACCCGGTGTCCTCTTTCGGCCCTGTTGCCTTGAAGCCGACCGCGACGCTCGCATGTCCCATTGTCTCCGCACTCGACCGCTGGATCACGGAATCGATTCAGCCGGCCGCGATGCGCTGGTTCGGCGCGCGCGTCGTGGAGATCAAGCAGATCTCGGCCTATTCCTGCCGCGGTATGAACGGCAATCCCAACGCGCATATTTCAGAACATGCGTTCGGCAATGCGCTGGATGTCGCGGGATTCACGCTCGCAGACGGGCGCTATATCTCGGTACAGAATGGCTGGAAGGGTTTGCCGGAAGAGCAGGGCTTCCTGCGCGATGTTCAGGGCGCCGCCTGTCAGCGGTTCAACACCGTGCTCGCGCCGGGCGCCAACATCTATCACTACAATCACATCCACGTCGATCTGATGCGCCGCGCGAGCGGGCGCGTCATCTGCAAGCCGGCGGCTGTGTCGGGTGAGGAGATCGCGGCGCGCGCCGGTGGCCGCAGCTATGCCAATCGCGACAACGGAATTACGGGATCGATCGGGCAGAAGGTGCGCCGCACATCCGCCCATGGGCCGCTGTCGAAGGAAGACCACGATACGATCGAGGACGAAAGCCGCATTCGATAGCGGCTTTCAGGGGCCGAGCTGTGTGGTCTTGTCGAGCATGATGGGCGCAAACAGCGGTTCGTTATGCGCCATTCGCGCCTGCGAGTAGCTCCCCCACAGCAGGTTGATCGAGACGGCTGTAACGAACGCAGCCACGAAGATCGCCAGAAACTCGGACCAGGTCGGCAGCTTCATCCCCGATCTCCTTGCGAAGGTCTGTCAGGCCCGCACAAGACTAATCCAATTTCACGGGCGTTTGCAGGCGGCCCGGCGGGAGAATTTCAGAAAATTCCTGGAACCGCGTCAGGGAGAGGCGACCGGAGCAGGGCGGTTCAGGATTGGCGGCGGTAGGCGGAAAGGAACATGCGGGTGCCGCTGGCCACCACCTCGGCAATCCGCTCGCTGCTCGGCGCGGGCGTCACCTGAAAGATGAACGGCAGAAACAGGCTGGCCTGACATGACAGCATGAATTGCGCAGCCGCCAGATCGCAATCCGGGATCGAGAGCGTCCCGTTGGCGACCTGAGTCTTCAGGTATTCCGCGAGCTTGCCGAGCCACGAGGCGGGGACATGCTCATAGTAGCGACGGCCAAGCTCGGGCATCCGTTCGGCAATCGCCATCATGGTGCGGATGGTGGAGCCGCCGGTCGGCCGGCACAGCATTTCCATGTAGCCCTGGCCGAACTTCTTGAGCGTCGTCTCCACGTCCTCGTTCGGATCGATGGCAAGTTTGGTGATGCCCTGATCGCGCAGCTCGCAGGTGACGATGGCGCCGAACAGAGCCAGCTTGTCGGCGAAATAGACGTAGAGCGTTCCCTTCGAGACACCGGCCGCCTTGGCGATTTCGCCCATGCTGGCGGCGTCAAAACCGAGTTCCCGGAACACCTTGCGCGCACCCTCCACGATCTGGCGGCGCTTGGCGCTGTCCTCGTCATTGGCGGGAAGGGGCTGGGTGGGAATCATGGGTTCAGTTGTATCCCTGAAGGGAGTTTTTGCTCGCAAAAATTTGTTCCTTTATGCCTTTCCTACTATTGACCGAACGGTTCGGTCAATAGTAAATAGCATTGACTGAACGGTTTGGTCAATGAAAGGCTCTCCCAGATGGCCCCTCGTGAGCAATCTGCTGTCCGCAAGGCCGACATCGAGACAGATGAAGGCGCAACGCCTGCATCGAACTCTGTCCGCCCCCGGCTAGAGGATGTGACCGCACGCCGCACCACGGAAAGCCCCGACACCGCAGCCGATGCCCCGGCTGCGGCGGGCTCCCGCTGGGCGCGACTGGGCCGCCGCCAGAAAATTTTCGCAGGACTCGGAGCCGTGGCCGCGATCGCGCTGGCCGTGTTCGGCATCCACTATTTTCTGGTTGGCCGCTTCATGATTTCCACCGACGACGCCTATGTCCGCGCCAACAACACGATGCTTGGCGCGCGCGCCTCCGGCTATCTCGCCAAGATCGCGGTCGGCGACAACACCGAGGTCAAGGCGGGCGATCTCCTGTTCCAGATCGACGACGGCGATTACAAGATCGCGGTCGACAACGCCCGCGCCAGGATCGCGACGCAGGAAGCCACCATCCAGCGCATCGGCCGTCAGGCGACCGCGCAGGAAAGCGCGGTCGAGCAGGCGCAGGCGCAACTCGAATCCGCGCAGGCCGCGGCCAAGCGCGCCGAAGCTGATTTCGTCCGCCAGAGCCAGTTGAGCGAGAAAGGCTTTGCCTCGAAGGCGACCTTCGACCAGTCGCAGGCAACCCGCGACCAGAGCAATGCCGCGGTGCAGGGAGCTCAGGCCAATCTCGACGCCGCGCAGGCGCAGATCGATGTCATCAAGGCGCAGCAGGCTGAAGCCGAAGGGCAGCTTGGAGAATTGAAGACCGCGCTGGCGAAGGCCGAACGCGATCTGTCCTTCACCACCATTCGCGCGCCGATCGACGGTGTGTTCTCCAACCGCCTCGTCAACGAAGGCGACAATATTTCGGTGGGCCAGCGCCTCGCCAACGTCGTGCCCCTCGATGATGTGTATATCGATGCCAATTTCAAGGAAACCCAACTCGCGCGCATTCGTCCCGGCCAGCCGGTTCACATCAGCGTCGATGCGGTGAAGGGTCGCGACATCGTCGGCACCGTCGAGAGCCTGTCGCCCGCGTCGGGCTCGGTATTCACGCTGCTGCCGCCGGACAATGCCACCGGCAACTTCACCAAGATCGTGCAGCGCCTGCCGGTTCGCGTCCGCGTGCCGAAAACGGTCGCGCATGAAAATCTTCTGCGCGCCGGTATGTCGGTCGAAGTCGAGGTCGATACCCGGAAGCCTGCCAAACAGGCTATCGCCAGAACAGAGTAGCACTCACGGAATTCGCGCATGAGCGCAGCATCCGGAACCATAGGATCGATACCAGCCGCCACGCCCGCTTCGGAGACCGTGGCGCCGCGCCGCATGATCGCGTTCCTGATCATGATCTTCGGCATGTTCATGTCGATCCTGGACATCCAGATCGTGTCGGCGTCGTTGTCCGAAATTCAGGCCGGCCTGTCGGCGTCCGCGACCGAAGTGTCGTGGGTGCAGACCGCGTATCTGATCGCGGAAGTGATCGCGATCCCGTTGTCGGGATTCCTGTCGCGCGCATTTGGCACGAGGCTGTTGTTCGCGATCTCCGCGGCTGGCTTCACCATCTCCAGTTTCATGTGCGGCCTGACCTCGACCATCGACGAGATGATCCTGTGGCGCGCGGTGCAGGGTTTCCTCGGCGCGGGCATGATCCCGACCGTGTTCGCCTCCGCCTACACGGTGTTTCCGCGCAGCAAGCTGTCGATCGTCACGCCCGCGATCGGACTTGTCGCAACGCTCGCGCCGACCATTGGGCCTACGGTTGGCGGCTACATCACGGATGCGGCGTCGTGGCACTGGCTGTTCTTCATCAACGTGGTGCCGGGCATATTGGTGACGCTCGGCGTACTCGCGCTGGTCGATTTCGACCAGCCGAACTTCGCCTTGCTCGACAAATTCGACTGGTTCGGTTTCGCGGCGATGGCGGGTTTTCTCGGCTCGCTCGAATATGTGCTGGAGGAGGGGCCGCAATATCAATGGTTCGAGGACGAGTCGGTCGCTATCATGGGCGTCGTCTGCGCGATTTCCACAGTGGCGTTCTTCTACCGGGTGTTGACCGCGAAAGAGCCGATCGTCGATATCCGCGCCTTCACCGATCGCAATTTCGCGGTCGGCAGCATCTTCTCTTTTTGCGTCGGCATCGGCCTTTACGGCATGACGTATATTTATCCGCGCTATCTCGCCGAGATCCGCGGCTATAACCCGCTGATGATCGGCGAGACGATGTTCGTCTCCGGTCTTGCGATGTTTATGACCGCGCCGCTGGTCGGGCGGCTGATGAACAAGGTCGATCCGCGCTATATGATCGGCGTCGGCCTGCTCGTGTTCGCGCTCAGCACATGGCAGATGACGTGGATCACGTCGCAATATGATTTCTACGAGTTGCTGTGGCCGCAGATTTTCCGCGGGCTCGGCATCATGCTGGCGATGATCCCGGTCAACAACATCGCGCTGGGCACGCTGGCTCCTGAGCGCATGAAGAATGCCTCGGGACTGTTCAACCTCACCCGCAACATGGGCGGCGCGGTCGGGCTAGCCCTCATCAACACGGTTCTGAACGACCGCACCGATCTTCACATCTCCCGTCTGCATGACGTCGTGAACTGGGGCAACGCCAGCGCGGTGGACATGCTGAACACGCTGACGCAGCGTTTTCAGGGAATGGGCGATGCGCAATTGATGGCCTTGAAGGTGTTGTGGCAGCGCGTGCATCAGCAGGCGTCGGTGATGGCCTATGCGGATGCTTTCTACCTGCTGACGATTTTCTATATCGGATTGAGTCTGCTCGTCGTCGTGGTGAAGCGGCCGAAGCCCGGCGCCGGAGCTGGCGCGGGGCATTAAACTCTTCCCATAAGGCGAAGGGCCCGGTGCGGTTGCGCCGGACCCTTCATGGATCATCGCTTGCGCGATGCGGATGTCAGCCAGCCTGTAAGCCGGGTTCTGTAGGGCCTGCATGGTTTGCACCACGCAGACGTGACGGCCATTCCTCTGGGACGCGGATTGCTCCGCGCCTCTGGCAACCTACCCGGATGGCGGGCCCGACACGGCCCCGCGGAGTTATCGTCCAAGGACGAACTGTCCGCTATGCCATCCCTATTCGGTCTTGCTCCCGGTGGGGTTTGCCATGCCGTTGCCGTTGCCGGAAACGCGGTGCGCTCTTACCGCACCTTTTCACCCTTACCGCGCGCTCCTTGCGGAGGCGGGGCGGTTCGTTCTCTGTGGCACTTTCCCTGAAGTCGCCTTCGCCGGACGTTATCCGGCACCGTATGTCGATGGAGCCCGGACTTTCCTCCCTTGCGACCTTTCGATCCTGCAAGAGCGGCCGTCCGGCCGACTGACGCTGACCACATGGCGGTTTCGGCTACCGGCGTCAAGCCGCGTACGGATTGCGTGACAGGCGAGGTTAAGGCCGCGCAAAGACCTCAGGCGACCGGCGAGGCGTCCGGCAGGGTTTCGAGCAGGTTCTGCAACGTCGTCAGCGTCGACTGGTCCGCGATGCCGTCGATGCGCTCGGGGCGGAAATGGCGCTGGAATGCCGCCACCGCGTCCATCGTCACGCCGTCATACTGACCGCTCGGCAGGACAGGGTAGCCGTAACGAACCAGTGCGCGCTGCAACGCCATGATCTCGTCGCTGGTGGTTCCCAGAAACTTGCGATCGCTGTGCGTGAGCGGGGTTGGCTCGACCCAGTGGCCGACGCCGGAATCGGCCAGCAGCCGCCATGGAAATTTCTCGCCGGGGTCTTTCTTGCGTGCAGGTGACACATCGGAGTGCGCCAGCACGCGATGCCTTGGCAATTTCCGCCGCAGCATGATGCCCTTGCACAGCGCGATCACCGCCGCGACCTGGCGTAAGGGGAAGTCCGGATAGCCCAGATCATGGCCGGGATTGACGATCTCGATGCCGATCGAGGCGGAATTGACATCGCTGTCGCCATCCCATGACGCCGTGCCCGCATGCCAGGCGCGGTGGGACTCCCGGACGCACTGGATAATGTTGCCGTCTTCCATCACGACATAATGCGCTGAGACTTCGGTGCCGGCGGTGCACAACCGCTTCAGCGCGCTCGAAGCATCGGACATGCCCGTGTAGTGCAGCACGATCATATCGGGTTGGCGTCCGCCCTTGCGGTCATTGAAGTTCGGGGACGGCCGTACGTCGAAGACGACGGACGAATCCGGAGTAAAGCTCACCATATCGTCTTGCGACCCAAGGGGGGATGCCAACCGTTCGCGGCGTGCGGCGAATCCAGCAGATGCGAACGACTCAAACGACATGTGACAACCAAACGAGGCAGGACCGCGACGCATTCAGCGGCACCGTCAGTATCGCGCTCCCGGAACACGAGGTGCAATCTTTGGGTTCCGTTTATCCACACCCGAGCCGGAGAGCGGCGAACGCCCGATTGAAGGCCGTTATGGCGCTCATCAACCATTCCTTAACGATAATTACCGCTACTGAAGGGTGAAGAACCGCGCCCGATTTGTGCCCAATCGCGGTTCCCCCGGTGCGCTTACCCATGGCCGACTCTCGCCATACAGACGGAACTCCGCTCATGACGACGCTGCGCCGCGGATTTCCGGCAGGCGGGGCATTGCGCGCGCGCGTGGAAACGGGCGGAAGGCGGAATCGTTATCGGGCAGGGGACGATCGGAATCCGGTGAGGAGCGCGGCATGAGCACGGCCTCTTCCCGCCACATCTCCGTTCTCGGCCGCGAGGCGGTCGAGTTCCTCGCGCCGCGTGATGGTGGCGTTTATGTGGACGCGACCTTCGGCGCGGGCGGCTACAGCAAACGCATTCTCGAAGCCGCAGGCACCCGTGTCATCGGCATCGACCGTGACCGCACCGCGGTGGCCGAGGCGTTCGATCTGGTCGAACGCGCGGAAGGCCGCCTGACGGTGGTGCAGGACCGGTTTTCCAATCTCGCCGAGGTCTGCGCGGCGGAAGGAGCGCCGCAGGTCGACGGCATCGTGATGGACATCGGCGTGTCGTCGATGCAGCTCGACCGGGCGGAGCGTGGCTTTTCGTTCCGCCATGACGGGCCGCTCGACATGCGCATGGGGCAGGACGGCGCGAGTGCCGCCGACGTGGTCGCGGTGGCCTCGGAAAAGGATCTTGCCAACATCATCTACATCTTCGGCGAGGAACGGCACTCCCGCGCCGTGGCGCGCGCCATCGTCAAGGCGCGGCAGGAAAATCCGATCGTCACCACCAAGGTGCTGGCCGACATCGTGTCGAGCGTCGTGCGGGCGCGCCCGAACGAGATTCATCCTGCGACCCGCACGTTTCAGGCGCTGCGGATTTTCGTCAACGAGGAACTGGATGAATTGCAGACCGCGCTGCATGCCTCCGAGCGCGCGCTCAAGCCGGGCGGCAGGCTGGTGGTGGTGTCGTTCCATTCGCTGGAAGATCGCATCGTCAAGAACTTCCTCGCTGCCCGCGCCAAGCAGGGCGGCGGTTCGCGCCATTTGCCGGAAGTCGAGCAGGCCGCGCCGAGCTTCGAGATTTTGACCAAGCGGCCGGTGGTCGCCAACGACAACGAGACGGCGGCCAATCCGCGCGCCCGCTCCGCGAAGCTGCGCGCGGCGCAGCGCACCGCCAATCCCTCGCATCATGAGGATACGACGTTCGACTGGCCGACCCTGCGCTCGGTGATGAAGGGGGGGCGGTCTTGAGGGTCATCCATTTCCTCGTCATTTGCGCGCTGGTGATCTCGGCGGCCTATGTCTATCGCATCAAGATGGACTCGACCGTGCGCACCGAGCGCGTGCTGCGGCTGCGTGCCGATATTCGCGAGGAGCGCAACAAGATCGCGGCGCTACGTGCGGAATGGGCCAAGCTGTCGTCGCCCGCGCGATTGCAGGGGCTGGTGGAGCGTCACCTCCAGCTTCGGCCGATCGAGGCCAACCAGTTTGACTCCCTGAAGAACCTGCCGCCGCGCCCGCCGAGCTACATCAAGCCGAACGATCCCGATCCGATCGGCGCGATGATCGATGTCGTCAGTCCGGATGAAGCGACAGGCTCGATCCCTGCGCCCGCACCGGCGCCGTCTTCATCCGCAGCCACGGGAGGCGCGCAATGAGCGACGGCGTTTCCGTGACCCCGGCCGAGCCGCTGCGCCAGCGGCTGATCCGCAAATTGCTGTATGGCAATGTCGACCGCGCCGCCAAGGCGCGCGCGCGCGTCGGACTTGCGATGCTGGCGTTCTCGGCGGTCTTTGCGGTCATTGCGCTGCGGCTCGTGATGTACGGCGTGATGGGCGACACCCATAATGGACGCCGTGGCGGCGCGCAGGACGCGGTCGCGACCGCGCGACCCGATATTCTGGACCGCAACGGCGAAATCCTCGCGACCGACATCAAGGCGGCCTCGCTTTATGCCGAACCGCGCAAGCTCATCGACAAGGATGAGGCCATCGAGCTTCTGACGGCGACGCTGCCCGATCTCGATCCCGGCGAAGTGCGCGACCGGCTGTCGTCGCGCAAGGGCTTCGTCTGGCTCAAGCGCGAACTGACGCCGAAGCAGCAGCGGGACGTGTTCAAGCTCGGCCTGCCGGGCGTGGGCTTCCTGCGCGAGAACAAGCGCGTCTATCCGACCGGCCGCGACGTCTCCCACCTGATCGGTCTTGTGAACATCGACAATCAGGGCATCGCCGGCATGGAGAAGTGGCTCGATGGCAACGGCCTCGCCGATCTGCATCGGGCGGGCTTCGCCACCGACCGCCAGCAAGAGCCGATCGAATTGGCTGTCGATCTGCGTGTCGAGCACGCGCTGCGCGACGAACTGGTGAAGGCCAAGGAGAAATTCCACGCCAAGGCGGCCTCCGGCATCGTCAGCAATGTTCATACCGGCGAAATCGTCGCGATGGTGTCGCTGCCGGATTTCGATCCGAACAACCCGAAGGAAGCCAACGATCCCGACCGGATCAACCGCCTGACCACCGGCGTTTATGAAATGGGTTCGACCTTCAAGGCGTTCACGCTGGCGATGGCGCTGGATTCCGGCAAGACCACGCTGAATTCGATGTGGGACGTGCGTGCCCCGCTGCAATATGGCCGCTTCCGGATTCATGACGATCATCCGCTCGGCCGCGCGATCAACACCAAGGAGGTCTTCACCTATTCCTCCAACATCGGCGCGGCGCGCATCGCGCTGTCGCAGGGCATCGAGGCGCACAAGGCGTTTCTCGCCAAGATGGGACAGTTGACGCGGCTGCGCACCGAACTGCCGGAAAGCGCCTCGCCGATCCTGCCGCGGCACTGGGGCGAATTGAATACCGTGACCATCGCTTTCGGTCACGGCATCGCGGTCGCGCCTTTGCAGGCGGTGATGGGCATCGACGCGCTGGTGAACGGCGGTTATCTCATTCCGCCGACTTTCCTCAAGCGCACCCAGGCTGACGCGATGAAGCTCGCCAGGCGCGTCATCAAGCCGGAAACCAGCGACAAGATGCGTTTCCTGATGCGGCTGAACGCCGAGGTCGGAACCGCCCGCAAGGCGGACGTGCCGGGCTATTATATCGGCGGCAAGACCGGCACCGCCGAGAAGGTCATCAACGGCCGCTATGCCAAGAAGAAGGTGCTGAACGCCTTCACGGCGATCATGCCCGCCGATAATCCGCAATATCAGTTGCTTGTGATGCTGGATGAGCCGCAGGCGCTGCCCGAAACCCATGGGTTCATTACTTCGGGCTGGAACGCCGTGCCGACCGGTGGCAAGGTGATCGCGCGGATCGCGCCGCTTCTGGGTATCAAGCCGCGCTTCGATTTGCCGCCGTCCGAGCGCCTTATTCTTGCGACATCGAGGGAGAATCGGTAAGCGCAACGGGTTGCCGCCCGCCTTTGGCTAGGGGAGTGGATTTGGACATCCGCGACCTTCGGACCACCAGGATCCCATGAAACTACGCGAACTTTTCAGCGGTGATGCCGCTTTCGACCAGCAAACAAGTGAGCTTGCGGTGGCGGGACTGGCCGTGGACAGCCGCGCCGTGGGGCCGGGCGATGTATTTTTCGCACTCGGCGGCAGCAAGACCGATGGCGCACGCTTTATCGATGCGGCCGTTGAGGCTGGAGCCGTCGCGATCGTGGCGGATCACGCGCATTCCGCCGCCGTGCCTGTCATCGTTACGTCAAATCCGCGCCGGGCGCTGGCGCTGGCCGCCGCCGCCTTTTATCCGCGTCAGCCGCGAACCATCGCAGCGGTCACCGGCACCAGCGGCAAGACCTCGGTCGCGGCGTTCACGCGGCAATTGTGGGACAGCCTCGGTTATGATGCGGCAAGCCTCGGCACCATCGGCATCGTCTCGCGCCACCGCAACGTCTACGGCTCGCTGACGACGCCCGATCCTGTGGCGCTGCATCGCGCCCTCGATGAACTGGCGGGCGATGGCGTGACGCATCTCGCGCTGGAGGCATCCTCGCACGGTCTCGACCAGCACCGGCTCGACGGCGTGCGGATCGCGGCGGCGGCTTTCACGAACCTGTCGCGCGACCATATGGACTATCATCCGACCGTCGAACATTACCTCGCGGCCAAGATGCGGTTGTTCACGGAATTGAGTCGTGAGGGCGCGCCCGCGGTAATCGCCGCCGACCATGAACATTCCGCCGCCGTGATCGCGGCTGCGCGTGCACGCAGGCTCGATGTGATGACTGTCGGGCGGCGCGGCGAAAGCATCCGGCTCGTCGAGACCGCGATCGACGGCTTCGCGCAGATAATGACAGTCGAACATCGCGGGCAGGCGTATCGGTTGCGCCTGCCGCTGGTCGGCGAATTCCAGATCGAGAATGCGCTGGTTGCGGCGGGGTTGGTGATCGCCACGGGCGGCGATGCTGCGAGAATCTTCGCGGCGCTGGGAAAGCTCGAAGGCGCGAAAGGGCGGCTCGAATTGATAGGCGAGCGAAACGACGCGCCGGTGTTCGTTGATTACGCGCACAAGCCCGACGCGCTGATGAAGGCGCTCGAGGCGCTGCGGCCTTACGCGAAAGGTCGTCTTGTCGTGGTGTTCGGCGCGGGCGGCGACCGCGACGCGGGCAAGCGGCCGTTGATGGGCGCCATCGCCACGCAATATGCCGATGCGGTGATCGTCACCGACGACAATCCGCGCAGCGAAAAGCCCGCCGCGATCCGTGCCGAAATTCTGGCGGCGGCAAAGGGCGCGAAGGAAATCGGCGACCGGGCGGAAGCGATCCGCTCCGCTGTAGCCTCGCTTCAACCGGGTGACGTGTTGCTGATCGCGGGCAAGGGTCACGAGACCGGGCAGATCGTGGGAGATAAAGTGTTGCCGTTCAGCGATCACGAAGCGGCGTTGGCCGCGCTCGCGGAGCATGCCGCATGACCGGACAGCTCTGGACGATTGCCGCGATGGCGGAGGCGATGAAGGCGGAGCGTAGCGGCCCGCTGCCGGAAGGCGTGACCGGCATCTCTATCGACAGCCGCACCATCGCGCCGGGCGAGGCGTATTTCGCGATTCTGGGCGACGTGCATGACGGCCACGCCTTTGTCGAGGCGGCGCTGAAGAACGGTGGCGGCGTTGCCGTGGTCGGGCAATCGCATCGCGACAAATTCGCGGATGGTCTGCCGCTGCTGGTAGTGCCGGACGTGCTGGCGGGCCTTGCCGATCTGGCGAAGGCGTCGCGTGCGCGCTCGCATGCGAAGATCGTCGCCGTCACCGGTTCGGTCGGCAAGACCTCGACCAAGGAGGCGCTGCGCACGGTGTTGCAGACGCAGGGCGAAACTCACACCTCGGCTGCGTCCTTCAACAATCACTGGGGCGTGCCGCTGTCGCTGGCGCGTTGTCCGTCGAGCGCGCAGTTCGCGG
This sequence comes from [Pseudomonas] carboxydohydrogena, assembly GCF_029030725.1. Classification (NCBI taxonomy): domain Bacteria; kingdom Pseudomonadati; phylum Pseudomonadota; class Alphaproteobacteria; order Hyphomicrobiales; family Nitrobacteraceae; genus Afipia; species Afipia carboxydohydrogena. Next base: position 1,009,307 of record NZ_CP113162.1, read on the forward strand.
TCTTCGAGATCGGCATGAACCATGCGGGCGAAATCGAGCCGCTGGTGAAACTGGTGCGCCCGCATCTGGCGATCATCACCACGGTGGAGCCGGTGCATCTCGAATTCTTTTCCGGCATCGAGGCGATTGCCGATGCCAAGGCGGAAATCTTCACCGGACTTGAGCCGGATGGTGTCGCCATTCTCAATATCGACAATCCGCAGTTTGCGCGCCTGCGGGACAAGGCGAAGGCCGGTGGCGTCTCCCGTATCGTGACGTTCGGGGAGAATGCGAAAGCAGATGCGCGCCTGCTTGACGTTGCGCTTCATGGCGAGTGTTCCGCCGTCCATGCCGATCTGCTCGATCATGATGTGACGTATAAGGTCGGCGTGCCGGGCCGGCACATGGCGATGAATTCGCTCGCGGTGCTCGCGGCGGCCACACTGGCTGGGGCCGATCTCGCGCTGTCGGCGCTCGCGCTGTCGGAATTCCGGCCCGCCGCGGGACGGGGCGTCCGCCAGACGCTCGAACTTCCGGGCGGGGCGGTGACGCTGATCGACGAAAGCTACAATGCCAATCCGGCTTCGATGACGGCGGCCATGAGCGTGCTGGGTCAGACCGGGATCGGCCCGCGAGGCCGCCGGATCGCGGTGCTGGGCGACATGCTGGAGTTGGGTCCGAAGGGTGCGGAATTGCACGCGGGCCTCGCCGCGCCCGTCGCGGCCAACAAGGTAGATTTGGTCTATTGTTGCGGGCCTTTGATGCATGCCTTGTGGGATTCTCTTCCCTCGGCGAAAAAGGGGGGCTATGCCGAAGACTCGGCGAAGCTCGAATCGCAGCTCGTCGCGGGAATTCGCGCGGGCGACGCGATCATGGTCAAGGGATCGCTCGGCTCGCGCATGAAACTGATTGTGACCGCGCTCGAGAAGAATTTTCCGAGCGGCGTGGATGCTGACGATCTTACAGTATAGGCGGCTTGCATGTTTTATTGGTTGACCGATCTCGCGGGTACGATTCCGGGCATCAATGTCTTTCGCTACATCACCTTCCGCACCGGCGGCGCGATGGTGACCGGCGCGTTGTTCGTATTCATGTTCGGACCCTGGATCATCGATCATCTGCGCCTCGCACAGGGCAAGGGCCAGCCGATCCGTGTCGATGGCCCCCCGACGCACCTCGTCACCAAGAAGGGCACGCCGACCATGGGCGGGCTGATGATCCTCTCCGGTCTTGTCGTCGCGACATTGCTGTGGGCAAACCTGCGCAACCCCTATGTGTGGGTGGTGCTGATGGTCACGCTAGGCTTCGGCTTCGTGGGCTTTTATGACGACTATCTGAAAGTCACCAAGCAGACCCATGCCGGGTTTTCCGGCCGCTTGCGGCTTGCGGTGGAAGGGCTGATCGCGCTGCTCGCCTGCGCGGCGATTGTCTGGTCGGCGCGCGATTCTGCCGTGACCCAGCTCGGCATTCCCTTCGTCAAGGACTTCGCTATCAACCTCGGCTGGTTCTATGTGATCTTCGGCGGCTTCATCATCGTCGGCGCGGGCAACGCCGTGAACCTCACCGATGGCCTCGATGGTCTCGCCATTGTGCCGGTGATGATCGCGGCGGCGAGCTTCGGCATGATCTCCTATCTCGTCGGCAACGCGGTGTTCTCCGAATATCTGCAAATTCGCTACGTCGCGGGCACCGGCGAACTCGCGGTGCTGTGCGGCGCGGTGCTCGGTGCCGGTCTCGGCTTCCTCTGGTTCAACGCGCCGCCGGCCTCGATCTTCATGGGCGACACCGGTTCGCTTGCGCTCGGCGGCATGATCGGCAGCATCGCGGTCGCGGTGAAGCATGAGATCGTGCTCGCGGTGATCGGCGGGCTGTTCGTGTTCGAGGCGCTGTCGGTGATCGTGCAGGTGGCGTCCTTCAAGCTGACCGGCAAGCGTATCTTCCGCATGGCTCCGATCCATCATCATTACGAGCAGAAGGGCTGGACCGAGCCGCAGATCGTGATCCGGTTCTGGATCATTGCGGTGATGCTGGCGCTGGCCGGCCTGTCCACGCTGAAGCTGCGGTGAACTCATGATTCCCGTTACCTGTTTCGAGGGGCAGACTGTCGCCGTGTTCGGGCTCGGCGGCTCGGGTCTTGCCAGTTGCCATGCGTTGAAGGCGGGCGGTGCGGAAGTTGTCGCGGGCGATGACAGCGCCGAGCGGTTGGCGCAGGCCGCGAAGGCGGGCTTCATCACCGCCGATCTGCGCAGCGTGTCATGGGAAAATTTCGCCGCACTCATTCTCACGCCCGGCGTGCCACTGACTCATCCCGCTCCGCATTGGACCGTCGAGATGGCGCACAAGGCTGGCGTCGAAGTCATCGGCGATGTTGAGTTGTTCTGCCGCGAGCGTCGGCGGCATGCGCCGAGCGCGCCGTTCGTCGCCATCACCGGCACCAACGGCAAATCCACCACCACGGCATTGACGGCGCATCTGATGCGCGAGGCGGGTTTCGACGTGCAGATGGGCGGCAATATCGGCACCGCGATCCTGTCGCTGGAACCGCCCGCCGCGCGGCGTGTGCACGTCATCGAGATGTCGTCCTACCAGATCGATCTCACGCCATCGCTCGATCCGAGCGTCGGCATTCTGCTCAATGTCACCGAAGATCACATCGATCGCCACGGCAGCATCGAGAACTATGCCGAGGTGAAGGAGCGTCTTGTTGTCGGCGTACAGCGCGGGGGCACCGCGATTATCGGCGTGGATGATGATTTCAGCGCCAAGGCGGCGCGCAATACGGAGCTTGCGGGCAAGCATGTCGTCACCGTCTCGGTGCAGCGCAGGCTGGAGGACGGCGTGTTTCTCGAGGGTGAAACCATCGTGCGCGGCGCGGCTGGTGGTATGGCGAAGCTCGCCGATCTGCACGGCATCGGCTCATTGCGCGGAAGGCACAATGCGCAGAACGCGGCCTGTGCCGCGAGCGCCGCGCTTGCGCTCGGCGTGCCGTTCGACGTGATGCAGCGGGGGCTGCGCAGCTTTCCCGGCCTCGCGCACCGCATGGAGCAGGTCGGGCGCAAGGGCGACGTGCTGTTCGTCAACGACTCCAAGGGTACCAATGCCGATGCGGCGGGACGCGCGCTGTCGTCCTTCAACGACATCTACTGGATCGCGGGCGGCAAGCCGAAAAGCGGCGGCATTGAATCGCTGCGTGAGTTTTTTCCGCGCATCCGCAAGGCTTACCTGATCGGCGAGGCGGCGCAGGAGTTTTCCAAGACCCTCGAAGGCGTGCCGCAGGAAATCTCCGGCACGCTGGATGAAGCCGTGCCGCATGCGGCGCGTGATGCGGAAGCGGCGGGCGGGCAGGCTGTGGTGCTGCTGTCGCCGGCCTGCGCCTCGTTCGACCAGTTCCCGAATTTCGAGGTGCGGGGCGATCATTTCCGCAAGTTGGTGATGGCGCTTTCGGGCATCGCGCCGGTCAAGCCGTAAAAGTTTTCACATCTCGTTAACCCTCCCGAAACCATGATCGGCGACCAATGGCGGATAACCGCCCGGGGACTGCCGCCATGATGTCACGCGAACAACGCACGCCGCTGAGCGAGTGGTGGTGGACCGTCGACAAGCTGTTGCTGGCGGCGATCATGGCGTTGATCCTGGCGGGCGTGATCCTGTCGCTGGCGGCGAGCCCGCCGGTCGCGACCCGCATCGGCCTCGATGCGTTTCATTTCTTCAATCGTCATGTCCTGTTTCTGGTGCCCTCGATTGTCGTGATGATCGGGACATCGTTCCTGTCGCCGAAGCATGTCCGCCGCAGCGCCCTGATCGTGCTGGCGATCAGCATGGTGCTGATCGTGGCGACGCTGCTGTTCGGCCCGGAGGTGAAGGGGGCACGGCGCTGGATCACCATCATCGGCGTCAACATTCAGGCATCCGAAGCAGCCAAGCCCGCGTTCGTCGTGGTGGTGTCGTGGCTGTTCGCGGAATCGACGCGGCGGCCGGAAATGCCGGCGACCTCGATGGCGCTGGTTCTGCTCGGCATGCTGGTGACGCTGCTGGTGCTTGAGCCGGATTTCGGCCAGACCATGCTGGTGCTGATCGTCTGGGGTTCGCTGTTCTTCATCGCGGGCATGCGGATGGTCTGGGTACTTGGTCTTGTCGGCATATCGTCGGTCGGTTTGTTCACGGCCTATCTCACGGTGCCGCATGTCGCCGCGCGCATTCAGCGATTCATGAACCCGGCATCCGGCGACACTTTCCAGGTCGATCTTGCCGCGGATTCCTTCATGCAGGGCGGCTGGTTCGGGCAGGGGCCGGGCGAGGGCACCGTGAAGCGTCTCTTGCCTGACAGCCATACCGACTTCGTGTTCGCGGTCGGTGCGGAAGAATTCGGCATCGTGCTGTGCCTCGCGCTGCTGGCATTGTTCGCCTTCATCGTGCTGCGTTCGCTGTCGCGCGCCTATGCAAGCGAGGATCTGTTCACGCGCTTTGCGGCCTCGGGTCTCGCCATCATGTTCGGCACGCAGGCCTGCATCAACATGGCTGTGAACCTGCATCTGATGCCCGCCAAGGGCATGACGCTGCCCTTTATCTCCTACGGCGGTTCGTCGATGGTGTCGCTGGCCTACGGCATCGGCATGCTGCTGGCGCTGACGCGGCAGCGGCCGAGCGTCGAGATGGATTCGCTGGGTGCGGCCAATGCGGTGCGCGCCTACGCCTGAGCGCACGATATGATATGATGGCGTGATGACGGACGCTCCCCTGATATTGTTGGCGGCTGGCGGTACCGGCGGGCATCTGTTTCCCGCCGAGGCGCTGGGTGCCGTGCTGATGAAGCGCGGCTATCGCGTGCGGCTCGTCACCGACGACCGCGCCGTGCGCTACAGCGGCCTGTTTTCCAGCGATATGATCGACGTGGTGCCGAGCGAAACCCTGCGCGGGCGCAATCCGCTGTCGCTCGCGCGCACGATGGCGATGCTGTCGGCGGGTGCGGCGAAAGCCGGGCTGTTGATCCGCAGACTGAAGCCCGCCGCCGTGGTGGGCTTCGGCGGTTATCCGACGCTGCCGCCCTTGATGGCGGCGAAGCTGCTCGGCGTGCCGTCCCTCATTCACGATTCCAACGCGGTGCTCGGCCGCGCCAACCGGCTGTTGTCGTCGCGTGTCAATGCGATTGCGACCTCGCTGCCCGGCGTGCTGGATCGCGATCCCGCGCTCGCCTCCAAGGCGACGACAACCGGCACGCCGATGCGCTCGAACATCCTCGCGGCTGCTGCCGTTCCGTTCAAGGCGCCGGAGACGGCGGGGCCGTTTCGCCTGCTCGTCGTCGGTGGCAGCCAGGGTGCGCGCGTGATGTCGGACATCGTGCCGGCCGCCATCGAACAACTGGAGCCCGCGCTGTGGAACAGGCTGTCGCTGATCCAGCAGGTACGCGATGAAGACATGGCGCGTGTCCGCGCTGTCTATGAGCGCCTGAAGATTCAAACCGAACTGGCCCCGTTTTTCAGCGACCTTCCGGCGCGGCTGGCCGCAAGTCACCTCGTGGTGTCGCGCTCGGGTGCGGGCACGGTGGCCGAACTCGCCGCGATCGGGCGGCCCTCGATATTGGTACCTCTGCCGGGTGCCATCGATCAGGATCAGTTCGCCAATGCGGGCGTGCTGGTGGATGCGGGCGGCGCGATCCGGATTCCGCAATCCGAATTCACGCCGCATCGGCTGGCGTCGGAGATTTCCGCGCTTGCGGCCGAGCCGCAGCGGTTGGCCGAGATGGCCGCGAATGCCCGCAGGGCGGGGCGGCTCGATGCCGCCGACGCCTTGGCCGATCTGGTCGTGAAAGTCGCCGGAATCTAGCGTCTTGAGACTGATTTAGCCCTTGTCAGGGACCGCCGAAGCGAGGCATCCAAGAGGGTATGACAAGGATATTTGCATGAGACTGCCGCGCGAAATCGGACCCATTCACTTCGTCGGTATCGGCGGTATCGGCATGAGCGGCATCGCCGAGGTGCTGTGCAATCTCGGTTACACCGTGCAGGGCTCCGACGCCGCCGAGAACGCCAACGTCGTGCGCCTGCGCGACAAGGGCATCAAGGTTTCGGTCGGCCACAAGGCGGAGAACGTCAACGGCGCGGACGTGCTGGTCGTCTCCACCGCGATCAAGCGTGACAATCCGGAGCTGATGGCAGCGCGCGCGCAGCGCATTCCCGTGGTGCGCCGCGCGGAAATGTTGGCCGAACTGATGCGGCTGAAAAGCTGCATCGCCATTGCCGGAACCCATGGCAAGACCACCACGACCTCGATGGTTGCGACGCTGCTGGATGCGGGCAATCTCGATCCAACCGTCATCAATGGCGGCATCATCAATGCCTACGGCACCAATGCGCGGCTCGGCGAAGGCGAGTGGATGGTGGTCGAAGCCGACGAGAGCGACGGCACGTTCCTGAAACTGCCGGTCGATGTCGCCATCGTCACCAATGTCGACCCCGAGCATCTCGATCATTTCAAGACGTTCGAGGCGGTGCAGGAAGCGTTCCGGCATTTCGTGGAAGGCGTGCCGTTTTACGGTTTCGCGGTGATGTGCATCGATCATCCCGTGGTGCAGGCGCTGGTCGGCCGCATCGAGGATCGCCGCATCATCACCTATGGCGAGAATCCGCAGGCCGATGCGCGGCTCGCCGATCTGCAACCGTTCACGGGCGGCTCGAAGTTCAAGGTCGAGATCCGCCATCGCAAGACGGAAGCGGCGCATGTCATTTCCGATCTGGTGCTGCCGATGCCGGGGCGTCACAACGCGCTCAATGCGACGGCGGCGATCGCGGTCGCGCACGAGGTCGGCATGTCGGATGAGGCCATCCGCAAGGCGCTGGCGGGCTTTGGCGGCGTCAAGCGGCGCTTCACGCGCACCGGCGAATGGAACGGCGTCACCGTCATCGACGATTACGGCCATCATCCGGTGGAAATCGCGGCGGTACTGAAGGCCGCGCGCGATTCCACCAGGGGCCGGGTGATCGCCGTGGTGCAGCCGCATCGCTTCACGCGGCTGCAATCGCTGTTCGAGGAATTCTGCACCTGCTTCAACGATGCGGACATGGTGATCGTCGCCGATGTCTATCCGGCGGGCGAAGCGCCGATCCCCGGCATCGATCGGGATTCCTTCGTGCTCGGCCTGCGCGCGCACGGCCATCGCGAGGTGATTCCGCTGGAGGGCGCATCGCAACTGGCCTCCATCGTCCGCCGCATCGCGCAGCCGGGCGATTTCGTCGTCTGTCTCGGTGCGGGCAGCATCACGCAATGGGCTTATGCGTTGCCGGACGAATTGAAGGCGCTGGACAAGTGAGCTTTCCCGATATCAGCGCCGATCTGAAAGCTGCGATGCCGCAATTGCGCGGACGGGTGCTTGCGAATGAACTGCTGGGGCCGCTGACATGGTTTCGCGTCGGCGGACCGGCGCAGATTCTGTTCACGCCCGCTGACGAGGACGACCTCGCTTATTTTCTCTCGAAGCTGCCGAAGGAGACCCCGGTCTACGTCATCGGTGTCGGCTCGAACCTGATCGTGCGCGATGGCGGCGTCGAGGGTGTCGTCATCCGTCTGTCGCCGCGCGGTTTCGGTGCGGTCGTGGCGGAAGGCGATACGGTGCGCGCGGGCACCGCAGCGCTCGACAAGCGTGTGGCGGAAGCGGCCGCAGTGGCCAACATCGGCGGGCTTGAGTTCTATTTCGGCATTCCGGGGTCAATCGGCGGCGCGCTACGCATGAACGCTGGCGCGAACGGCGGTGAGACGAAGGATGTGCTTGTCGAGGCGCACGGAGTCACGCGCAGTGGCGAGAAGGTGACGTTCAGCAACGCGGAGATGAAATTCGTCTATCGCAGCCATGGCGTCGATCCGTCGGTCATTTTTACCTCGGCGTTGTATCGCGGCATCGTGACGGAGCCCGAGAAAATCCGGGCGCGGATGAACGAGGTGCAGCAGCATCGCGAAACTGCGCAGCCGATCCGCGAAAAAACAGGCGGCTCCACTTTCAAGAACCCGCCGGGTCACAGTTCATGGAAATTGATCGACGCGGCGGGCATGCGCGGTTTCCGCGTCGGCGGCGCGCAGGTCTCGGAGATGCACTGCAATTTCCTCATCAATACCGGCGATGCGACGGCGCATGACATCGAGACGCTGGGCGAGACGGTGCGCGAGCGCGTCAAAGCGCAGTCCGGCATCGATCTGCATTGGGAAATCAAACGGATCGGCGTTCCGTAGTTTTTTTCTCATCCGTTCAGTGCGCGGATCGCCTCGATCGGCGCGGGCGAGAGACGGAATGCGCCGTAGAACGGGTATTCCTGAAACGCCACGAGGCTGAGCGTGATGACGGCAGCGCTCGCGAACACGATGAGGGCGGCCGTCATGGCGCGCGGCCGGTCGAGATGAACCAGCGCGATCGAGATTTCCGTAATCAGGCCGAGTGCGATGACAACGATCCATTTCAGATCGTTGGTGTGGTCGGAGGCGATCGCGAGGCGTTCGGTGCGCGCATTGCCCGCGTGCACCGCCGCGTTCAGAAGCGCGGCATGAACCGCGTTGCCTGACGATTTCGCGATGCTCGGATCGCTGATCTTGCGCAGCAATTCGTCATAGGCAGCCGAGGTGCGCGATGAGCCGTGGCCTTCCTCCATCGCGGGCCATTCGTCGGTGGTCACGGATGTGGCATAGGCTTTCAACGCCTCGCGGATGGCCGCCATGTCGGCGAGTGCAGCGACGCTCAACGTATGGACATTGCGCAGCTCGCCTGCCTCGGCCTGCACGGCCCGGTAAGCCTGCCGGCTGCGGTCGGTGATGTCGTTGGCGAGGAAACCTGCGAGCAGGGCGAACAGGATCGCGGAGGCGTTGAAGAACGGAGCCACGATGCCGTTCAGCGATTGCATCGGGCGGCGGAACGGCGGGCAGAAAAACAGGATGCGCAGCACGATGACCATGCCGAAATACAGCGCGGTCAGCGTCAGGAAAATGCCTATCGGCGGCAGTTCGAGCCAGGCTCTGATCATGTTGGAAGCCGGTGCCGGGGTAATTGTGAAGCGCAGGTCGCAAGATGGAATCGAATAGCTTGAATCTACATGCAGAATGCGGGCGCGCGAACCCCTCGCGTCTGTTCCCGCCCCTTGGTCGCTTCCGCAAATCAGCGTAGTGAGGGGCGATCAAGGAGTGACAATGGCTGCATCCAAACACGTCGCCGTCCTGATGGGCGGATGGTCCTCGGAGCGGGAAGTCTCGTTGCGATCGGGCGCGGCTTGCGCCGCGGCGCTTGAAAGCAGGGGATACCGCGTGACGCGCGTCGACGTGCAGCGCGACATCGCCACCGTGCTTGACGCGCTGAAGCCGGATGTCGCCTTCATGGCGCTGCATGGCCGGCCCGGCGAAGACGGCAGCATTCAGGGCGTGCTGGAGACGATCGGGATTCCCTACACCCATTCCGGCGTGCTGGCGTCGTCGCTCGCCATGCAGAAGGATCTCGCCAAGACGGTGATGGCGACGGCGGGCGTGCCGGTGGCGGAAGGATTGACGTTGTCGCGGGCGGAGATCGCGAAGGCGCATCCCATGGAGCCGCCTTACGTCATCAAGCCGGTCGCGGACGGCTCCAGCGTCGGCGTGTTCATCGTCACCGAGGACCACGCCCACCCGCCGCAGGAGCTGTTCCGGGACGACTGGACCCATGGCGAGCGCCTGCTTGTGGAAAAATACGTCGCCGGGCGTGAATTGACCTGCGCCGTCATCAAGGGCGAGGCCAGCGAGGTCACGGAAATTGTTCCTCTGCTAAAATTCTATGATTACGAGGCAAAGTATTCAAAAGGCGCATCAAAACACGTTCTGCCCGCACCTATTTTACCCTTTGTTTACCAGGAAGTCCGAAGGTTGACGCTGGCCGCGCATGTGTCGCTTGGCTGCCGGGGTGTGAGCCGTGCGGACTTCCGCTACGACGATCGCATCGAGGGGACGGGGGGACTCGTCTGTCTCGAGGTGAACACCCAGCCCGGCATGACCGAGACGTCACTTGTTCCAGAGCTTGCAGGATATGCGGGCGTTGCATTTGACGAGTTGGTTCAATGGATGGTGGAGGACGCCTCTCTCGATCGGTGAGACAGACGCAAGCGCGTTCTGCCCCGGCCCGGAAGGCTGTTGTCCCGTCCCGTAACGCCACGGTGTCGACGCGCCGCTACGTGTTCGAACCGGAGCGCGAGGACAATCCCGACGGCTTTTTCGCGAAACTCGAGCAACGCCTGCCGCGCGGCCTCGGCGTTGCGGCGACCGTGCTCCTGCTGGTCGGCGCGGGCCTGTTCGGCGCCGTCAAGGGCGGCCATGCCGACAATGTCGTCACGGCGTTTCAGGATACCCGCAACGCGCTCGCCAATGCCGTCGGTTTCCGTATCACCTCAGTGGCTATTTCCGGCCGCAAGCAATTGACCCAGGACGAGATTCTCGCGGTCGGCGGCGTCAATGGCCGCTCCTCGCTGCTGTTCCTCGATGCCGCGACGGTGCGCGACCGCCTGAAGGGCGATCCGTGGATCGCGGACGCGACCGTGCAGAAGCTCTACCCCGGTCGCCTCCAGATCGACATCACCGAGCGCAAACCCTACGCGCTGTGGCAACAGGAGGGCCGTCTCTCCGTGATCGCGGAAGATGGCACCGTGCTTGAGCCCTATGTCGCCAACCGTTTCAATCGTCTGCCGCTGGTGGTGGGCGAGGGCGCGCAGGAGCGTGCCCATGCGTTCCTCGGCCTCTTGGCGAATTACCCCAGCATTCGCAGTCAGACCCGCGCCATCATTCTCGTCGGCGACCGGCGCTGGAACCTGCGCCTGACCAACGGTATGGACGTGCGGCTGCCGGAGACCGGCACCGAGGCGGCGCTCGCCACGCTGGTCAAGCTCGACAGCGACGAGCAACTGCTCTCCCGCGACATCACCTCCATCGACCTGCGCCTGCCCGACCGGGTGACGGTGCGGCTGTCGGAAGATGCCGCCAAGGCCCGCGCGGACGCGATTGCCGCCAGCAAGCCGAAGCGCAAGGCAGGTGACGCATGACCGGCTTCGATCATGGCCAGACTCCGAAGACGCGCCAGATGCCGCCGAACAAGACGGCGCTGGTGGCAGCCCTCGACATCGGATCGAGCAAGATCGCCTGCCTGATCGCGCGGCTGAAGCCCTGCACGCCGAGCGAGACGCTGCGCGGCCGCACCCATGCGATCGAACTGATCGGCATGAGCCATATCCAGTCACGCGGCATCAAGGCCGGCGCGGTGTCCGACCTCAACGAATGCGAGCATGCGGTCCGTCATGCGGTCGCGCTTGCGGAGCGGATGGCGCGGGTTCGCGTCGAATCGGTTCTGCTGTCGATGTCGTCGGGCCGCCTCAGCGGACAGTTGATGGAAGCGGCCGCGGAATTGCGCCAGGGCGCGGTCACGCAATCGGATATCGACCGGATCGTCTGCGCCGGGATGCATCACGCGACCGGGGAGGGACGGACGGTTCTCCATACCCTGCCGGTGGGTTATTCGCTCGACGGGGTGAGGGGCGTGCGCGATCCGCGCGGCATGGTGGCCCGTCATTTCGGCGTCGATATGAATGTCGTGACCGCCGACGTCTCGGCGGCGCGCAACCTGATGCTCGTCGTCGAGCGTTGCCATCTCAATGTCGAGGCTATCGCCGCCGCGCCCTACGTCGCGGGTCTGGCCGTGCTGACCGATGACGAGGCCGATCTCGGCGCCGCGGTGGTCGATATGGGCGCGGGTACGACAACCATCGCTACCTATTCCGGCGGCCAGTTCGTGCATGCGTCCGGCTTCGCGCTCGGCGGTCAGCACGTCACCATGGATCTGGCGCGCGGGCTGGGGGTCTGCATTGCGGATGCCGAGCGAATCAAGACGTTATATGGCACGGTGTTGACCGGTGGCGTCGATGCGCGCGAGACGCTGAGTGTTCCGGCTGCGGACGACTACGAGCGCGATGCGCCGCAGATTGTCACCCGTGCGACGATCGCGAACATCGTCAAGCAGCGGGTCGAGGAGATTTTCGAGATGGTCCGCGACCGGCTGGCCCAGTCCCCGTTTGCAGGCGAACCGCGCGCCCAGATCGTGCTGACCGGCGGCGCGTCGCAACTGACCGGCCTTCCCGATCTCGCGAGCCGCATCCTCGGCCGCCCCGTCCGCATCGGCCGCCCCCTCGGTTTCGGCAAGGTGCCGGGCGAGGCCAAGAGCGCATCGTTCGCGGTGCCGGCGGGACTGCTGGTTTATCCGCAATTCGCACAACTCGAATACATCGAACCGCGGCACACGCGGCACCTCATGACAGGGACCAATGGTTATTTCGGAAAGGTCGGACGATGGCTTCGCGAGGGCTTCTGATGACACCGAACGACTTCCTTCCATCAACGTCTTCGGCGCTGCGCCGAAGTGACAGCGCGCACGCGTAACGAGAGGCAACCATGACCATCAATCTTCAAAAACCCGACATTCGCGAGCTGAAGCCGCGAATCACCGTGTTCGGCGTCGGCGGCGCGGGCGGCAACGCCGTCAACAACATGATCACGGCCGGCCTCGAGGGTGTCGATTTCGTCGTCGCCAACACCGACGCTCAGGCGCTGACGATGTCGAAGGCCGAACGCCTCGTGCAGATGGGCACGCAGGTGACGCAGGGTCTCGGCGCGGGTTCGCAGCCGGATGTCGGCGCGGCCGCGGCGCAGGAAGTGATCGATGAGATCAAGGATCACCTGTCGGGCGCGAACATGGTGTTCGTCACCGCCGGCATGGGCGGCGGCACCGGCACCGGCGCTGCTCCGGTGATCGCGGCGACCGCGCGCGAGATGGGCATCCTTACCGTCGGCGTCGTCACCAAGCCGTTCCACTTCGAAGGCCAGCGCCGCATGCGCACGGCCGAGCAGGGCATCATCGAGTTGCAGAAGGTGGTGGACACGCTCCTCATCATTCCGAACCAGAACCTGTTCCGGGTCGCCAACGAAAAAACCACCTTCGCCGACGCCTTCGCGATGGCCGACCAGGTGCTGTATTCGGGCGTCGCCTGCATCACCGACCTGATGGTCAAGGAAGGTCTCATCAATCTCGATTTCGCCGACGTCCGCGCGGTGATGAAGGAGATGGGCAAGGCCATGATGGGCACCGGCGAATCGACCGGCGAGAAGCGCGCGCTGGCCGCCGCCGAAGCCGCGATCGCCAACCCGCTGATCGACGATTCCTCGATGAGGGGCGCGCGCGGCCTTCTGGTCTCGATCACCGGCGGCAAGGACCTCACGCTGTTCGAAGTCGACGAAGCCGCGACCCGTATTCGCGAGGAAGTCGATGCCGACGCCAACATCATCGTCGGCGCCACGTTCGACGAGGCGCTCGACGGCCTGATCCGCGTGTCGGTTGTGGCTACCGGCATCGACAAGGAAACTGCGACCAAGGCGGTGCCTGCCGCTGCTCCGGCGTCTGCGGCCTCGACCGGCAACCCGGAAAACCGTCTCGCCGAACTCACCGCCCGCCTGCGCGCCGACAACCTGCGCGTCGCCGAGCGGATGCAGAAGATCGAAACTGCGGCTGCTCCGGTTGCGGCTCCCGCACCGATCGGCCGCCCGACGGCCGAGCAGATCGACCGCGCCGCGCTCGCCGCGATCGCCGAAGCCGTGTCGCCTGCGCCGCCCGCCGCGCCTGCGGCTGCGTCCTATGGCGATGTCAGCATCCGCCCGATCCCGCCGAAGCCTTCGCTGTTTCCCGAAAGGGAAGAGCCGATGGAGCTGAACGAGCCGGCACCAGCGGCGGCGTTCATTCCGCCGTCGGCCGAACGGGTGCCGCTGCGTGCGCCGCGCATGCCGAATTTCGATGAACTGCCGATGCCGGCCCAGAACGAGATCCGCAAGGCTCGTGGCGACATGAAGGAGGAGCATCCGCAGAAGACCCGGACGTCTCTGCTACAGCGCCTCGCCAATGTCGGCCTCGGCCGCCGCGACGAGGAGCATGAAGCTCCGATCGCGGCTCGCGCGTCCGGCCCGGCCATGCCGCAGATGCCGCCTATGCCCGAGCGCAAGCCGCAGCGCCCGAATCCGGCGAACATGGGTGAGCCGGTGTCCGAGTACGGACGCCGCCCGGCGCCCCAGGGGCTCGACCAGCATGGCCGTCCGGCTCCGGCCGCTCCCGCCTCCATGGACGACCACCTGGATATCCCGGCGTTTCTGCGGCGTCAGGCCAACTGATCGCTGTAACAATCTGTATCTGCGAATGCCCCGGCTTGACGCCGGGGCATTTTCTTTTGAGGGGGCGGGGTAGGGCAATGGCCGCCTCACAACCTTTTGATTTACAATGGGAATAACATGTGATCGGAGACGATTTTAATTTGGGTCCGCCAAATCAATTGTGGCAGGATCGCGCGTCAGATGCGGCGCCTTTGGGGTAACAATCGGTAAACAACCGTGAGTGGCGCTGCCCGCTCCAATGGGTAAGGTCCATCTACGTTTTGGGGGACTTCGGGAATCACTGGTCAGCCTTCGGCTGCGAAATCGAGACCTGCGGGGATTTTGGTCTCGCCTTCGGGTGTCCCAAGTCGGTTAGTTAGGTAAGGCGGGGATGAAATTCAGCCGGCAAAAGACGCTCCGTTCGCACGTCTCAATGACGGGCGTCGGCGTTCACTCGGGCGCTCCCGTCAATCTGGTTCTTGGTCCGGCGGGCGTCGATGCCGGTTTTGTTTTTATTCGCACGGAAGCTGACGGCACCGAACGTAAGGTTCGCGCACAGGCTGCATCCGTGTCCGCCACCGCTTTCGCGACCGTGCTGGGCGACAAGGCCGGCGCCGTGGTGTCCACCGCCGAGCATGTGCTCGCCGCCCTGCGCGGCATGGGCGTGGACAACGCCACCATCGAAGTCGATGGTCCAGAAATTCCGATCATGGATGGCAGCGCCGCGGCATTCGTCGCGGCGATTGACCGTGCGGGCATCGTCGAGCAGTCCGCTCCGTCCCGTTTCATCGAGGTTTTGAAGCCGATTCAGGTGACGCTCGGCGAGTCGTTCGGTGAGTTGCGGCCCTACGCGAACGGTTTCCGCGCCGAGGTCGAGATCGATTTCGCCAATCCGCTGATCGGCCGTCAGGCCTACAATTTCGATCTGACGCCGGATGCCTTCCGCCGCGACATCGCGCGCGCCCGTACCTTCGGCTGCATGAAGGACGTGGCCAAGCTCTGGAAGGCCGGTTATGCACTCGGGGCCTCCTTCGACAATTCCGTGGTGTTCGACGAGGATCGCCTCCTCAACGCCGAAGGTCTGCGCTACGCCGACGAATGCGTCCGCCACAAGGTGCTGGACGTGATCGGCGATCTGGCGCTTTCGGGCCTGCCCCTGATCGGCCTGTATCGCTCGGTTCGTGGCGGCCACAAGCTCAACCATGCGGTTCTGACGGCTCTGATGGCCGATCGCCATGCCTGGCGGGTGGTCGAGGCCGAGCCGGTGGCGGCACGCCGTGCCCGCGCGACCGCGTCCGATGCTGTCGGTAGCATGCTTGGCGGCGGCATGGTCGCGCCGGCCTTCGCGCCCGACGTTTCCTGATGCGCCCGTCCTGAGCCTTCGGGCGCAGGCAGCTTCTCCAAACCGCCCTTACAAACCGCTTGGGACCCTGTGAGAACCGCCTTAATGCGGGCGAAATGTCTCCCTATCCGGTTGGTCGGGAATACGATTTCAGCTACATAGGCCGGCGGGAATGCAGGCTTAAGGGGTTCCGGCCGCGCCGGTCAGTCTTCGTTCCGGTCGATTTATTCAGGTCTTGCGAAACACATGACGACGCCTTTGCGCCATTCGCCCAAGCGGCCCTTTTTCGACCGGCTGGGTCGCCGGTTTTGCTTTGCCGTGGGCGTGATCGTGCTCGCGGCACCCCTTGGCGGCTGCGGCACCGGCAATTTGTGGGACAAGTATTTCGCCAAGGACGAGACGTTCGTCGATCAGCCCGCCGACAAGCTCTACAACGAGGGCCTGTTTCTGCTGAACGAAAAGAGCGACCGCAAGGGCGCCATCAAGAAATTCGAAGAGGTCGACCGCCAGCACCCGTATTCGGACTGGGCGCGCAAGTCGCTGCTGATGTCGGCCTATGCCTCCTATCAGGCCGGCGATTACGACGAGTGCATCGCCAACGCCAACCGCTACATCAGCCTGCATCCCGGCAGCCCGGATGCGGCCTACGCGCAATATCTCGTGGCGGTGTCGAACTACGACCAGATTCCCGATGTCAGCCGCGATCAGGGCCGCACCGAAAAGGCCATCGCCGCGCTGGAAGAGGTGATTCGCAAATATCCGAACTCGGAATATGCGACCACCGCCAAGAAGAAGATCGAGGGCGCGCGCGACCAGCTCGCCGGCCGCGAGATGACCATCGGCCGCTATTACATGGACAAGCGCGACTACACCGGCGCGATCAACCGCTTCAAGGTGGTGGTGACGCAGTACCAGACCACCCGCCACGTCGAGGAAGCGCTGGCGCGCCTGACGGAAGCCTATATGGCGATCGGCGTGGTCAGCGAGGCGCAGACCGCCGCCGCCGTGCTTGGCCACAACTTTCCGGACAGCCGCTGGTACAAAGACGCCTACAATCTTGTAAAGTCGGGCGGCGTCGAGCCTCAGGAAAACAAGGGCTCCTACATCAGCAGGGCCTTCAAGAAGTTCGGCCTCGGATAGGATTTCATCGCAATGCTGGCCCGCCTTTCGATCCGCGACATCGTCCTGATCGAGCGGCTCGATATCGACTTCGCCAAGGGGCTTGCCGTGCTGACCGGCGAAACCGGCGCGGGCAAATCCATTCTTCTCGATGCCTTCGCGCTGGCGCTCGGCGGGCGCGGTGACGCCAGCCTCGTGCGCCATGGCGCGGAGCAAGGCCAGGTGACGGCGGCCTTCGACCTGCCGAAGAAGCACCCGGCCTTCGCGATCCTGCGCGAGAACGGATTCGACGATCCGGAATCGGGCGAGATGATCCTGCGCCGCGTGCAGCTCGCGGACGGCCGCACGCGCGGTTTCCTCAACGATCAGCCCGTCAGCATCCAGACGCTGAAAGCCATCGGCGCGACGCTGGTCGAGATCCACGGCCAGCACGACGAACGCGCGCTGGTCGATGTGGCGACGCACCGCCGTTTGCTCGATGCCTTCGCCGGGCTCGATGAGAGCGTCGGCAATGTCGAGTCGCTGTGGGAGGCGCGCCGCGCCGCGCGCGATACGCTCGAAGAGCATCGCGCCGGGATGGAGCGCGCCGCACGCGATGCGGACTATTTGCGCCACGCGTCCGAGGAATTGATGAAGCTCGCGCCGCAGGAGGGCGAGGAGACCCGTCTTGCCGAGCGCCGCACCGCGATGATGCAGGGCGAAAAGATTTCCGAGGATTTGCGCGACGCGCTCGCTGCCGTCGCAGGACCGCAATCGCCGGTGACGTCATTGGCGGCGGCTGTGCGGCGGCTGGAGCGCCGGGTGGCCAGCGCGCCGAAGCTCGTCGAAGATGCCGTCAAGGCGATGGACGCTGCGCTGAATTCGCTCGCCGACGCCGAGCAGAATCTGAACGCAGCGATCCATGCCGCCGACTACGACCCTGCTGAGCTGGAGCGGATCGAGGAACGGCTGTTCGCGCTGCGCGCGGCGTCACGCAAATATTCCACGCCGGTGGATGACCTTGCCGCGCTGGCGGAGAAGTTCAAGGCCGATGTCGGTTTGATCGACGCGGGCGCGGACAGGCTGAAAGTTCTGGAGAAGACAGCGAGCGCGGCGGATGCCGCCTATCTTGAGGCCGCGAAGAAGTTGTCGGCTGCGCGCATCAAGGCGGCGGAGAAGCTGAACAAGGCCGTCAACGCCGAGCTTGCGCCGCTAAAACTGGAGCGCGCGAAATTCTCGACCCAGATCGAGAGCGAACCACAATCGCCGGGGCCGCAGGGCTTCGATCGTGTGCAGTTCTGGGTGCAAACCAATCCCGGCACCAAGCCCGGGCCGCTGATGAAGGTCGCGTCGGGTGGCGAGTTGTCGCGCTTCCTGCTGGCGCTGAAAGTGGTGCTGTCGGATCGCGGCTCCGCGCCGACGCTCGTGTTCGACGAAATCGACACCGGCGTTGGCGGCGCGGTGGCGGATGCCATCGGCGCGCGGCTCGCGCGGCTGGCGGAAAAGGTGCAGGTGATGGCGGTGACGCACGCGCCGCAAGTCGCCGCGCGCGCGGACCAGCATCTCCTGATTTCCAAGGAGGCGCTCGACAAGGGTAAGCGTGTGGCCACCCGCGTGGCTCCGCTGGTGAAGGAACATCGCCGCGAGGAGATCGCCCGCATGCTGGCGGGTGCGGAGATCACGCGCGAGGCCCGCGCGGCGGCGGAGCAGTTGCTTAAAGCCGCGACGGCGTGATGGCTGCCGATGGCTGCTAAAGCAAAAAAAACGGCGACGCCGGTCGAAAATCTCACCAAGGCGCAGGCCAAGATAGAACTAACGCGCCTTGCGCTTGAAATCTCGATGCATGACGAGCGCTATTATCAGAAAGACGCGCCGACGGTATCCGACGCGGACTACGACAAACTGCGCCAGCGTCTCAACGCCATCGAGGAGCGTTTTCCCGAACTGGTGGCGAAGGATTCGCCGTCGCAGACAGTCGGCGCGCAGCCTTCGCGCGCGTTCGCGAAAATCCGCCATGCCGTGCCGATGCTCTCGCTCGGCAACGCGTTCAGCGATGAGGACGTCGCGGAATTCGCCACGCGGGTGCGCCGTTTTCTCAATCTGACAACCGACGAGCCGCTGGCGATTGTTGCCGAGCCGAAGATCGACGGGCTCTCGTTGTCATTGCGCTACGAGAATGGCGAGCTTGTCAGCGCCGCGACACGCGGCGACGGTTTCGAGGGCGAGGACGTCACCGCCAACGTCCGCACCATCAAGGACGTGCCGCACAAGTTGAAGGGGAAGGGCGTTCCTGCCATCTGCGAGGTGCGCGGCGAGGTTTACATGATGCGCGAGGATTTTCTCGCGCTGAACAAGAAGCAGGCTGAGGCGGATGACACCATCTTCGCCAATCCGCGCAATTCCGCTGCCGGCTCGCTGCGGCAGAAGAACGTCGCCGTCACCGCATCGCGCCCGCTGAAATTCTTCGCCTATGCCTGGGGCGAGATGAGCGAGATGCCTGCGGCTACGCAGTACGAGATGGTGACGTGGTTTGGCAAAGCAGGCTTTGTCACCAACCCGCGCATGGTGTTGTGTCGTGATGTCGAGGCGCTGCTCGCATATTATCGCGAGATCGAGACCGAACGCGCGGCTCTGCCTTATGACATCGATGGCGTGGTTTACAAGGTCGATCGTCTCGACTGGCAGCAACGGCTCGGATTCATCTCGCGCAGCCCGCGCTGGGCGATCGCGCACAAATTCGCGGCCGAGCAGGCGACCACCGTGCTGGAGAAGATCGGCATCCAGGTCGGTCGCACCGGCGCGCTGACGCCGGTGGCACGGCTCACGCCCGTCACGGTCGGCGGCGTTGTGGTGCAGAACGCCACGCTGCATAACGAGGACGAGATCGCGCGCAAGGACATCCGCGAGGGCGACACTGTGGTGATCCAGCGCGCGGGTGACGTGATCCCGCAGGTCGTCAGCGTGGTGACGGAGAAGCGGCCAACAAACGCGAAGCCTTATTCGTTCCCGCACAAGTGCCCGATCTGCGGCAGCCATGCGGTGCGCGAGGAAGGAGAGGTCGTGCGCCGCTGCACCGGCGCGCTGGTGTGTCCCGCGCAGGCGGTGGAGGGATTGAAGCACTTCGTCTCGCGGCTCGCCTTCGATATCGAGGGCCTTGGCGACAAGCAGATTCAGGAATTCTACGACGAGGGGGTCATCATGCATCCCGTCGATATTTTCACGCTGCAAAAGCGTGATGCGCGCGCGTCCAGGAAGCTCAAGGATCGCGAAGGGTACGGCGATGTGTCGGTGAATAATCTGTTCGCCGCGATCGACGCGCGGCGCCGGATCGAACTCAATCGCCTGATCTTCGCGCTCGGCATCCGCCATGTCGGTGAAGGCAACGCCAAGTTGCTGGCGCGCCACTACGGCACCATCGAGAATCTGCGCGCGGCGATGGCGGAAGCCGCTGCGGCGCAGACGGAGGAAGGCAACACGTCCGAGGCCTATGCCGACCTCAACAATATCGGCGGCATCGGGGACATCGTGGCTGACGCGGTGGTCGAATTTTTCGCGGAGAAGCGTAACGTCAAGGCGCTCGACGAATTGCTCGCCGAAATCGAAGTACTGCCCGCCGAGCAGGCGCGCACCGATTCCGCGGTGGCCGGGAAGACGGTGGTGTTCACCGGCTCGTTGACGAAGTTTACCCGCGACGAGGCCAAGGCGCAGGCCGAGCGGCTGGGCGCGAAAGTGTCCGGCTCGGTGTCGAAGAAAACCGACTATGTCGTCGCGGGCGAGGAGGCTGGCTCCAAACTCACCAAGGCGCGCGAACTCGGTGTCGCGGTGCTCACGGAAGATGAGTGGCTGAATCTCATCGAGGCTTGACTTCAGGCCAACGGCGCGGTCGCGGCATCGAGCCAGACCTTGGTGGCTTCGTCATCGACCAGCGGCTTGATCTCCCGCCGCACCCGCGCGTGGTAATCGTCGATCCATGTGCGTTCCTGCGCACTTAACTGCGCGACATCGATCAGCCGCCGGTCGATCGGCGCGAGCGTCAGCGTCTCGAATGCATCCATCGGTTTTTCCGCGCCGTCGATTTTCGCCTCGGTAATCAGTTCGAGGTTTTCGATGCGAATGCCGTAAGCATTGGTTTTGTAATAACCGGGCTCATTCGAGAGGATCATGCCCCGGCGCAGCGGCACATGGCCGAGCTTGGAAATGCGTGCGGGGCCTTCATGCACGGAGAGATAGCTGCCGACGCCGTGGCCGGTGCCGTGCTCGAAATCGAGACCAGCCTGCCAGAGGAATTGCCGCGCCAGCGCGTCGATCTGTACGCCATGGGTGCCGTCGGGAAAGATCGCGCTCGCGACCGCGATATGGCCGCGCAGCACGCGGGTGAAGCGGTCGCGCATTTCCGCCGTCGGCTCGCCGATGGCGATGGTGCGGGTGACATCGGTGGTGCCGTCCTGATATTGCGCGCCGGAATCGATCAGCAGCAGGTCGCCGGGCTTGATGCGGCGGTTGCTCTTGCGGGTGACGCGGTAGTGGACGATGGCTCCGTTCGGTCCCGTGCCGGAGATGGTGGGGAACGACACATCCTTCAGCGCGCCGGTGTCGCGGCGGAATGTTTCCAGCGCTTCCACGGCGTCGATTTCCGTCAGTGCGCCGCCTTGTGCCTCATGGTCGATCCAGGCGAGAAAGCGCGCCAAGGCCGCGCCGTCGCGGCGATGGGCCGTGCGTGTGCCCGAAATCTCGGTGGCGTTCTTGATCGCCTTGAGCTGTGTGACGGGATCTGCGATGCGCCGGGCGATGCCGCCCGCATCCTTGATCGTGCGGCTGAGCGCATCGGCGGCGGTCGCGTTGTCGAGGCCGATGGCGGCGCTGTTCCGGGAAGCAGCGGCGAGCGCGGAGAGCAATGCGTCCGGCCCGGCGATGTCGGCGTGGCTGGCGAGGTGCGCGCGCGCCTCATTGGAGAGCTTGCGGGAATCGATGAAGATGGTGGGCGCGCCGTCTTTCGGCAGCAGCGCGTAGGACAGAGGCAGCGGCGTGTGCGCCACGTCCGCGCCGCGGATGTTGAAGGTCCATGCCACGGCGTGCGAGTCGGACAGTACTAATGCATCAAGTCCGAGCCGTGCCATCTCGGCGCGGATGCGGGCGAGCTTGTCAGCCTCGCTCTCTCCGGCAAATTCGGGCGCATGCACTGTCACGAGGCCGAGCGGCGGTGCAGGGCGTTCGCGCCAGATCGTATCCACGGGATTGTCGTCCACCGCAACAAGCTCCGCGCCCGCCTTTTCGCAGGCCGCCGCAAGCCGTTCGGCTGCCGCTGTCGTGTGCAGCCACGGATCGAAACCGAAGCGCTCTCCGGCCTTGAGGTGCTGCGTCAGCCATTGTTCGGGCGGCGGATCGGTCAGGGACTCGACGCGCAACGCCGTGGTGTCCACTTGCTGGGCAGCCTGCAACGTATAGCGGCCGTCGACGAACAAAGCGGCATCGCGGATCGTCACCATCGCGAGCCCGGCCGAACCGGTGAAGCCGCTCAGCCAGGCAAGGCGCTCCTCGGACGGCGCAACATATTCGTTCTGCTGGCTGTCTCCGCGCGGGACAATGAAGCCGGCCAGACCTCGCTGCACGATTTCCTCACGGAAAGCGCTCAGCCGCGCCGAAAGCGCGGTGCCGCCCTCTGGTTCGTCGAAATTCTGAAACCGGGCCTCGAACATCAGCAACCTTCCAAGCGGAATTTGGCACGAACCATGCTTTGTAAATTACCACGGCCCGCGCAGAAGGCGAGCGCAGGAACCATTGGGGACATCTGCGCGTTTCATTCACCGACCGGGGAAGTGCCGGCATGGGAGTGTTCAACCGGGCAAGGAGGTTGAAAATGCGGTCTTTCGGATTTGAGAAGCCGTCGCCGGACAGGCTGCCCCCGGTTTCGAGCGAAGAAGGGGCGCTGTTTGGCATGGTGGCCAAACGGCGGGGCCTGATCGTGGAGTTGCTCGACCGGCTCACTGAGGCGCGCTTGCAGCGTGATGCCCGCAACATCGGCTATACCGAGGGCGATGTGACGCCAAAACGGACGCGCGAATCCTAGGCGATCCGCTGCATCAGGAGGCTGACCCAGCCGTCGAGTTCATAGCGGCGGATCAGGCGCAGGCCCTGGCCCCGGTAAGCCGCGATCACACCGCGCGCGTGAGGCGGCAGCAGGCCCGACAGGATCACGAAGGCGGACGGCGCGAGATGCCGTTCCATCGGTGCCGCGAGCTTGCGCAGCGGGTTGGCAAGAATGTTGGCCAGCACGAGATCGAACGGGCCGGCCTGCGCGAAACGCGGCGAGCCGAAGCCGATCGCCTGGATCGCCTCCACATCCTGCCCCACGCCGTTGAGAGCGGCATTCTCCTTGGCGACAATGACCGAGCGCGGATCGATGTCGCTGGCGAGGATGGGCCGATGCAGCGCCTTGGCGGCGGCGATCGCCAGCACACCGGTGCCGGTGCCGAGGTCGAGCACGCGGCGAGGCGTGGATTGGCACAGCACCCGGTCGAGCAGCATGAGGCAGCCGCGCGTGGTGCCGTGATGGCCGGTTCCGAACGCGAGCGCGGCCTCGATCTCGATCCGCAGCTTGTTCGGCGGAATCCGGTCGCGATCATGCTGGCCGTGAACGACGAAGCGCCCGGCGCAGACCGGCACGAGGTCGGCGAGGCTCGCTTTGACCCAGTCTTTGGCCTCCACCGTGTCGAACACGAGCGCGGCGGCGGTTTCCTCGCCAACGGTCTGGGCGACCGTGGAGCGAATGGCGGCCTGATCGGGCGGCGTCTCGAAATAGAGTGAAATATCCCATTCGCTGCTGCCCGGCCGCTCGAAGGCCGCGACGACGACCTCGCCGCTGTCGAAGACTTCGGACAGCGCATCTACGATACGGTTGGCGCTGCCCTCGTCCCCGGCGCCACAGGTGGCGTGATGGGTGGGGCCGGAGGGCGTTACGGACGGGTCCATGAAAGCTCAAATGGCAAGGAATGCCGGAACTGCCGGCTCACGGCTGGCAGGGACCACTGCCTACAGGATATGGTCGCAAAGTGCGAGCCAAACCGTGAACCGGATGCCCCACGGAGGCAGGACCTTGCACCCGGCAAGGGAGTCCTTTTCCGGCCGGGGTCACATATCCGTCATCAGTTGATCTGTTGTAATTTGATACATCAGGAATAGATGTTAAAGGATGCCGGGATAATCGAAGGAGAGTGGCCATGAAAAATCTGACTCTGGGCCGGGTTCTGGTCGTTCTCGCCTTGATTGCCCTGTTGATCGGCACCGGCGTATGGGCCGTCGAGGTCTGGAACGCCAGCGGCAACGTCGATATGGGCAAGCACGGCTGGATCGCACTTGGTCTCGGCACGTTCTTCTCGCTCGTCATCGGCTGCGGATTGATGGCCTTGATGTTTTTCTCCAGCCGCAGCGGCCACGACGAGGCTGCCGACCCGCTGAGGCACCGCAACGAGCCGCCGGGAAATGGCGTCTAGGCTGCATTCCCCTGGAACCTATCCACAGGGTCTCCACAGCTTTTCCACAGGGTTGTCTACGCGAAAATCCCCTGATGATCGCGCAGGATGGTCTGCGCGGCGTTGTAGCCCGGCGCGCCGGTGACGCCACCGCCGGGATGAGCGCCCGAGCCGCAATGGTAGAGCCCCTTCAGTGGGCCCCGGTAGTCGGCATGGCCGAGCAGCGGGCGGGCCGAGAACAACTGGTTCAGCGTCAGCTTGCCGTGGAAGATGTCGCCGCCGATCAATCCGAACTGCCGTTCCAGATCGAGCGGTGACAGGATCTGGCGGGCGATGATGCTGCGCGTGAAGCCGGGCGCGTACTTGTCCACGGTCGCGATCATCAAATTGGCGACCTCCTCGCGGTGATCGTCCCATGATGTGCCATCCGGCAGTTCCGGCGCGACGTGCTGGCAGAACAGGCTGGCGACATGCGCGTCCGGCGGCGCGAGGCTGTCGTCCAGCGTGGAAGGGATCAGCATTTCCACCACCGGCTCGCGGCTCCAGCCATGCTCTCGCGCGTCGTGATAAGCGCGATCCATGTAGGCAAGTGACGGCGCGAGGATGATGCCGCTGGTGAGGTGGTCGCCCATGCCCGGCAGGGCGGTGAAGGACGGCAGCGCGGCAAGCGCCACGTTCATCCGGAAGGTGCCCGAGCCGTTGCGATATTTCGCAATGCGTGAAGCGAACGGAACAGGCAATGCGGCTTGCGGCACGAGGCGCGTGTAAAGCAGCGTCGGGTTGACGTTGGAGACGATATAACGCCCGCGCAGCGTTTCGCCGTTCTCCAGCGTGACACCGATAGCGCGGCCGTTCTCGACCAGCACTTCGCTGACACCGGCTTCGGTTTCGATCTCGGCGCCATGGCTGCGGGCGGAAGCGGCCATTGCCTGCGTGATCGCGCCCATGCCGCCGATGGCGTGGCCCCACAGCCCCTTGCGGCCGTTCACCTCGCCGAAGGCATGATGCAGCATCACATAGGCGGAGCCTGCCGCATAAGGGCTCGCGTAATGGCCGACGATGGCGTCGAAGCCGAACAGCGCCTTGACGAGGTCGCTCTCGAACCAGTCGTCGAGCATTTCTCCGGCCGACAATGTGAACAGATCAAGCAGCAGTCGCTGATGCTCCAGCGACAGCCGTCGCAGGAGGTTGCCGCTCTCCAGCGCATTGAACGCTTCGCGCAGGCTGTTGAGCGAAAATCCTTCCGTGACGTTGGGCGGCGCGCGCAGCAGGAATTGCCGCAGCACGTCGGCGACGATTTCGAGTTCGCGGTTGAAGGCGTCGATGCGCAGCGCATCGCGTTCGCTCAGTTTCGCGATGGACTGATGGGTGCGTCCCTCGCCGGTGAGGAGATAACGGCCATCGGGCGAGGGCAGGAAATTCTGCGCGCGCCGCTCGACGATGCGCAAGCCATGGCCCGCAAGGTTCAACTCCGCGATCACGCGCGGATGCAGCAGGCTGACGGTATAGGCCGCGACCGAATTGCGGAAGCCGGGGTGGAATTCCTCCGTCACGGCAGCGCCGCCCACGACCTTGCGCCGCTCGACGACTTTGACCGTGAGGCCGTTCATCGCGAGATAGGCCGCGCAGGTGAGGCCGTTATGGCCGGCGCCGATGATGATCGCGTCGTACCGTGACATCCGGCCTTCTTAAATGCGGTCTCTCTCGCAAGCGAGCGATTTCTGGCGCTGGGGATGGTCACGGGGCGGTTATTGTTCGTTCATCTTCGCTATGGTCCACTGATGGGCACGGCGTTTCCGGACGTTTCCGGCCTTGCGGCCGTTTACGGAGTTGTCATGACCACCCCGTCACCGGCCGATGCGGTATCGCCCGCCGCGCGCAACCGTGTTGTGCTCACGGCCTATACCGCGACGATCTTCCTGAGCGCGCTGCTGCTGTTTTCGGTGCAGCCTCTGTTCACGAAAATGGTGCTGCCGCGCCTCGGCGGCTCCCCCGCGGTGTGGTCGGTGGCGATGGTGTTCTTCCAGTCGCTGCTGCTCGGCGGTTACGCCTACGCGCATGTGCTGATGACGCTGAAAAGCCGGACGGCTCCGGTCGTGATCCATCTTGTATTGCTGGCGGTGGCTTTCACGTTTCTGCCGCTCTCCATCGGCAGCGGCTGGGCCGAGCCGCCCGCCAGCGGCTACGCGTTCTGGCTGCTCGGCCTGTTCGCGGCGTCCATCGGGCTGCCGTTCTTCGCGCTCGCCGCCAACAATCCGATGTTGCAGGCATGGTTCGTCCGCACCGGGCACCCGCAGGGGCCGGACCCGTACTTTCTTTATGCCTCATCGAACATCGGCAGCTTCCTCGCGCTTTTGTCCTACCCGGTGCTGCTGGAGCCGATGCTGACGCTTCACGCGCAGAACGTGCTGTGGGCTTTCGGATACGGGTTGCTGATCCTGTTGATCGCGGCTTGCGGCTTGTTGCTGCTGCGCGCGCCGCCAATGGCCGTCGCCCTGAACGATGAAGACGAGGCCGCGCCCGGGCCGTCATGGCTGCAATGGGGGCGGTGGGTGTTTCTTGCCGCCGTGCCATCGGGACTTCTGATCGCCGTCACCGCCCATATCTCGACCGACGTCGCCGCTGCGCCGCTGTTGTGGGTGCTGCCGCTGTCGCTCTATCTGCTGACATGGGTGCTGGTGTTCCAGTCGCGGCCGCTGCTGCCGCATCGCTGGATGCTGAAGCTGCAACCGCTCGCGATCGCGGGTGTCGTTGTGCTGCTGGCGATCGGCGGCGAGCAGAATCTGCTGCTGACCCTCGGAGGACATCAGCTTTGCTTCTTCATCATCGCGATGGCATCGCATGGCGAACTGGCGCGGACCCGTCCGCCCGCGCGCTATCTCACCGGGTTCTACGTGGCGCTGTCGTTCGGCGGCATGATCGGCGGGCTGTTCGCGGGACTGGTCGCGCCGTTCACGTTTTCATGGATTGCCGAATATCCGATCCTGCTGGCGCTCGCGGCGCTGTGCCGGCCATGGCAGCGGCCAAGGCGCGGGGCGATGCTGCTCTGGTTCGCAGCGGTGGTGGTGGCGTCGATCCTGATCGTGCTGGCGTACCGCGCCGATGCGGCGGAGGTGTTTCTCGAAAGCTGGCGCGTCTGGACGATCGGCTCACTCGCCGCGGTGGCCGCGCTGCTGGCCATGGTGATGCGGATTCATCGCGTCCAGTTCGCGCTGCTTGTGGCGCTGGGACTCGTGCTGGTGCGCGTCTATCCGCTGGACGAGGGACGGGTGGAGACGGTGCGCAGTTTCTTCGGTGTGCACAAGATCGTGGTAACGCCGGGCGGGCAATATCACGTGCTGATGCACGGCACGACGATTCACGGCGCGGAAAAATTCCTCAACGACGACGGCACGAAGATCACGGGCAGGCCGGAGCCGATCAGCTACTATCACAATGACGGCGGCATCGGCCGCGCGATCGCGGCGATCCGCGCGCGCAAGGGCGCGCCGCTGCGGGTGGCGGCCATCGGCCTTGGCGCGGGCACTCTGGCCTGTCAGGCGAAGCCCGGCGAGGCATGGAAGTTCTTCGAGATCGACCAGACCATGGTCGATACCGCGCGCAATCCGAAATATTTCACTTATCTGTCCGCCTGCATGCCGGAGATCAAGCCGGTGATCGGCGATGCGCGGCTGACTTTCGCGCGCGAGCCGGATGCGGCTTATGATCTCATTATTGTTGACGCCTATTCTTCGGATGCGATCCCGATCCATCTGGCGACGCAGGAGGCGATGGCGATTTACAAGGCGAAACTCGCGCCGGGCGGCGCGGTGCTGATGCATGTATCGAACCGGCATCTCGAACTGGCGAGCGTCGTCGTCGGCATCGCGGATGCAAATGGCCTGACGAGCTGGGTCTATAACGAGGACAGCGGCCGGGACGCCGAATATATCTTCACCACCAATGTGGTCGTGTCCGCGCGCAAGCCGGAAGATGTCGGTGCGCTGGCATCGAGCAGCTTCTGGCAACTCACGGCGCCGACGCCCGGGCAGCGGGTGTGGACCGACGATTATTCCAACGTGCTGGGAGCGGTGTATCGCCGTCTGCGCGACGGCGATAATTGATCCCGCCGCTTAAGTGCGTCCGGCGTCAATCGTCGTCGTCGTTTCCGAACAGCGGGCGTGCCCGATAGACGCGGCGTTGATAGTAGCGCGACCCGTCATCCTGCGCGTAATTGTTGTCGTAACCGCGGCTGTAGCGCGGGTCGATATAGATGCGCCGGGTCGGGTCGCGCGGATCGGGGGCCGAGATGCCGCCGCCATATCCGCTGTTGTTGCCGTAGTTGTAATAAGGCTGGCGCTGGGGCTGCTGCTGATAGGAATCGTCGCCGGGGCGATCATACATCGCGCCGGAGGGCACGCGCTGCGGCGTCGTGTCCAAAGGCTGGCCTGCGCTGGCGTCGGCATCGAGGGTGCCGCCACGGCTGGCGACGTTGCGCGGATTGCGCGCGAGCGCCACGCGCGATGAGCCGGTGAGGCGGACGCTGGTTTTCAGCAGCCCTTCCTTTTTCACCAGATTCCAAAGTGTCGTGGCGTTGGCGCGCGACAGTCTCACGCAGCCGTGCGAAACCGGCGTGCCGAGGTTTTTGACGGAATCGGTGCCGTGGATGGCGTGGCCCTGCCTGGTGAAGAAGATCGAATGCGGCATCGGCGCATCGTCGAATTCCTTCGAGAAATGGTTTTCTTCCATGCGGAAGGTCTGGAATTTCCCGTTCGGCGTCTCGTGCGTGGGATTGCCGCTCGAGACCGGCCAGCGATAGAGCACCTGCCCATCGACCGAGACGGTCATCTGCTGGATGTCCTTGTTGACCTCGATATCGACAGCGGCACGAGCCAGCGATGCGCTGGCCGCCATGATCAGCGCCGCAACAGGAATAACCAATTTACGCATGTTACCGATCTCCAGCGGCCCGCCACGTGGCCGATACAACATCAGGATTTAAGAGCTGAAGATGGCTTTTTCCAGCGAGAATAAGGGTGGGAAGAGAACGCGCGGCTCAACGGGACGATCCGTTAACCGCTCTAACATTTACGTGAAACCTTTGGCCCGCCAGTGCGTTGGTCTCCCGTCAATGATTTGTCACTTTCAACATGAGAGCCTGAAATGAAAGCAATGACCTCCGGCGTTCAGCCGGCAAATCGGACCTTCGCATGGGCCTCCGCCCTGGCGCTTTTGGTGCTGCTCGCCGCTCCCCTCGCGGGGCATGCGCAGGGCATCATCGGCGGTGCTGAGGAAGGCGCATATCGCGGCAACCGCGCGGCGGGCCCCGTCGGCGGTGTCGTGGGCGGCGCGATCGGCGCGGGTGTCGGCGGCGTGGTGGGCGGAGTGAATGGCGTGATCGGCGGCCCCCGGTATCATCACCGGCACCGTCACTATCATCGCCGTCATCATCGCCGCTACTGAGCGAATTCGGCTGATAAAAAATGGCCCCGCAATTTTGCGGGGCCATTTTCTTTTGGGGTCGGTCAGCGCTTGAGGCGATAGCCGGTTTTGAAGATCCACCAGATCACGGCCATGCTGAGAAGCAGGAAGACCATGATCATTGCGACACTGAGATAGACGCTGACATCGGCGACCTCGGTGAAGCTCCAGCGAAAGCCGCTGATGAGATAGACCACGGGATTGAGCAGCGTGATCGAACGCCAGACCGGCGGTAGCATGCCGATCGAATAGAAGCTGCCTCCGAGGAATGTCAGCGGCGTCACCACCAGCAGCGGAATCGCCTGCAATTTCTCGAAGCCGTCCGCCCAGATGCCGATGATGAAGCCGAACAGGCTGAAGGTCAGCGCGGTGAGCACGAGGAAGGCCAGCATCCATGCCGGATGCGCGATCTTGATCGGCACGAACAGGGCGGCGGTCGCGAGGATAATCAGGCCGAGCGCGATGGACTTGGTCGCCGCCGCGCCGACATAGCCGAGCACGGCCTCGAACGCCGATACCGGCGCGGACAACAATTCATACACCGTGCCGGTGAATTTCGGGAAATAGATGCCGAACGAGGCGTTGGCGATGCTCTGCGTCAGCACCGACAGCATGATGAGGCCCGGCACGATGAATGCGCCATAGCTGACGCCGTGGATTTCCGGAATCCGCGAGCCGATCGCCGAGCCGAACACGACGAAATACAGCGATGTCGAGATCACCGGCGAGACGACGCTTTGCAGCAGCGTGCGGAAGGTGCGCGCCATTTCGAATTTGTAGATGGCGACGACGGCGTGGAGGTTCATGCGCTGTGCACCAGATTGACGAAAATCTCCTCGAGGGAGGATTGCGTCGTGTTGAGGTCGTTGAAGTTGAGGCCGGCGGCGCGCAGATCGTTCAGCAGGGTGGTGATGCCGGTGCGCTCGCTCTTGGTGTCGTAGGTGTAGGTCAGTTGCTTGCGGTCGTCCGACAGCTCGAGTTTATACTCGCCAAGAGAGGCGGGCAGGGAATCGACCGGCTCCTTGAAATGCAACGTCAGTTGCTTGCGGCCGAGCTTGCGCATCAGCGTGGCCTTGTCCTCGACCAGCACGATCTCGCCCTTGTTGATGACGCCGACGCGGTCGGCCATCTCCTCGGCTTCCTCGATGTAATGCGTGGTGAGGATGATGGTGACACCGGAATCGCGCAGTTCGCGCACCACCTGCCACATCGACTTGCGCAGTTCGACATCGACGCCCGCGGTCGGCTCGTCCAGAAACAGGATCTGCGGCTCGTGGGCGAGCGCCTTGGCGATCATCACGCGGCGCTTCATGCCGCCGGAGAGCGTGATGATCTGGCTCTTGCGCTTGTCCCACAATGAGAGGTCTTTCAGAATCTTCTCGATCAGCGCGGAGTTCTTCGGTTTGCCGAACAGGCCGCGGCTGAAGGCGGCGGTCGCTGTCGGGGTTTCCCAGGCGTCGGTATGCAATTCCTGCGGCACGAGGCCGATCATCTCGCGCGCGGCGCGGTAGTCGGTGACGTTATCGTGGCCGCCGATGGTTACGGTGCCTTCGCTTGCCATCGCAAGACCGCAGATCGTGCTGATGAGCGTGGTCTTGCCCGCGCCGTTCGGCCCTAGCAGCGCGAAAATCTCGCCCTGCCGGATTTCCAGATTGATGTTCTTCAGCGCGGTGAAGCCCGACGCATAGGTCTTGGTCAGGTTGGAGACGGTAATGATGGCTGGCATGCAGATGCGGGGCTCGCTGGAATGCGGGTCGCGGACAAATAGAGGCTCGGATTGACCGAAACAAGGGGCGGGGTTGATATATCAGGCCGTCTCAGGCCGACTTCACGAAGCTGTCGATCACCTTCTTCTCGCCTGCCTTGTCGAAGACGATGGTGAGCTTGTTGCCGTCGACGCGGGCGACGCGGCCATAGCCGAATTTCTCATGAAAGACGCGCTCGCCGGTGCCGAATTCGGATTCGCCGCCGGTCGATTTCGCAACCAGCTCGCCCTCGATGGTGAGCTGCTTGCGCCCGCGCCCGCCCGCATTGTATCGCGCGCCGGTTTCGTTGAAGCCGCCGCCACGCCCGCGATTGGATTGCGCGCGCTGCCAGCCCGGCGTCGAATAGCCGGAGCCGAACGATTCCACGCTGTCGAAGCGTGATGAGCCGAAGCCGCCCGCGCCGCCCCATCCGGAGCCGCCCTTGGATTCGGTAATCTCGACATGATCCGCCGGCAGTTCGTCGAGGAAGCGCGAGGGGATCGTGGTGGTCCATGAGCCATGGATACGGCGGTTGGTGGCGAAATAGATTTTCGCCCGCCTGCGCGCGCGGGTGACGCCGACATGCGCAAGGCGGCGTTCTTCCTCCAGCCCCGCACGGCCCTGTTCGTCGAGCGCGCGCTGGTGCGGAAACAGCCCTTCTTCCCAGCCGGGCAGGAACACGTTGTCGAATTCGAGGCCCTTGGCGGAATGCAGCGTCATCACCGACACCGCGTCTTCGTCAGCACCGCCCTCGCGGTCCATCACCAGCGAGATGTGTTCGAGGAAGCCGTGCAGGTTCTCGAATTCCTCCATCGAGCGCACGAGTTCTTTCAGGTTTTCGAGGCGGCCCGCCGCGTCCGCAGAGCGATCCTTCTGCCACATCTCGGTATAGCCGGATTCATCCAGCACGATCTCGGCCAGTTCCGTGTGCGGCATGACCTCGCGCTGCGCGCTCCAGCGGTCGAAGCTGGCGATGAGATCGCGCAGGCTGCCGCGCGCCTTGGGCTTGAGTTCGTCGGTCTCGATGACGGCGCGCGCGGCTTCGGTCAGCGGAATGCGGCGCTTGCGGGCGATGTCGTGCAGCAGTTGCACGGTGGCGTCGCCCAGTCCGCGCTTCGGCGTATTGACGATGCGCTCGAAGGCGAGATCGTCGGCGGGCGAATTGATGACGCGCAGGTAGGCCAGCGCATCGCGGATTTCGGCGCGCTCGTAGAAGCGCGGGCCGCCGATCACGCGATAGGGCAGGCCGAGCGTGACGAAACGGTCTTCAAACTCGCGCATCTGGAACGAGGCTCGCACCAGAATGGCGATCTCGTTGAGCTTTTGCCCGGCGCGCTGGAATTGTTCGATCTCCTCGCCGATCGAGCGGGCTTCCTCTTCCGAATCCCATGAACCGGTGACGGTGACCTTCTCGCCATCGACATCCTCTGTGCGCAGCGTCTTGCCGAGGCGGCCTTCATTATGCGCGATGAGATGCGAGGCGGCAGCGAGGATGTGGCCGGTCGAGCGATAGTTGCGCTCCAGCCGCACGACTTTCGCGCCGGGGAAGTCGTGCTCGAAGCGCAGGATGTTGTCCACCTCCGCGCCGCGCCAGCCATAGATCGACTGGTCGTCGTCGCCGACGCAGCAGATGTTTTTCGGCTTCGTCATTCCGGGATGCGCCGCAGGCGCAGACCCGGAATCCAGAAGTTGTTGTCCAGCAGATTCCGGGTTCGCACCTTCGGTGCGCCCCGGAATGACGGGGGACTGCGACGGCGCCTGCGCCAGCAGCCGCAGCCAGAGATATTGCGCGACGTTGGTGTCCTGATATTCGTCCACCAGAATGTATCTGAAGCGGTGCTGGTATTGCCGCAGCACGTCCGGATGCTCGCGGAAGATGCGGATGTTCTCCAGGAGCAGGTCGCCGAAATCGGCGGCGTTGAGAATCTTCAGTCGCTCCTGATAGGCGGTGTAGAGCTTGCCACCCTTGCCGTTGCCGAAAATCGAGGCTTCGCCGGACGGCACCTGCGACGGCGTGAGGCCGCGGTTCTTCCAGCCGTCGATCAGCCCGGCCAGCATCCGCGCGGGCCAGCGCTTGTCGTCGATGCCTTCGGCTTGCAGCAATTGTTTCAGCAGGCGGATCTGGTCGTCGACATCGAGCACGGTGAAGTTCGACTTCAACTGCGCGAGTTCGGCATGCACGCGCAGGATGCGCCCGGCGATGGCATGGAAGGTGCCGAGCCATGGCATGCCTTCGACCGTCTGGCCGAGCATCTCGCCGAGCCGGTGCTTCATTTCGCGCGCGGCCTTGTTGGTGAAGGTCACCGACAGGATTTCGAACGGCCGGGCGCGGCCCTGACTGAGGATGTGGGCGATGCGCGAGGTGAGCACGCGGGTCTTGCCGGTGCCCGCACCTGCCAGCACCAGCACGGGGCCGTCCAGCGTTTCGACCGCCTCGCGCTGCTCCGGATTGAGCGCGCTCAGATATTGCGGAGCCGCCGCCGCGCGGGCGCGCGCGGCAATGCCGCCAGCGGCGGGCTGGTGGACGGGAGCGTCGGCAAAAGGTCGGCGGACAGGTTCGGTCATGCGAATCGATTCAGCCCACGATGGCACCGCGGGAGCACGAAAGGGAGCCTTCTTTATCAGGGATATGTCCAGATATAGGCGTTCCGCGCGGCCGCGTACAGACCGCGGCGGGATGCCGTGCCGGGACGGTTTTGTTCCCCGAAAATCTCATTTTTTAGCGGTTTTCGGGGCCGCTGCCGCCCGGAACTTTCAAATCCCTCCCGGATTGGTTCTGCAAAGAAGCAATGACTTCTGACCGGAGACAAAGGAGATTGCCATGTTGAGCTGGGTTGTGACGTTTCTCATCATCGCGCTGGTGGCCGGCCTTCTCGGCTTCGGCGGCATTGCAGGCGCGTCGATCGAAATCGCCAAGATCGTGTTCTTCGTCGCGATCGTGCTGTTCGCGGTTTCGGCACTGATAGGCTTGATGCGTGGCGGACGCCCGACGGTGTAGCGTAAGCATCAAGGCATAATTCGAGAGAGTGGAGTGGTGAACCGGCCGGTCAGCTTGACCGGCCGGTTTTCGTTTGCGACGGTTGCGCACTCTCTTGCAGGACGCTTGCCTTGACCACCACGACGGCATCGCGGCTTTCGCCGCAGACCCTGAGCAACGCGTTTGAAGCTCTCGCCACGCGCTTCAAGCGTGATTTCCTCACCGCGCAGGCCCAGCGCGAGCAGCATGCTCACACCACCACATGGATCGCGCCGCAACCGCCCGACGCCGTGGTGCTGGCGCGCAGCGTGGCCGACATTCAGGACGCGGTACGCATTTGCGCGCGTTACCATGTGCCGATCATCCCGTTCGGCGCGGGCACCTCGCTGGAAGGGCAGGTCAACGCGCCATCGGGCGGCGTCTGCCTCGACCTGCGCGAGATGAACCGCGTCCTTGCCGTGCACGCCGAGGACCTCGACTGCGTGATCGAGCCCGGCATCACCCGCAAGACGCTCAATGAACATCTGCGCGATCAGGGGCTGTTCTTCCCGATCGATCCCGGCGCGGATGCGACGCTCGGCGGCATGGCCTCGACGCGTGCTTCCGGCACCAATGCCGTGCGCTACGGCACCATGCGCGACAACGTGCTGGCGCTGAAGGTCGTGCGTGGCGACGGCGAGATCGTCACCACCGGTACGCGGGCGAAGAAATCCTCGGCCGGATACGACCTCACCCACCTGTTCATCGGCGCGGAAGGCACGCTGGGCATTATTGCCGAGATGACGATGCGGCTGCGCGGCATTCCGCAGAGCATCGCGGCAGGTTCCTGTTCGTTCGGCAGCGTCAAGGGCGCGTGCGATGCCACCATTCTGGCGATCCAGACCGGCATTCCGCTGGCGCGGATCGAACTTCTCAATGCCGCGCAGGTTGCCGCCTGCAACGCCTATTCGAAACTGAATTTGCCGTTGACCCCGCTATTGTTGCTGGAATTCCACGGCAGCGAGGCGGACGTCGCCGAACAGTCGGCGGCATTCGCCGAGATCGCGAAGGATTGCGGCGGCAGCGCGTTCGAATGGACTACGCGCGCGGAGGATCGCACGAGGTTGTGGCAGGCGCGTCATGACGCCTATTGGGCGGCGGCGGCGATCCGTCCCGGTTCGCGGCCGATGTCAACGGATGTCTGCGTGCCGATCTCGCGTCTGGCCGATTGCGTGAGCGAAACCGAACAGGATATCGAAAAACTCAGGCTGATCGCGCCCATCGTCGGCCATGTCGGCGACGGTAATTTCCATTGTCTGATGCTGTGCGACGTCAACGACCCCGACGAACTGGCGCGCGGACAGGAATTCGTGCATCGCCTCGCGGATCGCGCGCACCGCATGGACGGCACCTGCACCGGCGAACACGGCATCGGGCAGGGCAAGCAGAAATACCTTGTTCCCGAACTGGGGCCCGAGGCCATCGAAGCGATGCGCGCGGTGAAGGCGGCACTCGATCCGCAAAACATCTTCAATCCGGGAAAGATCATTCCATCGGCGTGAGTCCTTTTGCGGCGTTGTGAGTCCGCCACACTTTTCTCTATGATGGCGCTGGCTCAGGCGCGGCGGGGTGGCCGCGCCATTTTCCGCGGGGTTCACGTTGCAGACGACGCTGCTCGGATTGGCGATCGCCGCCATCATGGCGCTGGTTGCGGCGCTGGCGGCGCCGCTGTTCGTCGATTGGAATAAGTACAAGCCGCAATTCGAGGCGGAGGCGTCGCGCGTGGTCGGCGCGCCGGTGCGTGTCGAGGGGGCGCTGGATGCGCGTCTCTTGCCCGCGCCGATCCTGCGGCTGCACAAGCTCTCGGTCGGCGGTTCGAGGGACGTGACGAAGCTGCGCGCCGACAAGCTCGATGTCGAGTTCAGCCTCGGCTCGCTGCTCCGCGGCGAATGGCGGGCGACGCAACTGGCGCTGGATGGCCTCGCGCTCGATATCGGTCTCGATAAAGAGGGACGCATCATCGCCCCGTCGAAGGGCGAATTCAATTTCGGCGCGCTGGCGATCGACAAGTTCGATCTGTCCGGCCGTGTCACGCTGCATGACGCGGCGAGCGGCTCCCAGATCGGACTCGATGGCTTGAAGTTCAGCGGCGATGTCCGCGCGCTCGGCGGCAATCTGCGCGGCGATGGCAGCTTCCTCCTGCGGGATAAACGTCAGCCGTTCCGGCTGGCCTTGTCGAAGGCGGGCGAGGGCGAGGCGACGCGGCTGCGGTTCGATCTTGATTCAGCGCAGGCCGGCGCGATGGCCTCGTCGCTGGATGGCGCGCTCAGCTTCGACAGGCGCGTCCCGCATTTCGAAGGCGCTCTGACGCTCGCGGCAGCCGGAGAGACGCCATGGCGGATCATGGCCCGCACCACGCTCGATCCGTCCGGTGCGGCGTTCACGCAAGGGGACGTTCTTTATGGGGCGGAGGCAACCGGGGTCAAGCTGTCGGGAGAGGGCACGCTGTCGTTCCGTCCCGCGAAGCTGGAGCTGAAGCTGTCAGCCGCCCAGCTCGATCTCGACCGCGCGCTAGGCGAGAGTAAGGCCGCGCAGGGCAGGACGCCTGCGGATTTTCTGGGGAACGCGCTGACGGCGCTGCCGGCCTTGCCATGGCCGTCGCGGATCGAGGCGACGGCGGATCGCGCCACGCTCGCCGGGCAGGCGCTGACAGCGCTCTCCGCAACTTTGGAAGGTTTGAAAGATTCCTGGGCGATTCAGAAACTCGCATTCAGCGGACCCGGCGACGCGCGTCTCGCTTTGAGTGGCCGCACGGCGCGCGACAAGGAGGGCGAGGATTTTTCCGGCTCGCTCGATGTCAAAACCGGCGATGCGCAGGGTTTCGCCGACTGGGCGTTCGGTAAGTCCGATGCGGTGCGTGGCGCGCGGACGCCGCTTCATCTTGCCGCGACGATGACGCTCGGCAAGGAGCGTCTTATGCTCGACGAAATGACGCTTGATCTTGGCGGCAATCAGCTTGCGGGCCGTATCGCGCGCATTGGCAAGAAGATCGACGCCACGTTGCGTTCGCAGCAGGTGGATTTCGACGGCCTCGCCGATGTGACGCGCCGGGTCATCGCGTGGCGGGAGAAAGGCGGCTTCGAAACGCGTCTTGATCTGGATCTCGCCAAGACAAAAATTCTCGGACACGAGATTGCGCCGTTGCAGGCAAGCCTGACATCCGTCGCGGATCAACCGAACAAGCGGATGTTCGATCTCAAGGTTCGCCACGCGGCGCTTGCGCCGTGGCTGAAGCCGCAGCAGGCCGTCAGCGATCTCTCGTCGCGTCTTGTCGTGACCGACGATGCAGTCGCGCTGGAGAATTTCTTCGGCAAGCTCGGCGCAGCCCTGCTGAAGGGAAATCTCTCTTTGTCGCGTCAGGGAGAGCAAAATCTCACCGGCAACATCGAGACGGATGCGCTCGACGTGCAAGGGCT
The DNA here is from genome assembly GCF_029030725.1 of [Pseudomonas] carboxydohydrogena. Taxonomy (NCBI): domain Bacteria; kingdom Pseudomonadati; phylum Pseudomonadota; class Alphaproteobacteria; order Hyphomicrobiales; family Nitrobacteraceae; genus Afipia; species Afipia carboxydohydrogena. Next base: position 1,047,007 of record NZ_CP113162.1, read on the forward strand.
GACGGCCCTGATGCTCGGTGCCGACGATCGCGCGGCGACGGATCCGCTTGCGCAAGGCTTGATCGGCTGGCGCGGGTCGGTGGCCGTGAAAGCAGAGAAAGCAATCCTGCCCGGCGGCATGGAAGCGGCAGCGATCAGTGGCTCGATGCAGGGAGACGGTTCGTCGGTCTCTTTTGACAATGTAAAAGGAACGGTCGGCGGCGGTGCGGCGACGCTTTCTGCTGCGGTTAAGCGCGGCGCATCGGATACCGCCATCGATGCCAGCTTCAAGCTGGACAATGCCGATGCGCCAGCGCTGAAATTTCGCGGGCTGCAATTGCCGCCCGGCAAGGCGTCGGTGCGGATGACGCTGGCGACGCGGGGGCGCAGCGCGGCTGCCTTACGCAACGCGCTCTCGGGCAACGGCGTATTGACCCTGACCGGCGCGCGGCTCCCCGCGCTCGACGTCGCCGCGTTCGATGCCGCGGAAAAGGCGTCGGACGATCCTGTCGCGAAGAACAGGATGGAATCGGTGGTCGCAACCGCGCTCGACCGCGCGCCGCTTGCGGTGGCCTCCGTGGATGTGCCGTTCGCCATCAAGGATGCGCGCGTGCACGCCGATCCGACGGTTTTCCAGTCCGATGCGGCGCGCGCCACGATCTCGGGCAGCTACGATATTCCGGAAGACCAGGGCGATCTGAGGATCGGGCTGAAGCCGATATCCGGCGCGATGAAGGATGCGCCGGATATCCAGATTTTCCTGCGCGGCACGGCGGACAGCATTACCCGCGATGTCGATGTCGCGGCGCTGTCGTCCTGGCTGTCGTTGCGCGCCATCGAGCGGGAAACGCAGCGTCTCGACGCATTGGAGAAGCCGGGCGCATTGCCGCCGCCGAAGCCTGCGCCGGCCAGCAATCCTCCGGTCGATTCCCTTGCGCAACCCGAGCAGGCGCTGCCGCCCGCCGAGGTGAGAATTCCGGGCGTCGATCCGCGCAAACGCAAGGCGGCGCCGCATATGCCGCGCGTGCATCTTCCACCGGCCGGGGCGCAGCTTTCTCCGCTGCCGCCGCCGATCGATATCAAGCCCGCGCCGGGCACGCCGCGGCCGCGCCGCTCTCCAGCGCCCGCCACGGCGTTCTAGAATTGTTTGGGCTGAAAACGCTTCAATGCGCAGGTGTCAGTTTCGGCGAAGCCTGCCGTTCGCCGATGAACATCGTACCGATCGCGCGTTCGCGAAAGTAATCGAGCACGAACAGGCGGATCGCTGACGACAGATTGCTGGTCCGGCGATGCTGGTCGATGGCCGCGATCTGCATCGACAGCGACAGGCCGCGCCGTGATGCGATGTCCTTCAGGCTCGACCAGAACGCATCTTCGAGACTGACGCTGGTCTTGTGTCCATCGACGACCACCGACCGCTTGACCACGGCGAATTCCTTCACCGGGTCTGTGACCGGGGCTCTCACGTCACGCTGGCTGATCATCGCCGTCACTCCTTCTGAGACGCGTGCGCGAGCGTTCGCCGGGCAAAGCCGTGCGGTTCTTCTCGCGGACTGCGAGGCGGATATTGTCACGATGGTGGATCGTCACGCGCGAACAACAGGGCGCCCGGGACGATCATCCTGCCCCGGCGATCGTTCTCAATCGCCGAGACAGTTACATCGTACCCGATACAGGTTGCCGCCGATATTCGGTGAAAGCCTTAAGGGATGAGTCAGAATGTTGCGGAGGCGATCCGTAGATTCCCGCAGCGTTTACTCGGCGGCCTGAGAGTCCATCACGGACTCGCGCGTGGACTCATGCGCGACGTTCGGTTCGGAGGGACCGAGTGTCATCGAACGGTAATGATCGAGCACGAACAGGCGGATCGCCGAGGAGAGGTTGCCCTGTTTGCGCTGACCGTCGATCTCGCCGACCAGTTCGGACAATGTCATGCCGCGCGCCGATGAGATTTCCTTCATGCCGTTCCAGAAGGCTTCTTCCAGGCTGACACTGGTCTTGTGTCCGGCAACAACGATGGAGCGTTTAACGACAGGGGACTTCATGAAGACTTTCCGTCATCGCGTAGGTGTTGGTTGAGAAATGCCTCGGTGCGCTGTTCGAGTGCACGTTGATTGGTCTTTTCGGCTTTTGTGAGCCCATGCTTTGCGCGCTGACTGCTTGCTTCCACATTGGCGCGCTGGCGTTCCTGACGCTTTTTGAACCTCTTTAAATTGATCAGATCGCCCACAGGAATCTCGTTATTGCAGAAAACGAACCTGCCGGTCGCGGGTCGAACAGCATCAATATCAAAATCGCCAAGACCACAAGTCCCACTGGCGAAAAGCTGCTCTGTCGCCGCTCCTAGCAAACACATCATAGGAGCGGTAGCTGCATAACGCTACGTCTTTAGACGAAAGAGTGATGAAACGCAGAAAGAAGGTACGAGGAGGTATTGTGTATGCCACGTACCACGCGTGTATTTCACTTACCGGAATTTGTCATCTGCTCGGGCCGCACGATGGAATCAAATTCCGCTGCGGTGACGAATCCAAGTTTAAGTGCTTCCTCTTTTAGCGTTGTGCCGTTCGCGTGGGCCGTCTTGGCGATTTTCGCGGCATTGTCATATCCGATCTTCGGCGCGAGCGCGGTGACGAGCATCAGCGAGCGCTGCATCAGATCGCTGATCCGCTTTTCATCGGCGCGGATTCCGGCCACACAATTTTCTGTGAACGAGCGCGACACATCCGCCATCAGCCGGATCGAAGTCAGCATCGCCAACACCATGACAGGTTTGTAAACGTTCAGCTCGAAGTGGCCCTGGCTGCCCGCTGTCGTCAGCGTGGTCTGATTCCCGAAAATCTGGCAGCACACCATCGTCATCGCCTCGCACTGCGTCGGATTGACCTTGCCGGGCATGATCGATGAGCCGGGTTCGTTTTCCGGCAGGATCAGTTCGCCGAGGCCCGAGCGCGGACCTGAGCCGAGCAGGCGGATGTCGTTGGCGATCTTGAACAGCCCGGTCGCGGTCGCGTTGATGGCGCCATGGACGTAGACATAGGCATCGTTGGAGGCGAGCGCCTCGAACTTGTTGGGCGCGGTGATGAAGGAAAGTCCTGTCATCGATGCGACATGTTTGGCGAACGATGCCGCGAATTCCGGCTTCGCGTTCAGTCCGGTGCCGACGGCGGTGCCGCCCTGCGCCAGCGGGAGGAGGCTTTTCGCGCTTTCCCTGATGCGCACGATGCCGCTTTCGACCTGCGCGGCATAGCCCGAGAATTCCTGGCCGAGCGTGAGCGGCGTGGCATCCTGCGTATGGGTGCGGCCGATCTTCACGATCGAGGCGAATTCCTTCTGCTTGCCGCGCAGCGCGGCGAGCAATTCCTCCAGCGCCGGGATCAGATCGCGCGCGATCTCCTGCGCCGCGGCGATATGCATCGCGGTCGGGAAGGAGTCGTTGGACGACTGACCCATATTGACGTGGTCGTTCGGGTGAACCGGCTTCTTGGTGCCGCGCTCAAAGCCGAGCATCTCGTTGGCGCGGTTCGAGATCACCTCGTTGAGGTTCATGTTGGTTTGCGTGCCGGAGCCGGTCTGCCACACCACCAGCGGGAAATGATCGTCGAGCTTGCCGTCGATGATTTCCTGCGCGGCGGCGATGATGGCGTCGGCGAGTTTCTTGTCGATGAGCTTGAGTTCGAGATTGGTCTGCGCGGCTGCGAGCTTGACGATGGCCATCGCGCGGATCAGCGGCGGCGGCATGTGCTCGGTGCCGATCTTGAAATTGTTGCGCGAGCGCTCGGTCTGCGCGCCCCAGTAGCGGTCGGCGGCGACCTCGATCGGCCCGAATGTGTCGGTTTCGGTTCGGGTGGTTTTGCTCGGTGCCATGTTCGCCCTCATATCGATCATGACGGCGCGCCGTCATGTCGGGTCCGTCTTTCGGGCGCGAGTATGCCGAAAGCAGCCACGCGAAGCCATGCCGCACGGGCAGACGAGACTCTCGATTAGAGGAGTTATTATTTCTTGCGGAAGCGATCCAGCCGCACGACCTGCGCGCCTTCGCGCGGATGGTCGCCGCCGCCATCGTCATCCGGATTGTCGGGCGAATCCGGGGAAGCGGGAGAATCGGCCTTCTCGGCCTCGGCCGTCGCAGGCTCGGCGTCGCCGATCGCGGCTTCCGCCGTCTCGAATTGCAGCCCGAACTGCACGGAGGGATCGAAGAAGCGGGTGATGGCGCTGAACGGCACGACAAGACGCTCGGGAATGCCGCCGAACGACAGGCCGACTTCGAAATGATCCTCGGTCACCACCAGATCCCAGAACTGGTGCTGGAGGATCACCGTCATCTCCTGCGGATATTGCGACAAGAGCCGCGGCGACAGCTTCACGCCCTCCGCCGTTGAGAGAAAGGTGATGTAGAAATGATGTTCTCCCGGCAGTCCGTGTTCGGCGGCGTCGGTCAAAACGCGGCGCAGGACGCCGCGCAGCGCATCGCGGGTCAGAACATCATAGCGGATCAGATCGGTGGCCATCGGTCGGTCCTGTCAAAATAGCGAAGGGTCACGTGCCGGTAGGAGAGGAGCCGACTCGCACTTTTGTTCCATGCGGTTGGTTGTTAGCAAGTCCGTCCGCGATGGAAGGTGGCGTTGGCCACTCTTTTCGTGAACAAACCCTTTCGCGCCAGATTAACTGCTCCGGCGGGCTGCGTCAGCAGCCTTGTTGCATCGCAAGGGCAAGAAGACGCCTGATCGGACCCTCTGCCTTATGGGCAGCGGCACGCATACATATGAATCAATTGGAGAGATGAGTGGAGGCTTCTGTTGCCAGGTGCCTCCGAACCCCGCCTGACGGGGCTTAATCCATCAGGACTTTAAGTCGGTCTATCAAACTGCGTTACGCAGCCTGAGCAACCGGAGCATAGTTGTCGTTTGCAACTATTGAGAAGCCCGATAACGGCGGAACAATACCGGGAAAAAACACGCCCTTTACGCCCTCGTCGATCCTGTTTCGCCCCCGCCGAAATCCCGCCTTGCGGAACTTTGGTGGAGGCGCCGGGTGCTGCCCCCGGGTCCGAATGGTTTATTGCGACGGCCATTTATTTCCATAGCCGGCGAACCGGCAGCCTCAATATAGGGCCCAAAGGTTGACGAAAAAAGCCCCTGCGAGCGGGGTTTTGAGGGACGGGTGGGCGCACGGGTCCAAAAACTGCGCCGCGCGCCCGCGAAAAGTTGAATGGAGAGAGCGTCACGCCGCCGGAAAAGATTTGGCCGGGCGATACGACACATCTAAACGATGTCCCGACGCCATCTCATTCACGATCTGAATCCGGACCATGGACCAGCCCGCGCCGCCTCCCGATACGGCTGCCCGCGATCTCGCCGCCGAGCCGCCGGGATTGCTTGAACTGTTTTTTGCGTTCTCGAAAATGTCGCTGGCCGGTTTCGGCGGCGTGCTGGTGTGGGCGCGCCGGGCTATCGTCGAGCAGCACCGCTGGATGACGCCGGACGAATTCAACGAAGCCTTCGCGCTGTGCCACCTGCTGCCGGGGGCCAACATCGTCAATCTGTCGATTGTGTTCGGCGGCCGGTTTCGCGGTGCCGCCGGAAGCGTCGCGGCGTTTCTCGGCCTGCTGTTGCCGCCGACGCTGATCGTCACGACGCTGGGCATTCTTTATTCCCATTTCGGCGATCTGCCGGGATTGCAGCGGACCCTGAACGGCATCGCCTGCGCCGCCGTCGGCCTGTTTCTCGCCGTCACGCTCCGCATGATGGGGCCGCTTCTGAAGCGGAAAAATCCGGTCGAGATCGGATTGATGGTCGCCGTGTTCGCGGCGGTCGGCCTTGGGCGGCTGCCGCTCGCTGTCGTTCTGCTGATCGCGCTGCCGCTCAGCGTTGTCGTGACTTATTTCTGGCGCAGGCGTGAGACCGCATGAATCCGGGACTCGGCACCTACCTCAATCTGTTGTGGACATTCGGTGTGATGTCGCTGCTGGCGGTGGGCGGCGCGAACGCGACGATTCCCGAGATGCATCGTGTCGCCGTCGATGTGAACCACTGGCTGACGGATGCGCAGTTCGCCGACATGTTCGCCATCGCCCAGTTCTCGCCCGGGCCGAATGTGCTGATCGTGACGCTGATCGGCTATCAGGTCGCGGGGCTTGCCGGGGCTGCGGTGACGACATTCGCGATGTGCGGCCCGGCGGGCGTGCTGGCCTATTTCGTGGCGAACTTTTTTCACCGCTCCAGCCAGTCGTTCTGGCCTTCCATTATTCAGGCGTCTTTCGTGCCGGTCTCGATCGGCCTGATGGCGGCGGGCGGCTATGTGCTGGCGGTTACGGTCGATACGTCACTGGCCGCCACGCTTGTGACTTTGGCCACGGCGCTGGTCGCGGTTGGAACCCGGATCAATCCGCTCTGGCCGCTCGCGGTGGCGGGAATTCTGGGCTACGCCGGGTTTATCTGATCGCGAGAGGCTTCCGGACGGAGGAGGCGGTGCCTACTTTTGACGGGACAACGCGGGAAAACGGCTGTTGATTCGGCCCCGGATATGGTCCGTTCCGCTCAAGCGACATAGATGACGGCCATGCATCAGTATCACGACCTGCTCGAGCGGATTTTGAGCGACGGCGCGCAGAAGGGCGACCGCACCGGCACCGGCACGCTGTCGGTGTTCGGCCACCAGATGCGCTTCGATCTCGCCGCCGGTTTTCCGATGACCACGACCAAGAAGCTGCCGTTCAAGGCGATCGTCCACGAACTGTTGTGGTTTCTCGCAGGCGACACCAACGTGCGCTATCTGCAAAATAATGGCGTCACGATCTGGGACGAGTGGGCGGACGCCAACGGCGATCTCGGCCCTGTCTATGGCAAACAGTGGCGCTCGTGGCAGGCGCCCGATGGGCGCAGCATCGACCAGATCGCGAACCTCATCCGCATGATCCGCACCACGCCGGATTCGCGGCGGCTGATCGTCAGCGCATGGAATCCGGCCGATGTCGATCACATGGCGCTGCCGCCGTGTCATTGCCTGTTCCAGTTCTATGTCGCGAACGGCAAATTGTCGTGCCAACTCTACCAGCGTTCGGCCGACGTGTTTCTCGGCGTGCCGTTCAACATCGCGTCTTATGCTTTGCTGACGATGATGATCGCGCAGGTGACGGATTTGAAGCCGGGCGAGTTCATCCATACGCTCGGCGACGCGCATCTGTATTCCAACCATCTGGAGCAGGCGCGCCTGCAACTGACGCGGCGGCCGCGCGCGCTGCCGACAGTGAGCATCAATCCGGCGGTGAAGGATATTTTCGGATTCCGTTTTGAGGATTTCAAACTCGAGAATTACGATCCGCATCCGCACATCAAGGCCGAGGTCGCGGTGTGACCGCACAGACGGCACCCCCCGAGATCGTGTTTATCGTCGCCGTGGCCGACAATGGCGTGATCGGCCGCGACAATACGATGCCCTGGCATCTGCGTTCGGACCTGCAACGCTTCAAGCAGTTGACCTTGAACAAGCCGGTCATCATGGGCCGCAAGACGTTTCTCTCGATCGGCAAGCCGCTGCCGAGGCGCACCAACATCGTGGTGACGCGCGACCCGGATTTTCGCGCGGCGGGCGTGGTGGTGGTTCCGTCGCTCGATGCGGCCTATCAAGTTGCGCTGGGTGATGTCCTGCGGCGAGGTGTCCCGGAAATCATGGTGATCGGCGGCGCGGAGATTTTCCGCCAGTGGATGCCGCGTGCCACTCGTCTGGAGATCACGCATGTTCATGCCGAGCCGGACGGAGACACGTTCCTTAAGTTCGAGATGGCGGAATGGCGGGATGTCGCGCGCAGCCGTCCTGTGCGCGGGCCTGAGGACAGTGCCGATTTTTCCTATGCGACATATGCTCGCGCGGCGGGTCATTAACCCCGCTTGTCAATGTTTGCATTGACAATTTCCTCGCGCGGATTAGCTGGGAGAGAGTGCGCAGGGTCGCGTTGTACCGCGGCCCGGCGTCTCTTATAAACCCGGTCGCGGCCGCGAGACGGCGCGAAGGAGCTTGCTGATGGCCTGGAAGAATCAAGGCGGAAGTCCATGGGGTCCCGGTCCGAAGGGGCCATGGGGCTCCGGTCCGCAATCGCAAGGGCCCAAGCCGTCCGATCTTGAAGATCTCCTGCGCCGTGGTCAGGACCGGATTCAGCAATTGCTGCCGGGCGGGCACATGAGCGGCATGGGCATTGCCCTGATCGTCATCGCGGGTATCGCGATCTGGCTGTTGTCCGGTTTCTTCCGCGTGCAGCCGGACGAACTCGGTGCTGTGCTGCGCTTCGGCAAGCACGTGCGCACGGTGCAGCCCGGCCTGAACTATCATCTGCCGTATCCGATCGAGACCGTGCTGCTGCCCAAGGCGCTGCGCGTCTCCACGCTGAACATCGGCATGACGGTCAGCGACGACAGCGGGCGCCGGGGCCGCGTCGTGCGCGACGTGCCGGAAGAAAGCCTGATGCTGACCGGCGACGAGAACATCGTCGATGTCGATTTCACGGTGCTGTGGCGTATCGCGCCGGACGGCGTCGGCAAATTCCTGTTCAACATCCAGAACCCGGAAGGCACGGTGAAGGCGGTGGCCGAGAGCGCGATGCGCGAGGTGATCGGTCACTCCGATATCCAGCCGATCCTCACCGGCGCGCGCAACACCATTGAAAGTGCGGTCCATCAATTGATGCAGAAGACGCTCGACAGCTACGGCGCCGGCATTCTGATCCAGCAGGTGCAGATGCAGAAGGTCGATCCGCCGCAACAGGTGATCGACTCGTTCCGCGACGTGCAGGCGGCGCGTGCCGACCTCGAGCGTTTGCAAAACGAAGCGCAGACCTATGCCAATCGCGTCGTGCCGGATGCGCGCGGCCGCGCAGCGCAGGTGTTGCAGCAGGCGCAGGGCTACAAGGAGCAGACGGTGGCCGAAGCCAAGGGTCAGGCCGCGCGATTCCTTAGCGTTTATGACGAATACAAGAAGGCGCCCGAAGTGACACGGCAACGCATCTATCTCGAAACCATGGAGCATGTGCTCGGACCGGCGGACAAGGTCATTCTCGATCCGGGTTCGTCCGGGCAGGGCGTGGTGCCGTATCTGCCGCTCAACGAACTGGGCCGTAAGACAACCGCCGTGCCCGCCGCGCCGGTCTCGCAGAACGGAGCAAGCCGATGAAAAGCGGGTTGTCGGGCATCGTCGCCCTCGTCGTTCTGCTGGCGCTGATCATCGTCGGCTACAGTTCGCTCTTCACCGTCCGGCAGACCGAACAGGCGCTGGTGGTTCGGCTCGGCGCGCCGGTGGGCGCCCCGATCACCGATCCGGGCCTGCACTTTAAGGCGCCCTTCATCGATACCGTCATCAGCATCGACAACCGGATTCTCGATCTGGAGAATCCCTCGCAGGAAATCATCGCCTCCGACCAGAAGCGTCTGGTGGTGGATGCTTTCGCGCGCTACCGGATCAAGGATGCGCTGCGCTTCTATCAGAGCGTCGGCACCATTTCGGCCGCCAACATCCAGTTGACCGCGTTGCTGAACGCGGCCCTTCGCCGCGTGCTCGGCGAGGCCACCTTCATTCAGGTGGTGCGCGACGAGCGTGAGGTGCTGATGGGCCGCATCCGCGACCAGCTCGACAAGCAGGCGGGAGCCTACGGCATCCAGGTCGTCGATGTGCGCATCCGCCGCGCCGATTTGCCGGAGCAGAACAGCCAGGCCGTGTACCAGCGCATGCAGACCGAGCGTCAGCGCGAGGCCGCCGAATTCCGCGCCCAGGGCGGACAGAAGGCGCAGGAGATCAAGTCCAAGGCCGACCGCGAGGCGACCGTGATCGTGGCGGAAGCCAATTCGCAGGCGGACCAGATTCGCGGCGAGGGCGACGGCGAGCGCAACCGGATCTTCGCCGAGGCCTATTCCAGGGACCCGCAGTTCTTCGCGTTCTACCGGGCAATGACCGCCTACGAGACCAGCCTGAAGAACAACGACACCCGTTTTGTGCTGAAGCCGGATTCGGAATTCTTCCGGTTCTTCAACTCGGTCAATGGGACAAAGCCGGGGGCGGCAGCCCCGGCGGCGCCAAGATAAACGCAATTTATCTCGTCAACGGGATTTCCCTTTGCTCGGGTCTCTGGTGAAATCCTGTCATGAAAGAGTTGTTGATCGGGTTTGGCGTCCTTTGCGTCATCGAAGGCTTGACCTTCGCGGCGTTCCCTCAGGCGATGCGCCGTGCGATGGAGGCGGCCCTCGAGCATTCCGAGAACCTGCTGCGCACCACGGGACTTTCGGTCGCAGTGGCGGGACTGCTGCTGATCTGGTTCATGCGCTACGGCCTATAAGCCGGGCGCCGGTATTTCGCCTTATTCGCCGCGTTGATACGCTTGCGGATCAGGAAGGCCGGGCGCAGTCTCGGTGCTGATGGCATTTTCCTTCTCAGGAGACGTTGTTCGATGTTCCACGCGCCTGTGCGACTGAAACGCCTGCTTCCGCTTGCCGTCGCGGGCGGTTTTCTGATGATGGCGGCGAGCGCCCCTCAGCCTGCGTTCGCGCGCGGCCCGGATGGCATCGCCGATGTTGCGGAGAAGGTGATCGACGCCGTGGTGAACATCTCCACGTCGCAGACCGTCAATGGCCGGGATGAGAAGGGCGAGGAGGCGAAACCCCAGAAGGAAGGCCGCAACAAGGCCAATCCGAAACTGCCGCCGGATTCTCCCTTCAATGAACTCTTCGAGGATTTCTTCAAGAACCGTCGCGGCGACAGGGGCCAGCACAAGGTCAATTCGCTGGGCTCCGGTTTCATCATCGACGCCAGCGGCATTGTGGTGACCAACAACCACGTCATCGCCGATGCCGACGAGATCAACGTCATTCTCAATGACGGCACCAAGATCAAGGCGGAGCTTGTCGGTCGCGACAAGAAGAGCGACCTCGCCGTGCTGAAATTCCAGCCGCCGGAGAAGAAACTGACGGCGGTGAAGTTCGGCAATTCCGACAGACTGCGGCTCGGCGAATGGGTGATCGCGATCGGCAATCCGTTCAGCCTGGGGGGCACGGTGACGGCGGGCATCGTCTCGGCGCGCAACCGCGACATCAACTCCGGGCCTTACGACAACTACATCCAGACCGACGCCGCCATCAATCGCGGCAATTCGGGCGGCCCGCTGTTCAATCTCGATGGCGAAGTGATCGGCGTGAACACCGCGATCATCTCGCCGTCGGGCGGCTCGATCGGCATCGGCTTCGCGGTGCCGTCGAACACCGTGGTCGGCATCGTCAATCAGTTGCGGCAGTACAAGGAAGTGCGGCGCGGCTGGCTCGGCGTGCGCATCCAGCAGGTGACCGACGAGATCGCCGACAGTCTCGGCATCAAGCCGCCGCATGGCGCGCTGGTTGCTGGCGTCGACGAGAAGGGCCCTGCCAAGCCCGCGGGCATCGAGGCGGGCGACGTCATCACCTCCTTTGACGGCAAGGCGATCCGCGAGATGAAGGATCTGCCGCGCGCGGTGGCGGACACCCCGGTCGGCAAGACCGTCGATGTCGTGCTGATCCGCAAGGGCAAGGAAGAAACGCACAAGGTGACGCTCGGCCGTCTCGACGATGGCGACAAGCCGGTCGAGGCCTCGCTGAAGACGCCCGCGCCGGAGCCGGAC